>JAOUME010000017.1 GCA_029881655.1 Deltaproteobacteria bacterium | reverse complement strand
GGTTTTCTTTAACGTTGGTCTGGCTTCCTGATAATATCCAGGCTTTTTCAGAATCAAAAAGCCGCGCAAAGGAAATGATGAGATTCAATGTGTCTGGGTCGACCGGAGCGTAAATCACGTCAAAATCAACGATGGGATCAAGTCGGTCTCTGGAGTCGTTTATTTCTTCTTGTTCTTCCTCAGTAATTTTTCTGAAACCGCCCGTGAAGCTGGCGAAGTTATCCTGATAATCGGTTTGATCGGCACCGATTTCACCGACTCCAACTATTTCCCCACCTCTTTTTAAAATCTCCTTTTCAAATGATTTTGTGATTTTGAAACTGGATTTTTTCTGGTGATAAAATAAAACGAAACGCCTAGCCTTTAGGTAGTCAAAAGCATACTTGGCTAGCATGACAGCCTCTTGGGTTTGTTTTCGTTGGAACCTGAAAAGGTAGGGGGAATCCTCACCAATATCCTCGGTAAGTGAAAATGAGATCAGCGGAATCATATTTTCCTCCGCAATTTTTCCGGCAAAAACGGAACTTGTTTTTGTTATGGGCCCTAATATCGCGATAACCTGTTCGTTTTCGACAAGATCGTTGATGACTTTCTTGATATGTTCCTGAACGTCCTTTTCAGTTATCGATGGTTGGTCAGAGTTTGCTGGCGGTATGGAGTCTTTGATGATGATTTGAAACGGTTTATTTTCGTTGCTAAAATGATTTAGGGCCAATTCAAGCCCTTCCAGGACCTGCTCGGCCAGAACCTTGTAGCGGTAATGAGAAATAGGCAGGATGACACCGATTTTAAATGGTTTGGTGTTTTGCGCATTGAGAATGAACTTTTGATGTTTCTGCAATTCACCGTAAAGGCTGGTTGGCAGGTCCCCATCCTCCTGCAAATCAGTTAAAAATTCTTGTGCTTTATTGAAATGACCATCCCGTATCAAAAGTTGAAGTTTTTTTAATAAAAGCCTATGCTGAATGGGCTGATTTTCAAAGCGCCCGATGATTTCGTTGAGATCATTAATATCGCCAATTTTTTCAATCAATACAGTAAACCATTTATCAAAAGCTTCAATCAGCTTTCCTTCCTTGTCGATTAAATAGCTTAATGCCTCCAACGTCTTATTCTCACTAAGCGCGTAACGAGCTAATATTTCCCTTAATTTAAAAGCCATACCCTCAGGCAGATTAATAAGCATCGCCGGATTCATCAGGGAAGTATTTCTAAGGGGTTGTTCGGTCTTCTCCGCAGAGACGGCATAATAGTAGTAGGCTTCAGTGAAGTTCTCTCCTCCACTGAAGTTTTTTAAAAATTGCTCGCCAAGTGTCAAAGTTTCACGCAGATCCCCAAAAAGAAATAACAATTTTATATTAAGAAACCGTCGGTATTCATTTAAAATAAATAAATCATCTTCGGAAACCTCCTCAGTTGGAATTTGAGGCATCTTATTTAGCATGGTTTGCGCAAGGTTTAATTCCTTTTGATCGATGAAGAAATGAACCTGCTCCAACATGTCTTTCTCGAAAGCGATCGACTCAATACTTTGGAAATATAAAACCAATTCGGAGTTGGAAGACTCGGTAGCTTTCACTTCTTCTTTTTGAGGTTGGTTCCTTTTAAGTTTTTGGATCAATTTCTCAAAGAAGGATTGTTTTTCAGACTGGACGACTTTTGCGCCATCTCCCGTCGCGTCGGGAAGCTCCAATGACTTGCTCAAAAAAGATTGTGCGAAAAGATTCCCGCCTAGAGTTGGTAGCGTCATGAAAAGCAAGACCAAAAGGATTGAACCAACGGTGATCAATTTCGATTTGTTTTCCCTACTTCGATTCATGGGTTTATAAATTTGATTTGGGCTTTGCCCTTGAGATTCTTAATATATTCCTGATACTTGGAGACAAATAAGGCTTGGTATCGCTGTTGAAAAAGAGAGTCTTTCGCGTCCTGAAAAGATTTTTTCTCGACCTGTTTTTTTTCCAGCACTTCGATGAGATGAAAACCAAAGGGCGAGAGAACCGGATCGCTTATTTTTTTTATGGGCAGAGAAAACGCCTCTTCTGAAAATTCCTTGACCATGTCTGTTTTTTCGAAAAACCCGAGGTCGCCGTGATTGATCTTTGCCGAAGGGTCTTCCGAGTAAAGATCAGCAGCCTTAGAAAAACTCAAGCCTGACTCGATTTCCTTTTTTATTTTAAGAAGTTTATTTTCTTTCAAACGCCTTTCCTCAGAAGTCGCGTTTGGACTTAGTTTGATCAGAATATGTCGGGCGCGCACAGAAAATCGCTCCGACTGATCTTTGCTGTAATTGCTTTCGAGGTCTGCTTCATCGATTTGAATGTATGGGCGAATCTCCCTATCGATAACCTTGCTTCTTAAATAACGCTTTTTATAATTTCTACGAAAAAAAGGGAGACTTAGTTGTTGCTTTTCGAGGTAATTTTCAAACTCAACCTGGCTAAGATTGTTTTGTCGTCTAAAATTTGAGATCTCAGCCTCAAGAGCTTCGTCAGATAGATGGATCTGCAATTCATCGGCTCTGATATCTAAGAGGCTTTCTTCAATAAGAAGGTTCGTGATCTGATCCCGGATGGGTCCCAGATTGGATTTATCAGATAAGTCAAGACGCTGCCGACTCGCCTCTTCAAGTACTCTCAATTCGATCTCATTTTTCGTGATAATTCTGTTATCAATAATAATGGCAATTGAATCATATAAGGTGGAACCGAAAGTCAATAAAGGCAGTAATAACAACAAGAATAATAATAATCCCTTTAATTGATGTTCATAGAGTAACTTTTTTGATAAAATTTTTAATAGCATGATGTAATTGATTTTAGTGGTTTTTAATTGCAGCGTAATAAAATAACTATTTTATTGAGCATGGTTTACCAAAAGGTCGAAAAAGCTATCTTGGGTGATTTCATCTTTATAACTTTTTAATAAACGGTTTTTTTTGGTCCCTATGCCTCTGTTATTAATTGTTTTAACCCAAACTTCTTTGAAAAGTCGCGAGTTGATAAAATACTGAAGGTGAGTGGGTATTTTATTTTTCTGTTCATCCCACGCCAATATTTTAACAGATAAAGGATAGTAGCGGCCTTTATATTGTAATTCGCGGTTGATAGATAATACCTTGTAATTGGCAGAATGAACGAGGATATTGGCTTTATCATCGCCCAACTGGTAAGCGAACAGGTTTTCCTCTTGTCTCATTGAGACTCGATCGTTAGAAATGCCGAGGAAATTAATGTCCCTGATTAAGTATTGGACATGTTTGGTGAACAGGATAATCGGCTGAAAGAAAACATCTTCGTAATTAAAGACGCGGGTTTCATCCAAGTTTATCTCGATTGTTCTGAAATTTTCTTTGATAAAGACATGCAAGGCGTTTTGATTGCTATCCAAGGATTCTATCGAAATAAACTCGTCCCGGATAAAAATGATATTTTGGGAATAAGAACGGTCAGTGAGCTCATAGGGGACGATGGCTTCTTTTAGTTCTTCTTCAAGGGGAACCAAGGCTTCGGGGTCGTACACCTTTACGTCCGCGGTAAGGAAAAACTGGGATACACTTGAATTGTTTTCGATGATTTTCATTAAAAGCCCATCAGGTTCGATCAGCTTTGCATGGAGCGCAAGGGGGAATAACGCGATGATCAAAAAGACGGCAAGCGATTTTTTTTTCATGATAAAATTAAACTTTCCCATAAAACAATCAATGTCGAAATCCAATCTTTAACAAGTTAACTCAAAGATGTCAGCGCAATTCGTACATTTACATTTCCATACACACTATTCTCTTTTGGATGGTGCCAATAAAATAGACGGCCTGGACAGAAAACTTCTGGATTTGGGTTATCAGAGTTGCGCAATCACCGATCACGGCAACTTGCATGGGGCAATCGAGTTTCATCATACGATGAAAAAAGCTTCCATCAAGCCGATCATCGGGATGGAAGCCTATGTCGCTAAAGGCAACCGCAGACAAAAAAACTACCAAAGACCTGGGCCCAACGCCTATCATACCATTTTACTTTGCGAAAATAAAAAAGGCTACCAGAACCTGATCAAGCTGGCCAGTTTTGGTTTTATGGAAGGCAAGTATTATGGTAAAGCGAGGATAGATCATGAACTTCTGGAAAAGTACAACGAGGGGCTGATTGTCTTATCGGCCTGTCTTCAGGGGGAATTATCCCAGAGACTTCTTCAGGGAAATTACCAGGAAGCGATGGAGACGGCAAAATGGTACTCGGAGGTTTTCGATGGGCGGTATTACATCGAAATACAGTCCAATGGCCTTGAGGAACAAGATAAAGTCAATCCCGATCTGATCAGGATCGCAAAAGAATTAGATTTGCCTTTGGTGGGGACCAACGACTGTCATTATCCGACACGGGATGTGGCCGAATCCCATTATATTTTGCAGTTGATGGGTTGGCAGAAGCGCATAACAGACCAGGATATCTATGGTTTCAAAACATCGGAACTTTTTATCAAAAGCCCGGATGAAATGAAGGAGGCCTTTAAGGATTTGCCGGAAGAATGCATAATAAATACGGTTGAAATAGCCGAGCGCTGCGATGTGGATTTATCGAAAAGAGAACCTCTTTTCCCTAAATACACGGCCCAAAAAGGATCAACCCTGCAAGAGGAACTGATCATTGACGCGAATAAGGGACTGGAAGAGAGGCTTGAATACCTTTCTGTTCTGTATCGCTGGAGCGAAAACGAGCATATCAACAAGAAGATTCACTATCAAAACAGACTGGATTTCGAACTGAAAGTCATCAATCAGATGGATTATCCAGGGTATTTTCTCATTGTGGCTGATTTTATTAACTGGTCCAAAAAAAATAACATCCCAGTAGGTCCGGGCCGGGGTTCAGGCGCGGGGTCTCTGGTTGCCTATGTCTTGAAAATCACCGACATCGACCCCATCTATTTCGATCTGCTATTCGAGCGGTTTTTAAATCCCGAAAGAATCAGTATGCCCGACTTCGATATCGATTTTGAAGTGGAAGGGCGTGAAAAAGTGATTGAATACGTCAAGGAAAAATACGGTGAGATGAATGTCTGTCAGATATCGGCGATTGGTTCGCTCCAGGCGAAAGGTGCGATTAGAGGTGTGGCGAGAGTACTTGATTTCCCCTATGCCGACGCTGACAGGATCGCCAAGCTCATCCCCGATGAACTCAATATCACCATCGACGCGTCATTGAAAAAGGAGCCGAGATTAAAGGAGCTTTTGGATAACGGCTCAGAAAATGAGAAGAAACTTCTGCAAACGGCAATGGTTGTGGAGGGATTAAACAACAACCTTTCGACCCATGCCGCTGGAATCATCATCATGAACTCACCTGTCTATGACATCATGCCGGTATGCACCCCCACGAAGGGTGAGGGAATCCAGTCGATGTACACGATGAAGTACGCGGAAGACCAGGGGGCCGTGAAATTCGATTTTTTAGGTTTAAGAAACCTCACGGTGATCGATAGGGCTGTGACTTTGATTAATTCCAGGAAAGAGACCCAGGAGGTTATCGATATTTCTATGATACAGTTGGATGACGCTAAGACCTATCAACTGCTTAGCAGGGGAGAGACCACCGGCGTTTTTCAGCTGGAATCCGCTGGCATGAAAAACCTGATACAGAAACTGAAACCTGATTGTTTCGAGGATATTATCGCGCTGGTGGCACTATACAGACCTGGACCACTCGGATCAGGGATGGTCGAAGATTTTGTAGAAAGAAAGCATGGTCGGCAAAAGATTCGTTATCTTCATCCTCTACTGGAGCCGATCTTAAATGAAACCTGCGGAGTCATGATCTACCAGGAGCAGGTTATGAGAGCCGTTCAGGTTTTGGCGGGTTTTAGTCTTGGAGCCGCTGATGTTCTTAGACGGGCAATTGGTAAAAAAGAAAAGAAGGAGTTGGCCGAACAGCGGGGTGCTTTTATCGCTGGCTGTAAGGAAAACGATGTGGGTGAGGCTCTAGCGAATGAAATATTCGACTTGATTGATAAATTCGCCCAATACGGATTCAACAAATCCCATTCAGCCGCCTATGCCATGATCAGTTATCAGACCGCATGGCTTAAGGCAAACTATCCGGTCGAGTTTATGGCCGCTCTTTTGACCACTGAGAGGAGCAAACCCGATAGCATCGTTAAGTTGATCAGCGAGTGCAGGGAAATGAAGATACCGGTTTTACCACCCGATATTAATGAGAGCGAACTTATTTTTACCGCGCTTGACGGGAAAATCCGCTTTGGGTTGGAAGCGATTAAGAACGTTGGAGCTTCCGCCCTGACGAATATCCTGGAGGCGCGCCAAGCAGGCAAGGGTTTTAAGGACCTGATCGATTTTTTCACCCAAATCGACACTTCAAAGGTCAATGTGCGGGTTTTGGAAGCTCTGATCAAGGGCGGGGTTTTTGATTCTTTGGAACCCAACAGAAGAAAGACTTTCGAATCGTTGGAGACGTTGATGGCTTTTGCACAGGCTGAAAAAGCCCTGAAGAGGAAAGATCAGGTGACGTTTTATGATTTTATGAGCGATGAGGAAATCGAAAACAGCTTGACTCCACTTCAACTCCCTGATGTTGACGACTGGAAAACAAAACAGAGGCTCATTTTTGAAAAGGAAACATTAGGGTTTTTTATTTCAGGGCATCCATTAACCCCCTATAATAAAGAGATACAAGAGGCTTTCAAGGTGATTTCAATGAGTCAGATCAAATCGGAGGATCAACATTTTAAATCTCGGGATACTATTTTGATCGCTGGAGTGATCGTTTCCATCGTGGTCAGGCTTACCAAGGAAAACAAGGAAAGAGCAATCATGGTGGTTGAAGACCTCTCTGGAATATTGGAAGTCTTGGTATTTCCAAAGGTTTATCAAAAAGTGAAGGATATTCTTAACCTTGAAGAGCCGGTCTTGATTGCGGGGCAGGTACGTTACGAAGCGGATAGTCCCAGTTTCATCGCCAATAAAATTCAGCTATTAAAGCAGATTCGCTCGGACAAAACCAAGAGACTTCTTATCAGCTATCCAGATCAACTACCCAGGGCCGAAATATTGTCGCTGAAGGATTTGGTCGATAATAACCAGGGAGAATGCTCTATTTGGGTCACTTTTATTACCAAGGATCATTGCCAGGTTCGAGTCGATCTTCAGGAATCAATTTCGATCAGTGAAGACACGGCCCATGATTTGGAGGATATTATCAAAACGGGGAGTCTTGAGTATCAATACGGCCATCAGGAAAATTCCAAACCTTTGGCGATCACTAAATATTAATATATCTCAATAAGCTTCAAATAAATCTTGTCTGGTCGCAATCGGTTATGGACGAGAAGGACTTAAGTATCTAAACTATAAGAAAAAGATTTTTCAAGTTCAGTTAATCTCACCCGTAATTAAATATAGTGAAGGAGTATGAATAAGAAATTTGATAGTATCGAGTCGGCCATCGATGACATTAGAGCTGGCAAAATGGTGATTTTAGTTGATGACGAAGATCGCGAAAACGAAGGGGATCTATGTTGCGCGGCTGAAAAAGCGACCCCTGAGGTGATTAATTTTATGGCAAAACACGGCAGGGGATTGATCTGTTTAGCGTTAAGCGATGGACAGGTGGATCAGCTAGGCTTGCAGATGATGACCAGCCAAAACAATTCGGTATTCGGCACCAACTTCACGGTTTCCATCGAAGCGGCCGAAGGCGTTACCACCGGAATTTCCGCCAAGGACCGGAGTCATACTATCCTTACCGCCATTAAAAAGGACGTAAAACGACAGGAAATCGTTTCACCGGGACACATTTTCCCTCTAAGAGCCAAAGAGGGCGGCGTTTTAAGACGCGCCGGACAAACGGAAGGATCGCTTGACTTGGCCCGTTTGGCTGGGTTGAACCCCAGCGGTGTAATCTGTGAAATCATGAACGACGATGGCACGATGGCACGGTACGACGACCTGATTATATTCGCCAAGACCCATGAATTAAAAATTGTGACCATTGCCGAATTGATAAGCTATCGACTTAAGAAGGAAATTTTTATCGAGGAAGTCGGGGAAGCCAAACTGCCTACTAATATAGCCGGTGATTTTAAAATTATTGGCTTTCAAAATAATTTAAATCATGAAAATTATATCGCTTTAGTTAAGGGAAGTTGGAAGGAAACCGAATCGGTTCTGGTTAGGGTTCATTCGCAGTGCCTGACGGGGGATGTCTTTGGTTCGCAGCGATGTGACTGTAGAGACCAACTCCATCACTCCATGAAAATGATTGAAAAGGAAGAAAAAGGGGTAATCCTGTATCTTGCCCAGGAAGGCCGTGGAATCGGAATCCTCAATAAAATAAAGGCATATCAGCTTCAAGACAACGGGGCAGACACGGTTGAGGCCAATGAAAAGCTCGGCTTTAAAGCGGATTTAAGGGATTATGGTTTCGGGGCGCAGGTTCTCATGAAGTTGGGTTTAAAAAAAATTCGTATCATCACCAACAATCCAAGGAAAATCGTGGGGCTAGAGGGTTATGGGATTGAGGTGGTGGAAAGGGTTCCGGTCCAGACTGATCAGCACGCCAATAATGTGAATTATCTAAAGACCAAAAAGAATAAACTGGGTCATATTCTTGACTTCCATGAACATCCATAGAATTAATAGCTTGTGATTTGAGTCTGATCGTCTTAAAAGTATATTAACGCATTAATATACAAACTGCTTAAAGAGATCCACCTGTTTGAGGGATAACAGATGAACATTAAAATTTTGGAAGGGAATTACAGTGCAAAGGGATTAAAAGTCGCACTTGTTGTATCGCGCTTTAATCACTTTATTACCAGCAAACTGGAAGAAGGGGCGATCGATGTTTTTTTAAGACATGAAGGCGATGAGAGTAATCTTACGATTGTTAGGACTCCAGGGGCTTTTGAAATACCTTTGACCTGTCAAAAAGTGGCTGAAACGGGTCAGTTCGATGGCATTTTAGCTCTTGGCGCTGTCATTAGAGGCGCGACGCCCCATTTTGATTATGTTTCCAATGAAGTAACCAAAGGGATTTCACAGGTTTCTCTCAAGGAAAAAATCCCGGTATCTTTTGGCGTATTGACGACCGATAATATTGAGCAAGCAATCGAAAGGGCAGGCACAAAGTCTGGAAATAAGGGTAGCGAATCGATGAATAGTCTGATTGAGACGATCAACCTGCTTAAAAATTTAAAATAGATTTCAAAAGGGATTACATAGTCGGTTACGCGCGGTTGCGTTAGTTTTGCCGACTTGATCTGGAGAGTTTAAGTGTAGAATAGTTACTCAATATTCTTAATTTAAATTCTATTGCGTCAAACATCAAATAGGCATAGAATATCACTATCGAAATCCAATCAGTGTTTTTGGCTTTTTTAACTTCTTGATCAATAATGGGTTAAATGAGGCCTTAACGACAAAAAAGCGCGGGATGGATAAAAGATTAAATAATTATTGCAATTTAACCAATAATCAATAAAAAGCAACTTGCGGCATATATAACAACCTTTTTTTATTAAAATCAATTTTATCCCCAAATCGTTTTAGCCACGTTTAATCAGTCAAGGTTAAGCTATAATGGATTGGATAAATCAGCGTTATCGGGTAGAGTTGGTCGCTTAAAACCTTTTCAAAGCAAATTAAAATTTACAAAAGATAACTGTAACGAGAGGACAAAAAAAAGGCAGAATATAACCGCTGTTGCTGATTCGACAAAAGGACTCAGCAATGGGAAAACAAATCGTATTTAATCATACCCGCCATGAAATTCGAGTGGCAATATTGGAAAATGGGGTAATCTCAGAAATTTTTTATGAGAGAGAAAAAAACAAGAGTGTCGTAGGCAATATTTATAAAGGAAAAGTTCTTAAAGTCCTTCCCGGAATGGAATCGGCTTTTGTTGATGTCGGTTTGGGGAAGGCCGCTTTTTTGTATATCGATGACATTAGAGAAGACCTGGATGATTTAGAAGAGAACGTGGACGATGACAGCGATGTTGATGAAAAAATCAGAAAAACCCCGCCCAACAAATGCAAAAGCAAAAAAAACAAGCAGAATATTTCTAATTTATTGACCGAAGGCCAGGAAATACTGGTTCAGGTTTCCAAAGGCCCTATCGGAACCAAGGGTGCTAGAATCACCTGCAATATCACTTTACCAGGCAGAAACCTCGTTTTTATGCCCCATGTCAATAATGTCGGCGTATCCAGACAGATTAGAGACGAAAAAGAGAGAGCGCGTTTAAGGAAGATCGTTTCCAATGTCAAGAGTGAGGGAACCGGTTTTATCGTAAGAACGGTTGCGGAAGGGAGATCTGAGGAGGAATTTAAGAACGATGTGGATTACCTGATGAGCAATTGGATTGAGATCGAAAGGAAATTTAAGACCTACCGTTCACCGGCGCTTTTGTATGAGGATCTTAACCTGACTTTCAGAACGATCCGCGATATGTTGTCGCAGGAAGTATCGGCACTGATAATCGATGATCTTGAGGAATACGAAAAGATAAAAAATTATTTAAATAAATATCTGCCGAAATACAGTTCCATTCTTCAGCATTTTAAGGGGAAAAGCGTTATTTTCGATCATTACGGGATCAGCATCGAAATCGACCGCGCCCTAAGCCGTAAGGTTTGGCTCAAATCAAAAGGTTATCTGGTGATCGATCAATCAGAGGCCTTAACCGCCATTGATGTTAATACTGGCAGTTTTACCGGGTCCGACAACCATGAGGATACGATTCTAACCACCAATCTTGAATCGGCGATTGAGATCGTCCATCAACTCAAGTTAAGAGATATTGGAGGGATTATTATTATCGACTTTATCGATATGGAATCCGAAGAAAACCGCCAAAAGGTCTACAACACCTTAAGGAATGAGCTTAAGAGCGATAAGGCAAGAACAAAGGTTTTGCCGATTTCAGAGATCGGACTGGTGGAAATGACCCGTAAGAGAAACAGGGAGAACTTAGGAAGATTTTTATGCTGCCTGTGTCCTTATTGCGAAGGAGCCGCGAGAGTGCGGTCACCGGCAACCACAATTTACGATCTTTACCGCGAATTAAATAAACTACGCAGTGAGGGTAAGATACCGGAAAACCTTTTGCTGGGTCTTCATCCAGATGTCGCGGAATACCTGGAGGTTGAAGAAATCGACACGTTCAAGTCGATGGAAAAACTGATCAAGGGGACCATTTCTCTTCAGGTGAGTGAACAGTACCACATCGAACAATACGAAATATTCGAACTTTGATGGAACGCCTGGAGGTTAAGGAATCACAGGACTTAAAGAGGCTGGATATCGTTTTGTCGAGTCACGGGAAAATCGGTTCCCGGTCCATGGCCCAGAGATTGATTCGTCAAGGGAAGGTTCAGTTGAACCAGTCAAGCGAGAACCTGACCCCGAAGCGGATTATGAGAAAGGGTGATCTAATCACCTTTAACCTTGAGCGGGAATACGATTCCGAGATCAAGGCGATTCGATTCCCTCTGGATATTGTTTATGAGGACGAATCCTTAATCGTCTTGAACAAGCCGCGGGGAATGGTGGTGCATCCCTCTTTTGGGCACCGGGACGATACGTTGGTGAATTATTTGCTTTACCATTGCGCCCTTTCCAGTGTATATGAGTCGAGACCCGGTATTGTTCACCGCATCGACAAAGATACTTCCGGCCTTTTGGTGGTAGCCAAGGATGATCTAGCTCATATCGATCTGGCACGGCAGTTTTTCGATCACAGCATCACGCGTGAATATCAGGCTTTGGCCTGGGGGACGTTCAACCAGCCTAAGGGATTGATCGACAAACCTCTGGGCAGGCATCCGGTGAACCGGAAAAAAAGAAGCGTTGTCAGTAGCGGCAAAAGAGCGCTCACCCACTACCGTGTTTTAGAGGATTTCAAAATTATAAGTCTTGTTCAGTGCGGACTTGAGACGGGAAGAACTCACCAGATCAGGGTGCATTTAAGTTCGTTGGGTCATCCCATCGTGGGAGACGCACTCTATGGAAGTTTTAGAAATGATGGGCAAAGATTGAAAGACCCATTAAAGGAAAAGGTAAAAGCGTTAAAAGGTCAGGCACTTCACGCTAAAAGCTTGGGGTTTGTTCATCCCAAAACAAAGCAAAAGTTGGAGTTTGAGTCCCAACTGCCCGCCGATTTCGATGAAATCCTTTCCGGCTTACGAGAGGTAAGCGCATGAGTTTATAAGCAAACAGCATGAAGATCGAATACATCAACCCTTTTATTCTCGCGACCAGGAAGGTCTTAAGCACGATGGCTTTTTTGGATTCCAAGCCTGGGAAACCTTTTTTAAAGCCTGAAGAGGACAAAAAAGCTCCGGGCGATATATCAGCCGTCATCGAGCTTTCGGGAGAAAGCAAGGGCAGTATCGGCATCAGTTTTACCAAGGAATGTGTCCTGCTTGCCGCAGAGAAAATGTTTGGACAGAAATACGAAACGCTTCACGAGGATATCATCGATATGGTCGGGGAAATCGTCAACATGGTCAGCGGCGAAGCCAGGCGGGAGTTGGCTAAGCTGGGCTTTCACTTCTCAGCCGGAATTCCGGTTACCCTTAAAGGCGAGAACCATGATCTAACGCATTTCGTTCAGGCCAAAGTGATCGTCATCCCCTTTCAGACCCAGGGCGGGAACTACTTCATCGAGGCGAGTTTCGATTCTAAAAATATCCTGGGCTGATCGACGTCATTTTCTCTAAGGGGGTTTTTCCCCTTCCCCAACCTCCCCACTTTTGATATCAACTACGGATTATCATCGCGGATTTTAGGCAAAAAAAAACCCGCCTTGAAAAAAGACGGGTTTTTTAAAATATAATTTAACTGCTCAGCTTAGAATCCAGCGTAAAGACCGCCACCGATAAAACCGTCAGTCACTGCATCACCTACGCTAGGAGTTTTTGTGTGGCTAGTATAAATGACTTGAAAACCGGTCGCCTTATCAACTGCCACCTGATAGGCTAAGTTCATCCAAGCATTTGAATATGTAACAGCACTAGCGTCACTTGATGTACCGCTATCCGAAGCATATGTAAAGACGACTTTTCCAGGTCCCGCGTCGGCTCCAACCTGAATTGCCGGGCCAGATTTTGATTCACTATATGTTCCTTGTGACGCTTCTTTGCTCTGGTAATCAAGAGAAAAAGAAAGCCCTTCCATTGCGTATTTTACACCCAACAACATGCTGGTTGATGTCACTGAATCGGATGTCGCATCATCTGCCGACATAAGATAAGAAAATTTAAAAGCCAGTTCTTTGCTCAACATACCTGAAGCACCCAACTGAGTAGATGTTCCGCTTTCACTACCAAATACGTAAGCTGCTGTTGGTTTACCATTAGCATCAACTGATGTTGGGTTACCTACGGCAGATGGAAATAGGGTCAGTTCAGCCTTGATGGTATCGGTCAACTTAAGTCCAACGTTCAGTCCATCGGCTTCCGTAAACGCATAGTAGATACCGACAAATTCACCCGGGATCGTTCTGGTCTTCAATCCGGAAACGATCGAGAAGGGAACGCCTGTGTTGACAGTACCGATCTTCAGACCAATCATGTCGCTCATTTGATAGCTAACGGCTCTTCGGGTATTTTTGTAGTAAGCGTCACCCATAGAACCCAGTTCGATCTGAGCGTAAGCGGTCATTTTTTCGTGCTTGGTAACAATATCAATGTTCGCTTCGGTAGGGGCTACCTGTACAGCGTCAGCATCACCATTTGTGTATTGCCCGAAACTGGTTTTAATTGATCCGCCAACTTTTGCTTCGGCCATCGCGGTTGTAGATAAACCACCTACCATTGCGATAACCAGAGCGGCTTTCATCATCTTTTTAAGCATCATTTTCACTCCTGAAAAAATTTATCCTGCGAAATCTGAGGTTGTTCCATTTCATATTATGAATATGAATGAAGATTCTTAAAGTACTTTTTTGATATTCCATTATGAATCGGCTGTCAACAAAAGAATTTATTACTTCGGTCATTTTATTTCAAATTTATTAAATAAAGTGGATATAAAGGTTAAAAAATGAATAATATTAATTCTTTTAAATTCATAATTTAACGATAGAATTTACTGATATATAACAGTATTTAGAAAGGACGTCAAAATGGAGTTTATCCTGAAAGGCTTAACAAAGTATCATTTTAAAAAAGATAGAATCTAGCTAAAATAAAGTGAAAAAACAAGATAGAATCATAAAGTAACAGGCTATGTGGTGGATGTTATTTTATCAGATGTTACAAAAAAACCCTTTCAAAGTGATTACATTATACAATACAATAGCCATGAATTGGTGTATCAAGCTGGTTTTATGAGGAATTGTTGATAGATTTCGCGGATTTTGTGTGTTGTTTTTTGGTAGGTTTCGACCAGATCCTCGACCCGTTTGCCTTGCCGCTGAAATAAAAAGGTGATTTTTTCGTGATCGATTTGATCGAAATCGATCACGCTCGTTGACGTATCGTTTAAAAGCCTGAGATAACTTTCCAGACGGCAAAGGAATTTATAGCCATCGATCAAATCCAGTGAGATCTCCTCAGGCAGAACTCCCAATTCTCCCATTTTCTTCAGACTCGCCAGGGTTCTAAACCCTCTGATTTCGGGTATGTCGCGGCCATGTTTCAGCTGAAGGTACTGGGTCAAAAATTCGATATCCAAAAGACCTCCGTAACCTTCCTTGAGATTGCGCTTGTTTTTGGTTTCCTGGGCGATTTCTTTCTCTTTTCTTTCTCTTAGATGCTGGATTCGCTCCTGAAGGTCATCTGGGATATCCCAGTAGTAGGTCGCTTTTTCGATGCCGAGCTTTAACTCATCAATCCAGCCTTCGCTCTGGTCTCCCGCGACGATTCGGCTTTTGATCAAAGCCTGATGCTCCCAGGGCGGGGAAGTTTTGTGGTACTCCAAATAGGCTTGAAGCGATGTGACGATGGCGCCGGCGTTCCCGGAGGGTCTGAGTCGGGTATCGAGCTTATAGGCAAAGCCGAGGCGGGTATAGGCCGAAATGATCGTAATAAGTCTCTGGACAACTTTGGAATAGTATTCCTGGATTCTGGTAAAGCGGTCGTTGATAAATT
This sequence comes from Deltaproteobacteria bacterium, assembly GCA_029881655.1. Taxonomy (GTDB): domain Bacteria; phylum SAR324; class SAR324; order XYD2-FULL-50-16; family XYD2-FULL-50-16; genus JAOUME01. The sequence goes on along the minus strand of JAOUME010000017.1, from coordinate 13,647 downwards.
TTCCTTCCTCGTTGTAAACGAAAATCAGATCCAGATCGGAGTGATAGGTCAGTTCCTGGCCTCCCAGCTTTCCCATCGCAATGACGGCGAAAGAGGCGAAACCGTCTTTCATTTCGATCGGACCGAAACGATCGGCCGTGATCGCTTTAGCCAGCAGATAGGATTTCTGAAGAACGACTTCGGCCAGATTGGTCAGCCGCTGCCTGGCCTGCTCGAAAGGGATGATTCCGTCGAGCTCGGCGCTTCCGGTCAGGAAGATTTTTGAGTGTTTAAATTCCCTGAGCATATCGATCTTGTCCTCCTCCTCCTTAGCGACGCTCATCTGCTCTTCCAGCTGGGATTTCCAATCGGTTTTGGTATGCAGGGGCTCTGAGGAATCCAACTGTAAAAGCAGGTCTAGGTGGTTTAGCATGTAATTCCACAAAAAATCACTGGTCTCAGCGATTCTGGAAATCCTTTGGATAAGGGACGGGTGCTTGTTCAAGTATTCGTAATAGTGGAGTTTTGAACCGATATTTTCAAAAAGTCTCTGGAAATGGTCAAAGGTCCTGTTTTCTTCTTTTTTGCCGATTGAGGCGGTGATCTGTCGTGAGACCTCTTCGATTAGTTTTTCCACATCCGGAGTAAATTTGTTGAACTTGGTGCTGTTTTTGATCGAAGCCGCCACCTTGATATGGTCCTCGTTAAATAGCCCCGAGAAGATAGAGCGCACCTTCGACATCCAATCCTTGATGTCCTGAATGAGATGTCTTCTGGCGGCGTCCAGATCCTCTTCCCAGTAGCCCATGCTTCTCGCCAATGATTCCTGTTTCTTTAGATCCTTAGGTAGCGTATGGATCTGGAGTTCCTCGGCCATTTGGAGTCGGTGTTCAAGTTTCCTTAAGTAACAGTAAGCTTCCTCCAAAAGCTCCGCGTCTGACTGAGTTAATATCTTCAAGCCGCGTAGCTCTTTAAGGGCTTCGATGCTATTGGTTTTTCTAAGCTGAGGCTTGTGGCCTCCATATAAAAGCTGAAAGCATTGAATGAAAAATTCGATTTCCCTGATTCCGCCGATCCCAAGTTTAACATTTAGGTGATCTTCCTTTAAATGCTCCTTTTCGATCCGCTCTTTGATGTGCTTGGCTTTTTTAAGCGTGTTTTCATCGATGGACCGGCTGAAGATAAACGGGCGGATCATTTCCTGGAATTCATTTCCCCATTTGATATTTCCGGCGACCGGACTTGCCTTGATTAAGGCTTGTCTTTCCCAAAGTTGTCCATCATAGGCGTAGTAGGATTCCGCTCCCTGCAGTGAGCAGAAGATTGGCGAGGTTTCACCGCCTGGTCGAAGCCTCAGGTCGATTCTTTGTATGAAACCGTCCTGGGTACGCTCTGACATAAAATCTATCATCAAGCGGGCGATTTTCTGGCGGATTTTGCTCATATCGGCGTTGCTTCCGGCTTGATCAGCCACATCCTGATAGAGAAAAAACAAATCTATATCAGAAGAGTAGTTTAACTCATCGCCTCCCAGTTTTCCCATCCCCATGACGACGAAAGGGAAATCGTCTTCTGAAACCGGCACGTCATTAAAATCGATTTGCCCCTTGCCGCAAACGATCATATAAGCGGCCCGAAGGGAAAGCCACAAACAGCAATCAGCCAGGAAAGATAGTTCCCGCCAAGTGTTTTTAAGGCTCCCGAAACCGCAAAGATCTTTTATTGAAATACGGAGAAGTTCTCTATACTTATAGTCGCGCAGGTTTTTTTTAAATTGTTCGGGATTGATCTGCCCCAGATCCTTGAACAGTTCCCCCATTTCGGCCAGCATGGACTCTTTGGGCTTGGGGGTTTTGAGGTGAGGATTCCCTTTTACGCTATCAGCTAAAAGGGGAGTTGAAATAAGACGCTGAGACAGAAAATCGCTCCAGCCAAATAATCTTAAGTAACCCTCGGTTTCCTCCCCTGACAAATCAAATTCCACACCGGATTTATCTTTATAGCTTTCTAAAAAACGAAGGAAATAATCAACGGCTGTTTCAGGATGACCACTATAAATTAGACAAGGCAGGATTCTTTCATAATACCGCGAAATATTTTTTACTAGGCGAAGTTTTTCAAAATGACGAGATATCCTTTCGGGATGCTCATAGTGACAATTTGTAAGATAACTCGTAAATGATTCAAACCATATATCCTTATCCGGCCATTGTTTGACAAGATTAGCGATCCAGGGAAACGATATTTTAGTGAAAGAATTTAATCCGTCATTCATGGTTTAGTGAATTTAATGATGTTGGACTTGGGTTTGATCACTGAAGGCCGCATTTAAAAGATTAAATAATAACAATATGCTATCAATTTGTAAACCGTAATTGGTTATTATTGACGTTATTTAAATATATTTGACTAAGAATAAGGGGTCTGCTAATTTTTTAGTCTTGGCAGACAATATTTCAGGCGATGACTGAAATATTTTACGGTATGGGATCACTTTACTGAATATCAATTTTAACTTTTCCAAGCCACAAAGGAAGGCAATATGACACCAAAAGATTTAATAGCTTTCGCTAAAAAAAACAACGTGAAGATCGTTGATTTTCGGTTTGTTGACATACCTGGTGTATGGCAACATTATTCGATCCCAATTAGCCATTTTACCGAAGATGTTTTTGAAGAGGGGATGGGTTTTGACGGTTCCAGCATTCGAGGATTCCAAGGGATCCAGGAAAGCGATATGCTTTTATTCCCTGATCCATCCTATTCGTTTTTAGATGCCTTTACCCAGGAACCGACCTTAAATATCGTGTGTAATGTCGTTGATCCGATAACAGGGGAGCGGTATCATAAAGACCCGAGGTATGTTGCGCAGAAAGCGGAGAACTATTTGAAGACGACCGGACTCGGAGACACCATTTATTTCGGTCCCGAGGCGGAATTTTTTGTTTTCGATGATGTCCGTTACGACCAGGCTCATAACAAGGGTTTTTACTACATCGATTCCTCTGAGGGTTTTTGGAATTCGGGGAAAGACGAAAAACCTAATCTGGGCCACAAACCCCGCTACAAGGAAGGGTACTTCCCCGTTCCACCGACCGATAGTTTTCAGGATATGAGGACGGAGATGACGCTGGAAATGCAAAATGTGGGGATTGATGTCGAATTGCATCACCATGAAGTGGGTACGGGTGGACAGGCTGAAATCGATATCCGTTTCGGCACTCTGACGAAAATCGCGGATCAGTTGATGACTTTCAAATATATTGTGAAAAATGTTGCCAAGAGAAATAATAAGACCGCGACATTTATGCCAAAACCGATCTTTATGGATAATGGTTCGGGTATGCATTGCCATCAAAGTATTTGGAAGGACGGTAAGAATACTTTTTACGGTGAAGGTAATTACGCCGGGCTCAGCGATCATGCCAGATGGTACATCGGAGGCCTTTTAAAGCATGCCCCGGCTCTTTGCGCGCTTAACAACCCGACGACCAATTCCTACCGAAGGCTGGTTCCCGGATACGAGGCTCCTATTTTTATGGTCTACTCTCAAAGAAACAGAAGCGCCGCGATTCGGATTCCGATGTATTCTCACAGCGAAAAGGCCAAAAGAGTCGAGTTCAGGACACCCGATCCATCTTGCAACGCCTATCTCGCTTTTTCAGCTATGCTGATGGCAGGGCTTGATGGAATCCAAAACAAGATCGAACCACCTGAGCCCATAGATAAAAACATCTACGACCTACCTCCAGAGGAAGTTTTAGAGATCAAAGGGGTTCCTGCTAGTTTGGAAGAAGCGTTAGAGGCTCTCGAGAAAGATTATGAATTTCTATTGAAGGGCGAAGTTTTCACGAAGAAATTGATCGATTCTTATATCTATTATAAGAGAAATTCCGAACTCAAACAGATTCAGCTTCGGCCGCATCCTTACGAGTTCTCCTTATACTATGATATTTAAGCTGGGATAAGGTTAGATCAACAAGATAAAAAAGCCTCCGATTTGGGGGCTTTTTTTTTGCGCGTTGAGTCAGTTTCGGTAGGTAGTAGCAGGGGGAGGGTTGCCTGCTTGGATAAATTGAGGGAAAAGATCGCTGAAAAGTCGTGGCGACTTTAATCTGAGAGCATCTGGCATATCAATTAAGCCTTTCTGGGCTTGCCATGCTCAAAATCCGCGCAGCCTATTTTTAAAAAATGGATTTTACTTTGAAAAACCCAGTTGATGGTATGGATAATCAAAGGTAGGCGTTAATACTGGTCTGATTGATCAACTGGCTCAATCCCATCTTTGATTTTTCGTTCATTACCGTGATGCGCAATCCAGCTTCAATAAGATCTTTTTCCTTGAGATTTTTTGTCCATCGACAGGTCACTTTCAGATCAATATCATTGATTTTAAGATTGAGGTTTCCGGTTTTAAAAGTCAGCTTCAGGTCGTCTTGTTCCATGTGGTTCTCTTTCGATAAAATCAACGCGCCTTGAGTTGAAATGTTTCTTAAAAATCCAATCATTTCATCGCTGTGATCGTAAACTTTTATCAGGCGGTCTAAAAGATGTCTCTCTTCATTTCTTTGGTTGATACTCATAAGACCCAGTTTATAAAGTTAAATTAACTAAGGTTTTTACAATGACGCAAGATGACCGCGACAAGATAAAATAAAATAACTAATAGGTTTCTGAACTGAAATATTTTACCAGTTTCCGGATTTCCATTGTGGTCGCGTAATTGATATTTTGGAACCTGAAACCAGATTCATATAGCCCGTCATTTCGGTTATCCTTTGACCACTGGCAAATGGCTTCAAAATAAATATCAGTTAACTCCAGGTCTTCATCCTCACAGTCCACCCGCAGATAGACTTTGTTCTGTTTTTTCATTGGGCTGACAGAAACGACGGCTGCCCCTTCGGTCGAGAGATTGCTAAGATAACCAAAGTAGTTGCCCGTTTGATGGTAGTGAACATCAAAAATTCGACTGATGAGATGCCTCGGCTGTCTTGTTGATCCTAGTGAGTTGTTTTGATAAGATGTCGAGTTTTCAGAAAAGATACTTTTTCTTTCATCTTGATAAGTTCTCATTTTTTAGGCCTCGCTTAGGAATGTTAAGTGGACTCATTAAATCAGTGTTTCTTGTATCTGGCTGATTCAATTAGATTAACATGTTGATAATGCGTAACTTGATTCTCATTATATTGAATCCTTATTGATAATCAATTTATTATTTCCGAAGCGTTTAAAAAAACATCGCCAACAGGCATCGAAAATATTTTTATATCATATAAATTCAGACAGAAAGAAGTGTTGAGTGAACAATAAAAATGTTTTTAATGGTCGCTGAGTCAAATCTTAAAACCCCATTTCCTTGAGTTAATCAATTGAGAAATTGAATGATTGAAATTTCCTGACTTGCGGGATAAAATATTTGAATGGGTGGTAAATCCTCTTGGATAAATAATTTAATTAAGCATATGAGAAAAAGTGAAGTTTAATTCAGCAGGCTGGTTTAAGCGATACCTTGAAATGCGGCTTGAGCAACCCTTCGCGATTTATCTCGATAGTTTTGATATTAGAGAGGTCGCTACGATCGACAGTTTGAATCAAAATTTCGAGGGTTTAAATGGAATTTTTTATACCACGCTTAGGGAAAGCGGTGTTTTGTTCGGATGCCCATTGATGGATACCGAAAAAGAATCGATGCATCGCACTTTGAAGTTTCTAAGCCCCAAGGACCAGGCCACCTTCGTTAATATCGAGATCTTGTTTTTATCGTTGATCCGTGAAATCATCGTTTTCGCCCCGAAACTGAGCGATTACGAGGTTTACTTATGCAGGGCGGTCATCCGGGTAATACAATTTTATCTCGGTCTTGATATAGACCGCCGATTTTTTTCGATGGGTTTAAACGAGTTGATCAATGACAAGGAATTTTCCAGACTGATCGGCTTATTTGAAAAGCGGTTTATCCAGCGGATCAGGTCTAGGGAAAAATTCAGTTTCGGCAATTCGCTTCAAAACAACCTCGCCTTTTTAGATATCTACAGCATGATTTCCTGGAACCGTCGTTTTAATCAGCAATCCTCGCCCCCGATCTATTTTCTCAGCGAAGTGGAACAAAACCATATTGCCATCCAGAAACAACTGATCTATATCTTCGCGGGACTGCTTTGGGCGTATGACGCGAATAAGGACGGATCTTCGATAGACGATTCACCGCAGGATATTTACGATCAGCGGGCCACGCTCTATCAAAAGCAAAAGATGCTCAAACGCTATATCAAGTCAACCAGGCTCTCAAAAAAAGAAAAGTCCGATTACCTGGAAATCGTCAAAAGACCCATTGACCTTAACAGCATTCAGTTTGAATACAGCGAACCCTTGATCAATAAGTACCTGTTGGAACAGGCGATCCTTTTGTCCCTGCTGGATGAATTTAAGGGTCCCTCCGATAATTCGGCCTTGGGAGAAATCAACCGTCAACTCCACCTGAGTCGAGAGGAACTGGAGGCCAGCCTCGGTTCGGTCGCCGACTTCTTTTATTGCCACGAAACGCGTTTCGATTTTCTAAGGGGTCACCACTCCTTCGGGCATATGAAATCATACATTAATAGCCAGATCAACTCCATCATCAAAATGAATCTCGACAGCTTCGTAAACGAGATTAAGGAGACCGGAAAGCTCTACAACCTTCTTATGAAGTCCTCCACCGAGCCTCTGACTCTGGAGGAAAAGCGGTTCGTCAAAATCCAGATCCTCAGCATCGCCAAGACCATACCCACTTTGGCCTTTTTCTGCTTACCCGCCGGATCGCTGGTTTTAATGATGACCATCAAGTTGCTTCCCTTTAACATCCTGCCCAATTCCTTCGCAGAATAGTTCTAATGTGGAGTCCGGTTAAGCCTCATTCGCTTATAAAGACCGATAAAATTTAGAAATGGCAGAAAAATACCGTGGTTTCCCCAAGCGCTCAAGCCAGGATGAATTTCACTTCATTTAACCTGTTCAAAACAATATCCTTCTGTTAAAATTATTCCCATCAAGCTTCTTTATTTGGTTAAAGCTTTCTGGTAAATCTGAATGTGGTGAACAATAAAGGTGAGATGAGCGTGGTAAAGGGGAAAATCAGCCTTACGGAGCTGAAAAAAACCGTCAAAGAGAACCGGATTGATACCGTTATCATCGCTTTTACCGATATATACGGCCGATTTCTGGGCAAACGCTGTGACGCGGAGTTCTTCATCGAGGAAGTTGCGGAAAATGGTTCTCATGCCTGCGATTATCTTTTGACCGCCGATATGGATATGGAGCCGGTGGCCGGATTTGAGTTTTCCAACTGGGAGAAAGGCTACGGCGATTTTCATCTTGTCCCGGACTTCCAAACTCTGAGGGTGGTTAGCTGGCATGAAAAAACGGCTTTGGTTATTTGCGATCTATACAGGGATGAGGTGCTTCTGCCCGTCGCTCCGCGATCCATTTTAAAAAACCAGCTGACGCGCTTAAGCGAACTGAACTACGAGGCTAAGGCCGCCTCAGAACTGGAGTACTATCTCTTTAAAAACAGCTACGAGAACGCTTCAAAACAGGGTTTCCAGAGTCTGGAACCGGCGGGATGGTATATCGAGGATTACCATATCCTCCAAGCCAGCCGCCAGGAGAATTTTCATGGTTTGACAAGGAGGCATTTAAGGGACTCGGGCGTTCCCGTCGAGAACACCAAGGGCGAGTGGGGAAAAGGCCAGCATGAACTCAATATCCGCTACTCGGAGCTTTTGGAAATGTCGGACCGGCATGTGATCTTAAAGCAATGCCTGAAAGAAGTCGCCGACCAGCAAGACGCCAGCGTGACCTTCATGGCCAAGTATGACCACAAGCAGGCCGGTTCCAGTTGTCATATCCATGTCAGCCTGTGGCAGGAGGGTAAAAACGCCTTTTCCGGCGAGGGCCATTTGGGTCCGGTGAAATGCTCAAATCACTTCCGGTGGTTTTTAGGCGGCTGGATGAAACATGTCCCTGAGATGATGCTCTTATACGCGCCCACCATCAACTCCTATAAGAGATACCTGTCCGGCTCCTGGGCTCCGACCAAAATTGCCTGGAGTTATGACAACCGAACGGCGGGATTCAGGATTGTTGGCAAAGGCGGCAGTCTCAGGATCGAATGCCGCATACCCGGCGCGGACTGCAATCCCTATCTGGTCTACGCAGCGGCCATCGCCAGCGGTCTTGACGGGATTAAAAACCAGATCGAGCCGCCCTCTATTTTCGATGGGGACCTCTACCACGCTAAAGATCAACCCGCCTTGCCAGAAACACTGGAGGAAGCCCTGGAGCGTTTCGAGAAAAGCGGTTTCGTGGGCGAAGCCTTTGGCGAAAAGATAAAAAATCATCTCGCTCACTTCTACCGCAATGAATTGCGCTCTTATCAAAGAACCGTCAGCGACTGGGAAAGACAACGCTATTTCGAGCAGATTTAAAATGACCCGTCCTCTGATCGGCATTACCTCTTACGGAAGAAACGACCAGCATTCCTTCCCTCTTCCGGCCGCTTATATCGATTCCATCCGAAGCGCGGGAGGCATCCCTTTGATCATCGCGCCCGGAGAAAAACATTTCAGGGCGATCGTTTCGATTCTCGATGGTTTGATTTTCTCAGGGGGCGGCGATTTGGATCCGAGACTCTATCAGGGGCAGGCGCACGAGTCGCTGTATATGGTGGATGATGAACGGGACCAATCCGAGCTTGGTTTAATCGAATTGTTCATAAAAACACATAAACCCCTGTTTTGCATCTGCCGGGGAATGCAGCTTTTAAATCTGATGCGCGGAGGCAATCTTTACGAGCATTTGCCGGATCATTTCGGGGACAGGGTCTCTCATCGGCTTCCACCGAGGGAGCCTGTATGCCATGATGTGAGAATCGATCCAAGCTCGAAGTTGGCTGAAGTCCTGGCCACGACGAAAACCGCTCCCGCCTCCTGGCATCATCAGGGCGTGCGGGACTTGGGAGCAGATCTTACAGCCGTTGCCTGGGCCGAGGATCAAGTTATCGAAGCGATTGAAAGTGAAAATCATCCCTGGCTGATCGGTGTACAATGGCATCCTGAATTGACCTTCGAAAATGATCCAGTCCAAAGAAATTTGTTTCGCCGTTTTGTCGATGCCTGCGCTTCTACAAAAAACAATCGTTCACTTCAAGAATAGGAACTATAATGAGATTGAAAGACAAAGTCGCCGTTATTACGGGAGCGGCAAGCGGAATTGGAAGGGAGACCGCGCTTCTTTTCTCTGCGGAGGGAGCAAAACTGATTCTGGCTGACCTTAACGAAAAAGAGGGTCTTCTCGTACGTAAAGAGATCCATGAGGCGGGTGGGGAAGCCGAATTCATCAGGATCGATGTCTCCAACGCTCAAGACTGCCTTGAAATGATCGAGTTGGCTGAAACGAAATTCGGCGGTTTGCATATCCTTTTTAATAATGCGGGGATCATGCACTCCTGTGACGACAACGCCGAAAACACCGAGGAGGCTATTTTCGACCTGACTTTGGCGGTCAACGTCAAGGGGGTTTTCTTCGGTTGCAAGTATGGAATTCCAGCTATCAGAAAAAGCGGGGGCGGCTCCATCATCAATACGGCCTCCTTCGTCGCTCTGTTGGGCGCGGCGACGGCCCAGATTGCCTATACGGCGAGCAAGGGGGCGGTCTTGTCGATGACGAGAGAATTGGCGGCCATCCACGCCAGAGAGAATATCCGCGTTAATGCCCTTTGCCCCGGACCTCTTAGAACCGAATTGTTGATGAAATTCCTGGACTCGGAAGAAAAAAAACAACGGCGGCTGGTGCATATCCCGATGGGCCGTTTCGGTGAGGCGGCTGAAATGGCCAAAGCGGCTCTTTATCTGGCCTCTGAAGACGCTTCTTTTGTCACGGGGTCCTCTTTCATGGTCGATGGCGGGATCACCTCGGCCTATGTGACTCCCGAGTGACCTGATGCCCTTAGTCTAGGTAGTCGGGTTACGAAAATGGATACTTTTCCGCTTGGTCAGATGCCAAAAACCGTAACGGGAAAGACTTGATCCCTTTCCGCTGTCCTTGACACCCGTCCAGGGCTGGGCCGGGTCGAGATAATCGCAACGGTTCTGATAAATGGTCCCCGCTTTGAGCCTTTTGGCCATCCATTCGGCCCGCGTCCGATCCTTTGTCCAAACAGACGCGGTGAGACCATACTTGGAATCGTTCATCAATTCCAAGGCTTCCCGGTCACTTCTGACCGATGCCGTCGGAATGACGGGCCCGAAGCTTTCTTCCTGCATGATTCTGGCTTGATTGGGAACGTTTTTAAGGAGGGTGGGCATAAAATAATTTCCCGGGAAATCAGGGTGTCTCCCACCGCCAATGATTAATTCCGCACCATCTATGACAGCTTCCTTGACTTGCGACTCCAAAAATTCCCCGGCGGCAGGAGTGACCATCGGGCCCATCGAAGTCGATTCCTCCATGGGATCGCCCAACCGGATTTTTTTCAACAAATCCACGGCTCGTTTCAAGAAGGAATCATAGAGAGATTCGTGAACGTAAACGCGCTCAATTGAACAGCAGGACTGCCCCGAGTTGTAACAGGCGCCTTCAACGATATTTGAAACCGTAAAATCAAGATCCGCATCGTCCATGACATAGGCGGGGTCTTTTCCACCCAACTCCAACCCCACCTCGATCAATCTCCTGGAAGCCGCTCCGTTAATCGCCAGCCCGCCTTTGAGCGACCCCGTGAAAACGACATGGTCAATGGCCGGATTGCCTACAAGTTCAGATGTCTGTTCATGTGACAGGATCAGGTTATGGACCAATCCATCAAAAACCCCGTTAAAGGCTTTCTCGAAATGCAGCCCGCAAAGTGGGGTTTTAGCGCTGTGTTTTAGAAGAACGCAATTGCCGGATAATAACGCGGGTATGACGACATTTACCGCGATCAAAAGAGGATAGTTCCAGGCCGCTATATCTAAAACAACCCCATGAGGAATATGCTCTATCCGTCTGTGAAACCCCGGTTTTTCGGGGAGAATATCAGGCTCAAGCGCCTCTTTTGCGATGGACAGCATCTGATTGGCGCGTTGAAAAAATCCCTTGATTTCTCCGTAGGATTCGCTGATTGGTTTTCCCATCTGCCCGGTTATATCACTGGCAATCTGGTCTCGATTGGTCTCAAAATAAGAGATTCCTTCCTTTATTATTTCAATACGCTCATCCAAACTTAAATCGCTCCATTTTTGAAAGGTTTTCCTCGCGCCTTCAATTTTCTTTTGAAGCGTCGAGGAAGTATCGAACGGAATCTCGGTATAGATCAGCCCATTGAAAGGATTAATGACTTTTAACATTCTAAACCTATTTTATGTGATTAAACCGCTCCGGCTTATTCTTGTTTCGTTATTTTACTCATTTAATTTGGGATGAACAATCAAAAACAAATATCGAAACGAAATTCAGGGCATTTCAACCATTATAAATTGCTTTGGTTTTGATTTAACAATTTATTGTAGCTTTGGGCCGTTGTTTACAAAAAGATCAGCTGATTTAAAACGCTAAATCACAACCCGCCTTTTATTGGCAATAATATAGTTATCATATTACACTAATAACCTGAATTTCATCATGAAACTTATAATATTCTCCAATTTGACTCCAGTCAATTTATTGCGATCCATCAAATATTAAAATAGAGACATGATTAATGTACTCCCTCATAAAGTTAAACTACAACACAGCCAAAGGAGATATGATGTCAGACTTGATAACCGAACTGGAAAGAGAACACAAAACCTTGCTTGAAACGCTACAAAACGTCAGGACTTTGGGCATCACCTCGAAAGAGGGGAAAACGATGTTTTTATCCGCTAAAAACGCATTTTTAGCGCATTTGAAAAAAGAGGATGAAAGGCTTTACCCACCGATGATCAAAGCCTCGGAGTCAAATATCGGACTCAGGAATATGCTGGATACCTTCGCCAGCAACATGGATGAGATTTCAAGCAACGCTCTCGATTTTTTCAACAAGTATTCCATCGAGAATGCCTCCGGTCTCGAATTCGCGAGGGATTTCGGGAGTTTGTTCGCTACCTTGGGAAGCAGGATCAGGAAAGAGGAGCTAAAACTCCATAAGGAATTCGACAAGCTCCACAGTTAGATAGGGAGCTTATTAACGCTAAAAGCCTTTTGAAAAATCTGCCTGAAGGGATATGATTGAAACCCTAGTCATTCACCTCGGGCAGGTCGTCGAGCCATCCTCCTGTTTCGTTGAGTTCCCGCAGGAATAGGCGCGAGGCCTCTTCGGGGTTTTCCTGACGGACATGAAGTTGTTTTAGGACCAGTTTGTTCCCCATACGCCCAATGATCTCGATCTTGCCGATGTCATGAGCGATGATGAACTTAAACCGCTTGGCGTAACCGTCAAGCCGACTCCGTGCCTCATCGACCAGGTCCACCGCCAGTTTAAGGGGCAATTGGAAATGATCCCTCACACGGGCAACTGGCATGCACTGGTAGAGATAGTAGGGATTAACGCCTATGCGCAGCAGCCCGTTCATCAGATTTTCTATCGCCTCGGCTGAATCATTAACGCCTTTTAGCAGCACCGCCTGATTGTTGACGGTGATCCCCGCACCGCGGATACGCGCCACAGCCTCGGAGCTTAAGGGCGTAATCTCTCGGACGTGGTTGAAGTGGGTCGGCACAAAAAGAGCCTTATGCCGATTGAAATCTTCAAGCAGAGCAATCAATGAATCATCAAAAAAACGAGCCGGATTGGTCACCGGCGCCCGGGAGCCGATACGGACATAATTGACATGCTCAATATCCTTCAGGCATTCCAGCATCCGCCCCAGAAGCTTTGTCGGCAACATCATTGGATCGCCACCGGAAATGATCACATTGGTGATTTCTGGATGCTTGGCGATGTATTTCGCCGCCTCCTGAAAGTTTTCCACCGTCTGTTCGTTCTCCAGCCCAACCATCCGCTTGCGGAAACAGTGCCGACAATACATGGCGCAGTATTCCGTCGCGATAACCAAAGCGGAATAGGCGTACTTGTGCAGGATTCCATTTCCCTTATCGTGCTGGTCATCCCCATAGGGGTCCCCTGTGGTCTCGCCCATGTGACCGGCGACAACCAGTTCCTCCACGCTGGGAACGGCGAGTTTGCGGATAGGGTCGTTCGGGTCGGTTTTATCGATCAATTCCATGTAGTAGCGTGGAATATTCATGGGATGGAGATAAATAACCTCCTGAAGATCTTCCTCTTCTTCCGGGGTGATATCGATGTATTCTTTGAGTTGCTTTAGGGTGGTGATGTTTCTTTGGGCCTCTCGCTTCCAGTCGAAGTCGGAGGCCAAAAGACTTAAAGGATCTTCCAGTGCCGTGTGGTTCATAGGGTTTCCTTAGGTTGAGGTTATCGATTAATTAAACTTAGCAGTATAATAATTCGATGTCAAATTACTTCACCTAGAATCTATTATGTTGTGGGCTTGCAATTTGAGGATTGATCCCTTATAAGTGAGAAAAAATAAGGAGGTGAATGAACGACGAGCGCAGACAGTCCTTACCTTCGGAGCGAATCGATCTTAAGATATTGCAATCCTTGAGAAGGATCATCCGGGCCGTGGACCAACATTCAAAAAGACTTGC
>JAOUME010000133.1 GCA_029881655.1 Deltaproteobacteria bacterium | reverse complement strand
AACAGCCTCAGCAAACAGTCGACTACGTGAAAAACCATGGCTCTTGGCATACTGCTCAGCTTCGCGAAACAAGTTGTCCGGGATTGATATTGCTGTTTTCATAGTTTAAGTATAACCAGAGTTATACCTGCTGTCAATTTTTTGCAAGGGTAGCAGGTAAGCGATCTGATCGGCGACAGCGGCAAGATATATTCTATCAATTTTCTAATCTTTTAGTTATTTTTCGCTGACCCCCACAAGCACCTAACGGCTAACAGTCTAATTTTATTTAATAATATTCACAAACCCAAAGGCAGTCCTGCCCCGACCGATTAAAGATTCACCTTTCCTTTGTTTTCTTTTGACAAATAGAGCTTCCATCCCTGATAGTATTTTATAACTGACTATACCCTCGTCCCTTTTGACCCTTTTTGCCGGAATTTCCGGATGATATTATTTGCGAGGATACACCAGCCAAAAGAATCTTTTTTCCAACAAGCATCATAACCAAAATGGAGGTTTTCCCATGTGGCAGGTAGAGGTCGACAAAGACAAATGCAATGGTGATGAAGAATGTGTAAATGCTTGTCCAGCCCAGGTGTTTGAGATGATTGACGGCAAGTCCGAACCCGTTAATATGGACGAATGTCTAGGCTGTGAAACATGCGTCGAGGTTTGCCCTGAAGGAGCTATTACCGTCACCGAAGTATGATCAACACCTTCAACGGATTAACCCTAACCGGAAAAAGGAAGGGAAACGTCCGGAATTGACAGGCGGCGGCCTCTTCCGAAGTTTGGGCGGGTGGCCTGCTGTCGAGGATGTGCTACGCCGAGCGGAAGAAGAATTTGCCCCCCGGTATCAACTGCAAGTTTCCGGTATCGGTCTTGAGGAACTTGCTGGGGAGGTGGCAATACTGCTGGAGATTGAGCCGCAGAGGATATTCGCACCAGGCAAATACCCCCATGAATGTACTAGCCCGCAGTTTGGATTGTTATTGAGCGGCCAAAAAACTGGCAATACCAACAACGGCCTTATCAAAAAGGATTACCGTAATACGTGGCAAAAAAATTGCGGCAGAAAAGGGAGATAGATAACCACAAAAATAGTAAGTTATAATTTTATGGACGTCCCATCTACCGTCCGTCCCATCTACCGTCCAATTTCAGCAATACTGGCAGCGGATTAAACAATAAAACACCGTCCCTTTAGCCGACTTGCTGACTCTTGGCCCTTATTGTTTCTGGGGTTGCAAATTCTTTTAAGTAGAACCTGAAAACCTAGTGTTGTTTCTTTGGCTTTGAATGAGGTGTCATTTTTTCTTGCGTATATCGCCTAAAGGTATTTATTTGTTAGATTCATTCAATTTGATTTAAATTTTCTAGTTCTTTTAATGCCTCAGATTCACTAACCTGACTGAAAGAATACGAATGAAGCATCATGCTTGCGCCTTGCATGTAAGATGAGGGTAGATAGCGGAAATAGTAAATTGATCCTTCGTTGGTAGTTATTCGGGTTTTGCGGTCAGAGTAGTTCCATTTAAATGGATTATTGTTTCCGGTTAGGGTGATGAGGTAACTTCCAGATAGGACTCTTTTAATCAAAAAACCACCACTTTCCAATGTGCCTAAGAATGTGTCGTTAATTTTGACGTCAGGGCGTTGAGCTATGCCAACAAATTTTGATGGGCGATATATGTATATAAACGACTCATTAGAATGTTCAGGAACACTTTTTGTAAACTTTTTTCCTGTTGCAACACAACCAGTGACAGTGAAGAGAATTATGAATAAGGTTACTTTTAATCCAGTATTGCTCATAGCTTTATCCCATTGATAATCTAATGAAGTGATGAGGGTCAGGTCTTGATATATCATTTTTCTTAAGTGCTCTTTTTTGACTACAAAATCATCATTCTAAGGATCTTTTTGAGCCTATTGCTCAAATGAAGTGATGAGGGTCAGGTCTTGATATATCATTTTTCTTAAGTGCTCTTTTTTGACTACAAAATCATCATTCTAAGGATCTTTTTGAGCCTGATTTTCGAAGATTAATTCATCATATCAAGATGATAGCTCGGTCCGACCCCATTCATAGACCACATTTTGTTATGTTTATTTTGTGCTTTGTTTGTACCGCTCTGAATACATAGTTAATAGGCTGGATATGTCTAAATTGTGACCATCTATGAATTGCTGTATTTTTTTGTCACCAACTTCATGTAACACATATTTAAAGAACTCTTTAAAGAAGTTCCGAACATTATTCTTCAGCTTGTTCAGTGTATTTTTTCTCATTATTTCAACAGGATGAGTAAAGTCAGCATGGTATGACAATTTGATTGTTGGAAATATAAGAATACGTTTGCACTTGGCATCCCCGTAAATGTTCTCAAACCAAGCAGAATGAGTATTCATCTGACCAACTTCATGTTTTGATATCTCAGAACGTGTTTCATCTACCTCGTTCTTACATTCGATCAGGAAATATTGATTCTCGACTCCACACCAAAGATTATCAGGACCCTTTTTTATTTCTTTGTCTGGCCGTTGGCTTAAAAAGCCAATAGCCTCCCCAACATCTTTAAGTGCCGCCTCAAATTTTTCCGAAGGCATTCCAAAAGATAAATTTTGAAGTATGCCTTCTACCGAAATCATCATCTCTGAATAATCTTTATATTGTGTTATCCATTCTTTAATACGCCTAACTCTGTTTTGGTTAATAAATTCAATTTTGTTGTAATTTATCCCTTCCTTCGGCTTAAGGAGTTGCAGGTTATTGCGAAAAGCTGATTTTTGAATTTGATTTGAATCAATCTTGCTTGTCCGATATTTATATCGCGCAAGCTGTTGTAAGTACCAACCCCTCTCTAAGTCTCCAGCCTCGAATTTATCACAAAGACCTTGCATCAGGTCGCAAGCTTTATCATATTCTCCAATCATGAATTTACGCTCAGCGTCATATTCAGTTTTTAAAGTTTCATGAATACCTTTTCTATCCACATCATCCTCAATGCTATCCATCTCTTCAGAATAATATTCTTTCCAGCCTTCATCTCTCGCTAAGGCTTGATTCATAACATTTACCAATACTTTATATGGCTCCTCATTCTTTGAATCTTCATTTGCGAAGGAGGCGACTTGAATACCAATTTCAATTTGCTTTCTTGTTTGACTTGAAAAATATCTGCTAGTTAACGGGCTTTTAGCAAATTTTATTAAGTCACCACCGACCAAAACAATAATGCTGTAATCCTTTTCACCTCTCACGCTACGCCCTAGGCCTTGTTCTACTTTCTGAGCAATTCGGATATTCATAATGTCACTTTCAGCGCGACAATCTTCTTCATACCTGTCTAAGAGTGAATCAAAGTATGGTTTTGAGTCAATAATCAATATGCGACATGCACTGTCCGGTAAATCAATTCCATCATATCTGTTTGCGAATACGACCGCTTGTGAGTAGTTCCCATCTTTAAGTGATTTAACTGCCTCGAAAATGTCGTTAGTGGTAGCAACTCTTGCACCAATTGATTCGTACTGTTTCTTTTTGCTAAAACCAGGAACCAAAGAAACTAATCCAAACTGTCTTTCAGGATTTGGTTTAGCCAGCCAACTAACCACAGAGTCCAGTTCAAGTTCCTCGCTGATTAACGAAGGAATTAGAATCATTTTTTCTCCAGACCACTTAAGTTCTTTGTTCGTAAGTGGATTTATTACTGACTGAATATCAAAGCCGAGTCCTTTGATAAAAAATGAATCATCTTGTGTCGTTGCAGACATCAAAATTCTGTTTTTAGCTCTACTAAACGTTCCAAAACTATCAATTGGCATCAATGTCGGTGAAATTTCTAACGTCTCTCCTGATATGAATGCCTGGCAATTTGCGATATAGTCTTTGATTATAGGCCATACAAACTTTACTTTATTGTCGTCCTTGCAAGTGATTATTGCCTTTGTAATTTCATCTCTTTTCTCATACCAGCTCCAATAAGGGATAGGGAGCATGGTATTGTAATCTCCACTTTCAATTTCTAGAAAACTCCCCTCGCCTTGTTCCCGGATATCGTCTTCAAAAAGAGCTATAGCAGTCTTGTATAATTGATGTTTCTTATCTACTTTGATAGTCAGAGCGTCTTTAATCGAATCTATACAAGCATGAGAATCGTCTAATATCACTGAACCGACATTAACGGACCGGTTACCAAGACCGAAAATAGTTCTACCGTTAAATACCTTTTGCACGTGAGTAATAAGAATCTTGCTACCCAAAATAAATTCTTCAGGTAGTTCATTTTGTTGACTTATTTCACAAATAGGTATCCCAAATTTTTGAGCTTCAAGTTTCACCTGCTCGGCAAGATACTTGTTGGGGCAAATATAGAGACATGGGCCGTCACCAGAGTTGATTTTTGAGTGTAATACCAACAGACCAATAAGTGTTTTGCCCTCTCCTGTGTGCAGCTTGATAATGTTATTTTGTTCATTTCTTCGCGAAGAATACCATTCGGCAAGGACTCTTTCTTGAGACGGTCTTAGTGGTCCTGTTTCACTTCGTCTATCAAGTGAATCGTAAATTTCGACAGGGTTAACTTTCTTGGGAAGACTTTTCTTCTTCAGTCTCTTTTTAAAATCAACCATTTTTTAAACCTCATATATTTTTGCTGCATGGTAGTTACTAGGAAACATCGATTGAATTCACGGGCTACAAGGAAACGTGAGTATTTAAACGGCACCGTAAACACAAAATTTGCTAATGACTCAACCCGCGCCCCTTGTAGTCCAGTGCAATGATTTGTTATGCATCCTACTGACTTAATCCATGTGTGCGGTAATCTGACTCAAAGTTACCAAAGGCACTTAAAGTTCTTTCAGTAGGAACAGGATAGAAGACAGGAGTAAGGTTGTTTTGCTCACAAAATTTAACCACCTTGAAACCCATTAACTCAATTGCCTTATTCTTTTGCTTATCAGATATATTTGCCGTTCTCCAATGATTGAAATAAATTCTATCTTCAAAATTTGACACAGCTTTTTGTAGTGTACGACAATACTGAATTTGATTTATTCTTACGAATTGTACTGTGTTCAATTGATTGTTTAAAATATCATAAAAATGCACTGGATCATACCTGTTGTGTTCCCTGCATCTCATAAGCTGCTCAACGGCTTCTTTGTGGTTAATATACCCATTTGCAAAATCACCATCCAGCGAGCATGTAAATCCAATATTATGATCAACAAAGGCAAATAAAAATTTTCTTTGATTGAGTGAGTAAGCACACTCCAACACACAGTTGCGGTATTGAATATTAAAGAATGCAACGTTTGTATCCGCCTGATTCATTCTGTTTTCGAATAGCTCGATATTTGTAAATTTCATGATTTACCTTGTGTGCATAACGAGTCTGTAGGAAAAGTCCCAGCGTGCAATCGCCTATTCGTTACAAAAGATCGATTGCCTGTAACAGGTTGGCTTAACTCATTGAATTTACGTCGCTGATCCGTGTTTACCTATCATGGTTCGAGTGTTATTAGCACTTACGCGCAATGCCTAATGCAGTATATAGCTGAAATACTGACATTTACACCTTTAGTTAAGCGGTCAAACGGCCTCAACCCTCACATGTTTGAAGCAAAATTCACTAAAATTGCAGTCAATTTTACTCTGAAAGGACTTTTCCTACAGACTCAACGACTTAGATAAGGGGAAATCGCCCCGAAGGGGCTGTTTTCCCCTTAATTACCTTGTTAAATTTTAGCAGCATAGATGAAGCCAGAAATTAAAAAACCAAAGAATAACACAGCTTGGACGAACGAAAATAAACCTTGCTTGTTAAGCATGGTCATAAGAGGTAGATGACCTATCTGTGGGTTGCCTTCAAATTTTCTAAGTAACCTTGTTGCAAACCATACTACAATTTTAGGCTGTGATTTGTAGAATTCAGAAAGTACTCTTTCCATACGAATTCCTGTTTCAAGATTGATACCCCAAAATTTTGCCCCATCTTGTATTTTCAATTCCTCTTCTTCGTATTTTGCTAAATGCTCTCCAAATATTTTCCGAACGGCCGATCCTACTTCAATACCAATTTTGCAACGCAATGCGTAAATTTTTGACAGAAAGCCAAAAGCACAAGAAAGACTAAGAAATCCCCCGCAAACTAAAAAGCCTTCTCTAGAGACTAATGGAAGTAACTTATCTGAGTTTGCTATTAGAAAGGATGCAATCGCGGCAGTACCCATAAGAAGCCAACTTGAAAATTGTTCCATTGGATCGCTAGATTTTGCTGCGGCTTCGAACATTGAAGAAACTATAGCATTCTCAGTATTTTCCCGTGCAAGCCGATTCCATTCTTTTAATGGTTCTGTTCTTGGATCATCACTCATAGGTAATTCCGAAATTTAACTTGTTGCTATACAGAATAAGCCAATAGTTTATATACACATTCTGCATAGTTATGTTAGCGCACATCTGCACAGCACAATATTTATTAGAATCTCATCACCATGTCTGACATTATGGTGGGCAAATATTTATTCTTGGCATCCAAACTATACTTTCCATCTTAAACAATTAACTATTAGCTTTCCTTTGATTCGCATTGTTTTTTAACCTGCGCCCTTTTCTTTGCTCTTTCTGCTATAGCTAACCGTTTTTTAGCTTGAGTCGCTTCCTCACCCTCAGTAACTTCCCTTTTTAACACCTGATTAATGATGGTTTGCTGAATATCTTCATTATTGATTTTGACCTTGGCACTTAAAGATTTTAATTGCCGACGAATTGCAGTCAATACAGGTTCCGTAAGTAAAGCTGCGGCGACCATATACCGATTGGTAAGCTGGGTTTCTTCGTGAAAAATATCGATAGCCGACTTTTTCACTCCTTCCTTACTTAGCAAAAAGAAAATATCTAATAGCTCGTTGATATTTGAGGTATCCAACATACTACAGTCAAAAACAATTTCAGTTTTAACCGGTTTTTCAAAAATTACCCTGTGAGCTTGCCAGTGATCACCATTGGTTAAAATTACCCAGTCAATACCTTCAGTTGAAGCATATTGTATAGCTTGGCGAAGATGATTTGCATTTAGTGTGATGCCAATTGCTTTTACTTCAATCAGGTAAGCAGGTTTATCGTCGATTTTAACTGCGAGATCACAATAGGTATTTCTTATGGCATATTCGCGGGTAATTTCTGTGTATTTGTCATAGCCGCAAATGTCAGACAAAATGTCTGTTATTATTGTTACGGTATCAGACTCGTTTACATCTCGATCTTTGGCTTTTTTGAGAACATTTTTATATTTTTTAATCCCATCCTTAATTCTTTTCTCTGCGGTTTTGGGAATAGAAGTCATTTATTCCTCCTTGTTAGATGTTGTGACGCCAAGAACTCATCTTCAACCTAGCTATCCACTCCCCCCTACC
Organism: Deltaproteobacteria bacterium; assembly: GCA_029881655.1. Classification (GTDB taxonomy): domain Bacteria; phylum SAR324; class SAR324; order XYD2-FULL-50-16; family XYD2-FULL-50-16; genus JAOUME01. Next base: position 473 of record JAOUME010000133.1, on the reverse strand, counting down.
CCGTAGCCAACATAATATTTTTATGTATATTCACAAATAGTTCATGAATAAGTCAACTTAACAGAGTGTTTAATCCAATTGCCAGGATAAAACCACTCTATGAAGAATTTTTAAAATAAGGCGGTGATCAGCCCTATTTTTCAGGGTGGGGGGAAATTACGACTAAATGGGCTGGTCGAGGGAGGTTCGCAGCCCATTTATATTAAAAGACATAATCCTATGCTTAATCTTGGCTGCCGAGTTATTGCGAGTCCCCGGCAGGGGTATCAATCAATGCGATAGTCCATGGCCCGGCAGGTACTTTTCAAGACTATCGCCATAATTAAGCTTATAGTCGGCAAGCGCGGCTTCGTACCACCATTGCATGCTGGCCTTCTCGCTGTTTTGCAAAAAGGCGCGGCACAATGGGGTGAGCTCTACGCCGCCGGGCAGGATATCGTTGCATTGCTCGACAGCCTTGGCGGCCGGCACAT
>JAOUME010000303.1 GCA_029881655.1 Deltaproteobacteria bacterium | reverse complement strand
CCTCCAGGTTTTCATAGCCGCCCTGAAAGGTTACCGGGTCACTCACATAATCGATCTTGTTCTCAAAAAGACTCTTGAAGTAGGTGAGATTAAGTTTCATGTCGCCACCCAAAAAGCTTTGCTGGACACCGTAATCAAAAGTCAAACTCCTCTCGGGGGTGAGTTCCTGATTGCCGATGATGGTTGTCTGACCGAAATAGGTATAGCTTCCAAAAAGCTCGTAGAGGGACGGCGACCTGAAACCGCTGCCCCAGGAGGCCTTAAGCAAGGTGTGACTGCCCTCGAGATTAAAAGATGGCGCGAAACGGAAGCTGTCGGCCTTGCCGTATATTTCGTGGTCATCCCTTCTGGCTCCTAAAACCATGACCAGTTTTTCCTCCAGAAAAAACATCTGATCTTGAATCCAGAGACTGCTGGTGGTGACTTGTTCATCGACATCGCTGATGCTTTGGGTAGGGGTGACGCTTTTTTGAAGCATGTCTTCAAGCATGCTGGAAAGCCCTATGGTAACCTCGTGTTGATCCAGGGGAAAAAAACTACCCTGCCAGTATTTATCAAGATAACTGCCGTCAAATTCAAGATTTTTCTGGTTGAGATTATCGAAATGCTCCCTCTTTTTTGCCGACTGGTTGATCCCGAGAACCGATTCCAGTTTACCATCAAAAAGGCGGCTGCTGTATTTAAGACCGGTCGTCCGCTGTTGGGTGATGATGTGCTGATCCTTTTTGGCGTTGGGATCGGGAGCGAACTGGTTGTAATCGAAATGGTCCACGGCGTAACCGCCGAAGCCGTAATCGTCCGTTTTGACGTCTGAGAGAACGTCCTTGATCATCAGACTGATTTCGTGATCCTTAGCGATCTTATAGGTGAGGGCTGCGCTGAGGGACTGGTTCTGCCAGCCGTCTTTCTCAGAGGTGTTTCCATCGTGAAGGATCCTCTCATTGCGATCACTGGCCGATGAGAATCCCTCAGAGATGACCTTCGAGCCGGTAACGGAGTAACTCAGAGAGCCGACTTTCCCTTTTGTGCCGGCCTGCGCTTTTTTGGTATCGTAGGAGCCACCCTCCAGCTTAACGTAACTCGATGGTTTGTCCCGCCCTATCTTAGTAATGATGTTTAATACTCCGGCGGTGGCGTTACTGCCGTAAAGAACGCTCTGGGAGCCTTTGATCAACTCGATGCGCTCGATGTCGTCCAGCAGAAGATTGCCGATGTCGGACTGGCGGTTGGGCGTTGAGGGATCGTTGATCATGATACCGTCGATCAACACCAACAGATTCTTGGAATCCGCTCCGCGTATAAAGACTGAGACGTTCGATCCCGGACCGCCGCTTGAACTTAAACCCACCCCGGAAAGTTGACTCAGGATGTCTCTGACGGAGGTTTTCCCTGAATTCTCGATTTCCTCGGAAGTGATCAATTCGACGGAGTTGCCGCCGATTTGCTTTAAGCTGTCTTTGGTTCTGGTTGCTGTGATGACGATTTCACCCTTGGGGTCGATCTCAAAACGGCTGTCTTTTGATATTTGATTTTCCGGTTCTCCATAAACCGATGCCCCAATAAACGGCAGTAGCATTAACAAAAACGTAATTATTTTAAATTGACGCATGTTTTCTCCTTATAGTAATGGATTACAACTCATTTCAAGACGGTTTTATATCTTCAATTCCAATTAAATAACTTTAAAGCTAATTAATTCAAATAGATACAATAAGTCTAAAAATAAGAGAACTAGAGAAAAGTGCCTGGAACTTGATGCTAAACGCCGCTTTGAGATCGAAAAATCGAAGCTGAAATTGAATAGGTAGGTTCATATGCCTTTCTCCCTTTCCACGAGGATTAAAAAAGTATCTAGGAAGCTCTGACTTATCGGCATGATTAAAAAATCCACCGAATCACAGTTGCGGGCCAGTGAGGGGTTTTCACCCTCTTCCTCCTGTGTAGAATAAATAGTTCACATCGCTTGGATGTGAACTACTCTTAAGACAGCTCGGGAGATTTCGTCAAGATTAATTTAAATAAGTTGTAATATCAGATAATTAAACTGGTCTG
>JAOUME010000132.1 GCA_029881655.1 Deltaproteobacteria bacterium | reverse complement strand
CGCATTAACACAGCATTTTTTGATGTGCTGATTTTTTCACCTTTTTCACGTCCGGCAAGTAGGGGTTTTGAAATATTTTCCTTCAAATTTAACGGAATTAAGGGTAAGCTGGATTTAAGCGAACTCAAAGGGCGGGCCAGGATTTTAGCCGAAATTGGATGGCTTTGTCCCCGAGTAAACAACATGGATCATAATTAAGGAGGTAAAATGAGCGGACGCGATAAGCTGGATTTGTTGCTGGATGAGTTGTGCGGGCGGGAAGAAGAGCTCATGAACGATCCGGTAAAATACAAAGACCCGAAGCAGTGGTCTGAAGTCAAGGCCATGCAACAGAAAGTCGTCGACTGTTACCATGACTTTAAAGACAATCAGACCAACCCGAACAAGACCAGGATCGATTCATTGCACAGGGAAATTCAGGAGCTTCTCCAGCAGTTGATTAACACTGACGGCTGGGGCGAACAGGACCCCATCCGCAAAAAAATCAGCACCAGGCGGGTGGAACTTAAAACCTTGCTGCAAGACGCGTAAGCGGAGCCGAGACTTGACCGGACGGTCCTTGAGAGTTGTTATTAAGACGCTATTGCTTTCATTTCAGCGCAAAAAATCTTGCGTTGGGATTAAATACCGTCTAATGTTTTCTTCATAGCAACCGACAGGGTACTTCTTTTACGGAAAGCCCCAAATCATCACCGCTCTTTGGAGAAATGCCATGAAAAAAATCACAGCCGCCCTGTTTATATTCCTTCTCATAATGGTTCCCGCCGCGTTTGGGGCCGATGGGGAAAAGCTCTATCTGGAGAAATGCTCCTATTGCCACGTCACGATCAAGCAAAACGTGCACGCACCTGAGTTGACAGGGAAAACAGCTGAGTATCTCTTAAAGCAGGTTACCGACATCGCCGAAGGAAAGAGACTGAGGGACTATTCCCATATCATGAAGGCCTATATGTCAGGGGAGCTTACCTTTGATTACAAGGGCAAACCCATGATCCCTCCCAACCCGGAAGAATTAAAACTGATCGTGGAGTATCTAGCCAAACAAAAATAGATCGCTTATCTAAATCCCACCTTGATGGGTGAAGAAGGTTGCCGTTAACAGACAACCTTTCCGTCCCCCCGGGTCGATCCGGTCCCCGGTTTATCGCCGGGAGCCGGGTCATATTAATACCCCTTCATTTATCTTACACATTTGATTTTGGTGGCGGCCGGTGGTTTTTCGCGACTTTATCTTACTTACCGCCTACATCTAAAAAGGGCCGGGCATCATCCCGAGCAAAACCAAAGTTGATAAGCGGGAGCAAGGCGGTCTGTTATAATCAACTTCATTGAGGACGCGACAAACATCCTGTTGCCTTCTCGATTTTCATTCAGTAAGCTGAAGTATAACCAGACTATATTAATACTATTGAATTAACGGGACCATGACTTTAAGCAAAATATTGTGTATACTTTTCGTTTTGCTGATTCCCCAGTTAAGTTTGGCCACCACGCTGGACGAAGCCTTGGGCAAGGCGGGGATGTACCTGAAAGGCAAACTCGATCATCTCGATCCCGGCAAGAAACTGGAGATTTCGGTCGTTAATCTTTTTTCGGGGGAAGAAGACGAACAGGCGAAAAAAATCAAAGGGGGACTCTATCTTGTTTTGGATGAATTTTTCCCGGGCGGCAGGGTGATTCTGCCTTCGGAATCCATAACGGGCAGTTCTGTCAGAAACTCGATCAGGGTTGACGGCAGTTACGAGATGAAGGGGGATAATATTCTGCTCCGTTTTAAGGTCATCAATCTCATGGACGGGAAACTTCTCGCCGCGACCGAGGTCAATTTCGATAAAAAGAGATCGGTTAAAAAAACCCTGGTGGCCGTCCTTGATCTGGAGACCGACAGCCTCAACAAAACCCAGAACAAGATCTTCAGCGATATCTTCAGGGCGGCTTTGGCTAAAAGTTCCAGCCTGGATATCGCCAGCAGTTCGGAAGTCGATAAGTTTAATCCCGATAAAATTCAGGAGACGCTTAAATGCACCAGAGAGGAATGCGCGGTAAAGATCGGCGAACAACTCGGGGTGGATCAGGTCATCTCCGCGAAATACTTTAAAATCAGCGACAAACTCTACTATCTATCCGCATCGGTCATCGACACCCTGGAGGGAAAGATCGCCGTCTCGGAAAACATGGAGCATGACGGCCAGCTAAATACCCTTAAAAAAACCATCGAGGAGCTTGCTCTAAAATTGGTGAGCCCAAGTCAACAGGCCAGACCAAGCCAACCTCAAAGGGAAGTGGTTGTCCCAAAAGTTCCCGGCGGACGTTTTTCTCTGACGGATCTGGATCAAAAGGCCAAGGCGGAAGAGAGGATTAGATCGAACTGGAATCAATATCTATCGGACATGAAAACAGCCTATGACGAGGTTACCGCTTACTCTCGGCGTGATGTCAAAAACGATCTTAAGATCATGGCCTGGGAGCGGTTCGCGCAATCCTTTAAGGAAAACGATCCTTACTCCACGGACGACGAAAACATGCTGAAGCAGGCATCCAGCCGGATCAGGGAGCTTCACGAACAAGGCAAGTCAGGCAGTCTCAGCGACGTTACCGGTCATTCACGGTCCCGGTTGATCTTCCATGATGATTTTATCGATAACCGCAACAAATGGATGGTCAAAAATGAAATCAGCTCAACATATGAGTTGTCTCAGGGTTATTATCTGTTTGAGTATAAAAAGAGTAAGGATTCCTGGGCCACCTGGAACAGCGTTAAGCTCGCCAACAGCGATGATTTTATAATCGTGGCGAAAATTACCAAGCTTTCGGGCATACAGAACTATGGTTTCGGGATCATATTCGGTGACGGCAAAGGCGACCGCTACGACTTCGTTATTTCTGCCAATGGATATTATAATCTCTGGGAAAGAAAAAACAACAAGATCCATTATATCACCAACTGGCAAAAGAGCAAACTTGTCAACCAGGGCAACGGCGGCGAAAATACCCTCGCCGTTTTCAGACAGGGCAAATCACTTTACCTTTATATCAATGACGTGAAGGTCGACGAAGTCGCGTTTAACCGTCTCAAAGGAAAAAACATCGGTTTTTATATCGAAAACAAGCAAAAAATAAAGATCGATTACCTGAAAGTCTACAAGTACGTTGATTAAGCCTCTCTCTTGAGCCGCGCTTCCAGGGGTATAAAGATCTGGACTTCACGGCATCGGGATCAAAAATCCTTGAGACAATCCGGTTGAACATTAAACGATCTTCGCAGGTTAACCCTTGAAAGTTGAACCATTCCGCCTCAACTGCTCAAACCACGAGCCCGCCATGCCTAAAACCAAAGTGTTAGCTGCTCCACTTAAGTTTTAAAGTCCCCCTTTTCTTTAATTGCCTTTTGCCGACCGATCGATTAGGCTAATCATAAGTCTTTGTAAACGTATCTTTTATACCACACATAAACCCCGTCAAAGGAGAATCAGCATGGCAGAAGACAGCGTCTATAAGGTGATCGAACTGATTGGAACCAGCGAAACCTCCTGGGAAGAAGCCGCGAGAACCGCGGTGGAAAAAGCGAGCGAGACCCTCAAGGATCTCCGGATCGCGGAAGTGACCGCCCAGGATGTCAAAATCGAAAACGGCAAGGTCGTCGCTTTCAGGACCAAGCTAAGCCTCTCATTTCGGTTCAAGAGCTAATCAAGCCGCAGTATTTAATCCCGGGCCCGTCGAAACGCTTATTCAATATATAATTGACGGGCCTTAATGTAACATTGGTTTAACACTGTTATCTTATTAAATTAATTGATCTAACTTTGTTTAGGAAAGCGTCGGTATAATAAACTTTTTGAAGCCGACAGGCGATCCGCTCAGTAAGCCCATCTGATACCGAAGTTCTGGACGAACACAAAGGGAAAGGCCGGAACGATGCTCCAGACGGCCTGGAGATCATCGCTGAACCGGTAGTGGAAATCGAGATCGCCGACCGGCATGATCTTAAACTCGAATCCCTTGAGGAACCAGTCAGACTCGTCGTAGGGATTATCGGGGTTATAATCCTCAACCGAGGTCCAGCTCTTTCTGAGAATAATGCCCGGACCCAGCTGAATCGAGCCACTGAATTTGTTACTTTCATAAATCACCCAGCGGAGTCCCACCCCGAAATAAGCGGCTGGAAAGGCGATCGAGTCGAGATAGTAGCCACCCGCCACCCTCAATTCCTCGGCGCTCAAAAACGGTTTTTCCAGGCGGTGATCCCAGTTGAGTTCCACTCCTGGTGTCAATAGATGCGTGCCGGAGTCCTCAAGTTTGTACTTGTAGCGGTCGACCGGGGCGTCCCTTTGATCGGAGAAATGAGAGGTCAGGGAAATGATCTCGACACCGATCGTATCGGCGAAAAGAGTTTGATTTAAGATCATGAGGCTTAACAGACAACCCGATAGGGTCATCAGGATTGTTCTCTTAAAGCGGGGGAGCTTGACGCTTTTTGTCGTTAAATCACAGGCAATTTCTCGTTTCATAAAGCTTCGATCCTCTATGTACAAATAACAGGATATAGTTTAATGAAGGATAACCTCCCGGGAGCTGTTTTGAAAAGCTTTTATTTCACCGCCATTTCAAGGTCAGGCCAGTATTGAGCGGCTTCGGCTCAGTAACAATCACGGATGATAAAAATGATAATCGGATTGTGGTTTCAGCCCAAGTATGCTATAAAAAAGGAACGATCCTCGCATGACTTGCGGGAATGATCTGTCAAACCAATTTTGAGTCTGGGCTTTTTACCGCGAATCATGAAAGTAATAAAATATCCTTTATATTTGTTTTGTCTGCTCGCCGTTATCGGCGCGGGCGCTTGTAATACGGGGGGGAATTTTTCCGTCGGTTCCACTGCCGACGCGCCAAACGAAATAAAAAGTCAGCTGGATTTCAACCTTTCGTCGGCCTTGGGATTGATTTTGGTCAATTCGCCGGAGTTTGCCGAAACACCGGCAAAGCTGGATCTTTTTGCGGTCTTGAGTACCGGGGAGCTAAAAAAGGTCGTTATTGGCAAGGATTCCGCCAATAATAACGGGGAACTGTATGATTTTTGGGTTAGAGGCGGCGTTGTTTTTATCTCGGTGTCAAACTACTGGAAACCCGATAAGAAGATATGGTGTTCCTTGGTGACCCTGAAGATTTCAGATGGCGGTCTTTCATGTTATCTCGACAAGGTGGTTAAAAATCCCGAATCAACGATCCTTAAAAGTCCCGTTATTCAGAGACAGTCGCCTTATAACAACCAGTATTACATCCAGTCGAACGATTCCACCTCCGATAAAACCACGGTCACTAAAATTGTTCGCCTGGACCTGGATGACAGTAGTCTGGTTGAGGGCAGCGACGCGGTCAATTTTCAGGAAGGAAGCGTCATCATAGGCTGGGCGCCCAACACCGACAGCGATATTTTAGTGCTCTCTGATAACGGCGTAACCAATCTCTCGATCTATAATTCCAACTCCACTGTGGTTAAAACATTCGGACTGGGTGGCAGTTACGCCTATTTTTTCCAGGGTCCCTGGTCTACCTATGGCCGGGATTTTTATTTTTTGGAACAATTTTCAGGTTATAACAGCCTGTTTTTGGTCGAGAAATCCACCCTTCAATTTAACGATCCGACTCAGCTTTTCGAATCCCAGTTGGTCAACAGCACCAAGGACGGACTTTTGGGGATGGCGGGTTTCTCAGATAAAATCTATGTTCTCGGAGTCGACAACACGGGCTTTTACAGGTTCCAGACCGATCCGACGACCGACCATGTCCAAAAGAAACAGACCGCTTATCTCGATAGCGTCTCAAGCATTATAAGTCATGGCAACGCCACCAGCGGCCGGATCATCGCCCTGGGCCGTAAATCCGGCGGCGATTCTATCGTCAGTTACGATGTGTCAGGCGACGCCACCAGCGACCCTCCGGTCTGGAACCAGTTGATGCCACCTGGAATATTCACGATCGATAAGACGACCAGTCTGTTAAGCCCTGAATATAAGGTGGCCGGACTTGCCGAGTACAAACTGGATGTCAATTCTGCTGGGGAGATCCTGTTTTACGGAAAAGACGTGACGGATGACTCAAGCGTGATCGGATTTATCGACAGCACCGGAGACCAGAAGGTCCTGGTCAATATCGACAACAAGATCGACATCACCTCGGTCCTGAAAATTAAAGCTCTGAATTGATATGGCGAGACTTGTTAATGCATTTGGTTTTGTAAAAGTACGGTTTCCCTGCCTGTTTCCCAAGAGGTTACGGGTCGCGGGGCTGTTGCTTTTCGGGGTCTGCGCCTTAAGCCAAAACCTCTCCGCGCAGATAGCGACGCCGGCTTTCGATCGGACCCTGCGCGCGGATATGCCCGCCGCGTCGGGTTGGAGAGAGTCCTCCACTGTCGCGGTCACCGCGATTCAGGGAACCGTCAAAGAGAAAGTCGCCAACGCCAACAGCGACATGAGGCGGAGCGAAATTTCCTACCTCGTGGCCTCCCATATCATCGGACCTCTTTACATCGAATCCTTCAAATCCCTGGAGACCAGAGTAACCAATTCCGAAGAGCTGATCCGCGGCACCAGTTTCTCAAGCGATCCCTATCCCATCGAATTTCAGGGAGTGGAAAGCTATGACCGCACCCAGGTCAACGGCGCTTTGAAGTTCGGGGCCAAGAACAAGGAGTATATCACCCTGGGCGCTCATTATTTCGTTGTCACCAAAGAATCCTCCCAGCAAAGAACCTGGGGGATCAAAGAGACCATCCGGGACGAGCAAAACGGGTTTGGAGCCGGCCTGTCCTTCAGGATGGGCGCGCTTTATTTCGCCTACGGCATGGAGTCGGTCACCGAAAAAGAGTCCCTGGTCAAGGTGGGCAACGGATGGGACAACCAGATGTTCGGCGTCGCCCTGATGACCGACCGGACAAAATCGGGCAATCAGTTTCGGCTGGAGTACTCCAAGAAGGTCTCGGTCGAATCGGAGAAGCTGGCCGAGGGGGTCCTGATCAAAAATCAGCATGACAAAAACTCCAACTCCCGGTTCTCGCTAGAGCTTCAACCCAGCCAGTTCGAGAATTGGATCATCAACTACGAAAAACAAACCCTGATCGAAAGCCCGATCGCTCAGGCCCAGGATATCAACCAGGAATACGAGACCTACGGCCTCATCTTCAGGCCGAAAAAAGGCTGGATCGCCGGGGCCTACGTCATCTCCGGCACCGAGACCATCCTTTGGCCCTCCTCGGACCAGTCAGTCTCCACCTCCACCACGTCCAAATCCAATTATTACCGCCTCAATCTCGGCTATAGTTTCTAAATTATCAGACCAAACCAGACGGGTCCAATAGGCACCCGGATCGTGATTCAGACTCGTTTCTTCGGTGGCCCGCCTAACAGGTTAAAATATAACGCTATTAAAACCGGTAAAAATTCGCTAGTCTCAGCGTAACGATAAAAACCAACGGGCGGTAAAACCGGCTTTTATTAGAAATGTAAGGGTTTTAACTACAGAAACGGACTTCGTATGAGAGCTATGACAACTTGAAATAAAATAATTCACCTCACTTAAATTAGGGAGAAATATCATGAAAAACTATCTTTTGATTTTAACCGTTTTATCGGCCGTCATTTTTATGGGTTGTAATCAATCAAACTCGGGCGACAGTAATGGCATTTATGTTACGGAAAAATGTGAAACTGATTGGTATAACGATGGTGTCATTGAACAAAGTTATTACTTTAGCTATGACGCTAATGGAAATATGATTAAGCAAGAACAGGATACAAGTAACGATGGGACAGTAGACTGGATTTGGTATTTTAGCTATGATACTCAAGGAAATATGATTAGACAAGAAGAAGATTGGGATAATGACGGGATCATTGAGTATGCTTATATCCTTCACTATGAC
>JAOUME010000302.1 GCA_029881655.1 Deltaproteobacteria bacterium | reverse complement strand
AGATATTGATCTCCTGAAAATCTTTTGATTGGCTTCATTGTTTTCATCCAGAAATGATATGCGTAAGTCCCGAGGATTCGAATGGCTTGTTTGAAAGACAATTCGATTTTAAACCGAAGGCCATATAGCCGTATGATTTCCAACGCTGGCAACCCCAAATCCGTACACATCAGAATACATCTACCCCGCACAGGATGAATCACCACCACAAAGCGAACAAGAATACCCACCGGTCGCCAGATAAGGTCAACGGAGCGGAATCGGATCTGCGTTCTTTTTTCACGGTAAACCGGACTTGAAGCTGTTTGCATAGTGTCAGGATCATCAAACAAGCTTTTGAGTTTTACTTTTTTACCATATATTCGAGGTCGTCCGCGCCTCTTATTATTGGAATTTGGGGAAGCGGGGTAATAGGCCGCGGCATTGCTTCTCACCCGCGTAATCAAGTGATTTCCTTTTTGGAGGAGTTTTTTAATGATTTTGCCGGTAGCGTAATAGGCATCAGCGATAAAATAAAACGGTTCACTAATTTCCAGGGATTCTATAAGGGATACCATCTTGTCCAGGAGGGTTCTTTGGTCCCGGTTTGAAAAGACCAGGCCTTCATGGATTCGGCTGACAAGAGGTACGGCAAACACATTGTTTAAGGCACCGACCAGGATGCCAATGGCTTGAAAGGAATGCCCCATAATAAAGGGGGATTTTGAATTTGAATCGGATTGTTGATGAAGGCCTTTCACAGCAGGCATTTTCTTGCCTTCCTTGGATATTTTGATGCCATCACCCACCAGAAGAAGTCGACCGTTTACCCGTAGGATATTGGGGAAGATCTTAAGAACGATTCGGACCCAAGTATGTGTGAGCTTATCCAATTTAAGGCCGGTCTCATGATAAAAATCTAAGATACGGTCATAACAAATTTCCTTAAGTCCGAGTGCTCGGACAATGCTCGTGACTCCCAAGAAATCCCTTCTGATAGTGACCCCTGCCAGACAGGTGACAAACCAAAGGAATGTTCTCATCCGTGCACATGTTGGTCTCAACATCAGGACGGCATTGTACCAATGAGCCCATAGTTTCATTTTATCCTCCTTAAAAAAAGGTTGACATATTGTATAGCATATATATGCTATACCATATGTCAACAAAGAAACTCAAACAAATTGAAAATCAGATTCAAAAGATAAAGGATGAGCTTTGGAAAATTGGTGAAATGCGTCCGGGGTCCTTAACCTTGCAATATAAGGTTCCCAAAGAAAAGAAAGGGCCTTATTACCAGCTCAGTTACACCCATAAAATGAGGAGTCGAACCCAGTATGTGCGGGCAGAATTTGTCGATGAAACCCATCAACAAATTGAGGTTTACAAACGATTCAAAAAATTGATAGAAAAATGGATAGATCTGGCCATCGAACATTCTCAAATCAAGATGAAACAAGTAAAAAGGATAAAAGATGAAAAGAATTCCCGAAGCCGAAAATGATTTTGTGGAGGGATTTTCTAAGTGGCTTGAATCCGAAGACGGGCAGCACTCGATGGAGGCGGTGGATTATGTTTTTGAGGCTTTAAAGGGAGCTGATCTTGATATTGCAAGAAGAAAAATTGTGTGGGCTGATGGGCAAAAGTTGACGATAGATCAGAGTGTTAAAAAGATTTACAAACAGACGGGGATGAATGTTGAGGCTATTCGGAGTCATATTATAGGTTGGTTAGAGATGGAGTATGAGCCAAAAGGGTTGGATGATGAACAAATGGAGCTATTCGAATCTCAGATAAATGCTTGGATAAATGAGTATGGAAATAGCTTGATAAAATAGCGCTACCTGATATTAAACCATTATAAAACTCGGTACTCTCAAGATAGAATTAATCAGCAATATTTATGAAGAATTCCTGGAATCCAAAAAAGGCATCGTTTATACGCCTCCATATTTAGTCAATTTCCTTATTGATGAGCAGATGCCTCTTACCGACTTTCATAAGACTGATTTCAAGGTTATTGATCCGGCCTGCGGATCCGGTGTTTTTCTGGTTGCTGCATTTCGGAGAATGATTCA
>JAOUME010000131.1 GCA_029881655.1 Deltaproteobacteria bacterium | reverse complement strand
TGCTGCTGGGTGATAAGGTGCCTGTATAGGATCGGAAAGAGTCTGGCGGTCTTTTCGCGGGCTTCTTTTTGGAGTCTGGCTTTGGTCTCGGGTTGCTGAGCCTGATCTGGCGTGATTTTTTCCTTAACCTGAATTTTTTTTATCCAGAATTTAATTTCAGTGATTAAAAATTCTTTTAAGTACTCATCAGAGATATCCGATACCTCGAAATTAAAAGGCTCCAGACGGTAAAGCACCTCAAGGTCCAGGTCCGAGGCTGTGGCTTTATGGCCTATAGTGCCGATGGAGCCGATGGAGAAAAGTCCGACAATGGCGCTGTTTTCATCTGATTTTAGGAGTCTGGAGCCAAAAACTTCCTGGACGTAAGCTGAAAAATCATCGCCAAAGACATCGCTGATCTCCTCGATACCCAAAACGCCGCTGGGCGCTCTGTCCAGAAAAAGATCAAAGGTTTTCTCCACCTCTTTTTCCTTATAGTCGATGATCTGTTTGGCCTTGTATTTCCACTCCGACAAAAAAGGCTCGTTGACGTGCAAAAGGAAGATCACCTCATAAAGGGCGTGCTTCATGTCGCTATCAAAGGAGTGAAACGCGAGTTGAAGCCGACTGCGGTTGAAGTCGTTAAAAAGTTGTTTTCCTTCCACGAACTCCTGATGCAGTTTTTCCTCGACTTCATCGGGAAGGGGAATGGGTATCGAGAAAAGGTCGTGCAACCCCAAGGCCTTAGGCGGCGCTGATTTTTCCGGCTGGATGGGCTTTCCTTTCTTCAAGAAATTTTTCAAGGCCATTTTATGTTTAAAGAAGCGTTAAAGCGGGTCGATAGGATTATTAAAAGTGAAAAACCCGGGTTGGGTTCTCTGAATGGCGATCTGTTCTGGACTCCCTGAGAGTAATGTAATTAACTTACCGTGAAAATTCAACGTTAAAAATAAAGTCTTCCGGACAACTTGTGCTTAGGTCTTTCAATCCAGTGTCTTGGCTTTTGAGTTGCTTTAAAGCGGCATCTTTTCTATAGTATGTTATATATACAGTCCGCTTTGGGAAGCGGAGTCAATCAGGCGATGTTTTGCATGATCGATTAATCATTAGCGGGCAAATCAGACAGGTACTATAAGCTAATTAGATGAGAGAAAAATCACAGTCGGCGAAAATCCTGATTGTTGAAGACAGTTCGGTGCAGCGTCAACTCCTTAAAATGGTTCTGGAAACGGCGGGGTATAGTGTGGTCGTGGCTAAGGACGGAGAGGAGGGCTTTTTTTTGCTCACGGTTCACCGGCCCGATTTGGTGATCAGCGATATCAACATGCCAAAGATGAACGGCTACGAGTTTTGCGAGAAGATCAAAAATGATAAGAGATTTAAAGACATCCCCGTGATGCTGTTGACCCAGCTTAGCGATTCGAGAGACATCATCAAAGGCCTGAACTCCAGGGCGGATAATTATCTGACCAAACCCTATGATGGAGAATACCTGCTTAAAAGAGTCGAACAACTGTTAATCGAGCAGAAGGAAATTTCCTTCCAGGAGGAGTTTGATGAGTTCGAGGAGTTCGAGGTCTTTGTCTCAGGAGAGAAGTTCAAGATCAAGTCAGACCAGCGGCACAGCATCCGCCTTTTGCTGTCCACTTATGAAAATTCAGTCAAGCAAAACGAGGAACTCTTCAAGGTGTATGAGGAGACGAGTCAGCTGGGTGATCAGTTGATCAAGAGGGGCCTTGAGCTGCAGAAATCAGAGAAGAGCTTAAGCACTTTGATGCGGACGGTTCCGGATATCATCTATCATACCGATGAGAAGGGCTGTATCACCTTTCTCAACCACGCGATCGAAAAGCTCGGTTATCAGGAAGAGGAGTTACTGGGAAAACACTTCAACCAAATAGCGGTCATGGACTGGAAGCCGGAAGATAAACCGGATTCGATGAGCGGGGAAAACAAAAAAGAGGATGATCTTTATGATGAATTGCTTTACCCGAAGAAAAACAGCAGCAGGGGTAAAGGCTTTTTTGAGGTAAAACTATGGGGCAATCCCGCATCGCACGCAAAGGAATTCATCCTGAGTGAAATTAGCAGCACGGGGCTGTTTGATACCGATAACAACAAAAAACAGGAAAAATTCATCGGTACGGTGGGGGTGATCAGGGATGTTACCCAGAGGAAAAAGGTCGAAGAGGAACTAAATGAGGCAAAGGAAGAATTGCAAAAAAGAGTTAAGGAAGAGCTATACCGTGAGCTAAAGGAATCTTTTACAAAACTTAAGGAAACTTCCCAACTCCTGGTTCAGGCCGAGAAGCTTTCCGCAGTCGGCGTTCTGGCGGCCGGTGTCATCCATGACCTGAATAATCCCCTTATGGGGATCTCGAATTTTACCCGCTTCTGTCTAAAAAATACAGAGGCACATGATAAACGATACCCGGTCTTAAGGGATACCCTGGCTGAAACCGATCGATGTGTCCAGATCGTCAAGAATCTTTTGAACTTTTCCAGGAGCGGGAAGGGGAGCGATGTCCAGGCCGAAATGAGGGAGATGAAAATCGCCGACCTTTTTGAAGGCATCATCCGGCTTTTATCCTTCAGGATCGAGCAGGAAAACATTCAGCTTCAATTTTCTTCCGCATCAGATCATATTTCGGCCAGGGTCATCCCTCAACAGATTCAACAGGTTTTTTTGAATTTATTGACTAATGCTGTTGACTCTATGGCTGAAAACAAATTAAAGATAATAAAAATCTTCCTTGAGGAAAGAAAAAACAAGGTTAAGCTGACGATAACCGATACGGGCAGCGGGATCAGAACGGAGCATTTGGAAAAGATCTTTGATCCTTTTTATACTACGAAACCCCCAGGCAAGGGTACTGGCCTCGGATTGCCGATCTGCAGGAGCATCATTAGGGACCACGGTGGGGAGATATGCGTCGATTCACAGGTCGGAAAGGGGACAGTGGTGACTGTTTATCTGCCACGGAAATAGTTTTAATCAGAAACGGGCAGGGAATAAAAAAGGTGTTTGATTTTAGCCCACCCCTTATTTTGCTGTTCATTCCTTTGTCGGATATAGAAAACCGTATGGTCTTTGGATTTTCATATATTTATAGGAAGTTTACGCGTCCGCCAATGGTATCGCCTGAATTGACGAGCTTAACTGAATTTGGGTTATTAAGGTTTTTACGCGCGGTTCATCGGATGGCCGGTGGTTGTGAATGTTAATTAGGGATCAGTTGATGGCTGGGCTTTTTAACAAAAAGAGAAATTAATTCAAGAAGTGAGTTTTAAAATGGAAAAGATATTGGTTGTCGATGATCATTACGCCGTAAGACAATCCTTTAAACTGGCGCTCTCGGGCGAGGAGATAGAGCTTGTCGCAGTTTCATCGGGATTTGAGGCGGTAGAGCTGATCAAGCAGACTGACTTTAGTCTGATTTTTTTGGATTTAAATATGCCGCAGATAAACGGCATCGACACATTCTTGAAATTAAAAGAAATCCAACCGGAAGTGTTTGTCTATTTTATTACGGCTTTTCATCAGGATTATTTTCATCAACTCATAAAACTCAATAAAGATGGTTATCAATTCGAAATTTTGATTAAGCCGATTAACGATGATGAGATCATTGGCCTAATTAAAAGTTTTATTAACAACTCATCGAAAGTCGCCTAATAAAAGGGTATAGAGAATGTATCGGTTTAGATTATACTTGGTGGGAAACACCGTGGCCGCCACTAAAAAAATCGAAGATTTAAAAAAGGATCTCAGCTCGGTTCTGGGGGATCGTTTCGAGCTGGAAGTGTTGGATATTCTGACTAACAGCGCTCAGGCTCAGGCCGACAACATCTACGCCACTCCCACGATCATCCGCATGGAGCCTCAGCCTGTCTTAAAAGTGGTGGGTAATTTTAACAGCAAGCAGGTGCTGGTCAAAGCTCTTGGCTTAAAAGATACGCCATCTTAATTAATCCTCTTACCCGCTCTTATAGTATTCTTTTCTCTCTCTGGGATTTATCACGTTGAAATTTAAGCCTAAATTTCATTCCAGTCCAAAATCAAACCCCAATAGTAACACAACCAACTGATATATAAGCAAAATAAAAAATAATGCGCTAAAAAAAAGGGAATTTTTCGCGCTATTTGTCTTTGAGTTTTTTCAGGGGATTCAGCCCGATGGCTTTGGGCGTTAAGAAGCAGCGTGAAACACACTTGCCGCAGCCGACGCAAAGTTCGGAGTCGATGAAGGTCAGCCCCAACTCGTTGAGCTTAAGGGCCTGAAGATGATCGGGGCAGGACGGCAGGCAGAATTCGCAGACCTGGTTTTGCTTTGAAAGGCAGTTCGCCAAAAGAACCGCCTGGGCCATCCTTTGATCGCTTTGATCCAAAGCCCCGGTCTGGCAAGCCTTGACGCAGGGGAAGTCCTCGCAGTAATCACAACCCCCAAGCCTGATATCGACATAGGCGGTCATGAAATCTGGAGAGAAGGAATCCTGATTTTTACGGATCACCTTTGGCGGACAGGCCTTTAAACAATCAACGCACTCTTCCTCGCACAGCACCTTGAAGCGGTTTTCTGTGACCGCTCCGGGGGGTCTTAAAATGAAATCAGAGCCCCTTTGTTTATGGGGCATGTTCTTCCTGACAGGCCGTAAGACGCCAAATAGAAAGTTTCTGCGGCTGATATTCATTTCGGTTATGCCTTAAAAAATCAAGATGGTCTCTAGGGTTCGATGAATTGACGATAAAGGTGGATTAGAAAATCCCGATTGTCCATCTCGATATAGGAGAAACGTCCACCGAGTCTTGAAAAGGATTTGCAGAATCTGAGGTAGTAAGCCGGATGCTCTTTGGGGGGCTCTCCCGTCTGCCAGTTCCAGTCACCCTTTTGGATATCTACGACCAGGATGTCAAAATCGTTCAGATCTCTATTCTCAGTTATGGCCAGATTTTTAGCCATGGACATGGCTTTTTCTGTGATCTGTGGGGCCATGACTGCCGAACCGATGGATATAAGCACCCCTTTTTCAAGCTTTGAGACACTTTTAGCGAAAGATAGAAAATCCCAAAGGGCTCCCTGACCGATGGAAGCGCCGTTGTTTAGAGGGTGGGTGTATATGATGTCATAGCCGATTCCAGGGCAGACGCTAAGAGGTACGCTCAGTCGTTTTGCGTGAAATTGATAACTGAGATCCTTATGGGGGTGCGGGACAATGATTTTACCAGCCTTGAGTTTGAAAAGCTTAAGGCTGTGAAGGAGTGCCGCCTTGGCAGCCAGTGTGTCGGAGACTTCCTGGTCTTGCAGAGCCATTTTTATCTGTTCTTCAAGTTGCCTTTTCTCAGGGATGACAAGATACTCGTTTTGGATCATCTCTCCGATTGATTCTCCGTAGCCAAGTCCTTTAGCGGCACCTAGTGTTATTGCCAGATTGAGGTAAAAACCGGTATCCTCCCAGATTCCGAACTGGCCTTTTTCAATGTATTTTTTAACGTCCTCCTCGGTTTTGCCTTGATAAGCCAATTCCCAATCGTGAATGGTACCGGCGCCATTGGTAGCCAGATGGTCGATGAAACCCATTTCCATCAGGCCGGACATCACTTTTGAAAGTCCGTTTTTAATCATATGCGCGCCGAAAATCAAGATCACCGGGGCGTTGTTTAACTTGGCCCTTTTAATCATCTTGACCGCCTGATTTATCTTTTCGGTCTGATTGGAATTGATGGGTGGCGGTGGCGATTGAGGGTCCAGGATTATGCCGAGGTTTGATTTGGAATCCCGGTTGGCCAGCGGCATGATCTTCAGTTTTCTCCTGTCTAATATTTCTGACATTGGTTCTGCTTAGGATGTTTAAACCGAATTTGGATAGTTGATTAATACTGCGTCCAAAGCATTCATCAATCCTGGCTCATTGAGTTTGGCTTTCCAAATACCAATTGTAGAGTTTCTTAATACCTTCCTCAGGGCTTATTTTCGCCTCCCAACCAGTTTCCTTGATTTTATGGATATCTTGTGATTTCAACAAAACGCCATCGTGGTGATTCCTATCAAATACTATTTCGCCTTGATAGCCGATTTCCTTTTTGATGATATCGGCCATCTCCTTTACTGTGATCTCATTTCCAGTAGCGATGTTAAAGTCCCCTCGGCTTTCTGGTGTTTTCATAAGTTTCAAGCAGGCTTGAGCCAGATCGTCCGCATATATAAAATCCCGGTCGGCTTCACCTGAGCCAAAAAAGGTCACCTGGGGTATATTGTTATGTTTTGCCAGATGGATTTTTTGAAGCATCAAGGCAACGACATGCGCTCTTTCCGGGTCCATTTGATCATTGGTTCCGTAGACATTGCTGGGCAGGACAGAGAGATAGCATGTTTGGTATTCACGATTGAGATATTCGATTAGTTTGGCACCGGTGGTTTTGCTGATGGAGAATGGGATTTTTTCTGAAAGCAGGGGCCCGCTCAAAAGACTGTGCTCCTTAAGAGGTAAATTGGCATACTTAGGATAAATGCTCGAGCAACCAAAAAACATCAATTTTACTACGTTGTTTTGATGGGCTTGGGAAATAACGTTATTTTGGATTTGAATATTTTCAAATATCACCTCTGGTGAGTTCTTGTTCGCGAAAAAAAACCCACCGCTTTTAGCCGCGCATAAAAAAACGTAGGCTGGCTTATGTTCAGAGAAAAAATCTGAGACCGACTTTTCGTCTAAAAGATCAAGCTCGTTTTTTTCTTTGGTGATCAATTGAGTATAACCTTCGCCTTTTAGGACTTTCACAATCGAGGAACCGATGACTCCCTGGTGGCCAGCCACATAAATCTTTTGGTCTTTTTGCATTGGTTATAGGTTGATAAATGATTTTTAAAAATGAGGTGAAAAAGCTGTTTTCTCGCATCGACCCCTGTCTTTTCTTCTATCTTTGTCAATCTTGATAAAAACAGCAACAGTTTGTTTAAAATGATAATAAAATAATCAAAAAACCCCCTTATTAGCGAGGTTTTATTAAAATTCTCATCAAAAGACTTTTCAAAATGGTATTATTTTATTAATTTGTAGGTAAAAAACTCAAATATAATGAAACGCTCCCTCTTACATGTGGTTTCTGAAATGATAAAAAATTCGCGCAACTTTTTCATAATCACAGTTTTATTTTTAACGCTCATTGGGTGCGGGAAGAAGGATCAACCTAGTCCAGATGTTACAAATGATATCAATAATGGGAACGTCAATCAGCCAGTTGATGATCCAACAGGGGATACCATACTTACGAATTCAGCTTCCGTAATTGGTCTAGAAGATTTTTTGGTTGTGCCGACCGAACTTGACGCGACAGGAGAGAACAGCCTCGCAGGAAGAATCAATCAAACCAATCTTTTTTTTAAAAACGACCCATCTGTTGATAGTAACTCGTCCCAAACATCCACTTGCGTCGCAAAACAGACAATAGATAGTACGCTTTTTGAAAAGGATGGAATTGGAACCTACCGCTTCGTGATCACAGGTCTGCATTTCGCTGATTGTTATGGTCCTGACGATTTCGGTGGCGGTGAAGATTATAGCGTGGTGGTGCAGAGTGCGATACAGAATATTATTTTAGATAAGGTAAGGGCCGTTGACCAAATGGGAGTTGAAGTTGACTTGAAAGGTTTAACTTTAACTGAGACAAAAACATTTTTCTTTTACCAGTATATTTATCGAAATCATACCACGATGAGCTTGGAAATGACGGGTATTTTATTTGGAAATCCCGTTTCTGCAAATACGGAAATCGAGAATAAAACATACAATTCCAATGGTATTGAGCCTTGTATGTTTGAAAAAACAGGTGAGGTTATCGGCTGTCAGTATCGAGAGTTGGAGGCGGCTAATTCCAAGATATTTTTTAACGGCAATAACCTGCCTGATGAAAATACCGTCGATTTTAGCCTGTTGTCTTTTAACCCCGGGTTGAACGTCTTGGGAAGCGATACTTTCTATCAAACTGGTTCCATCGACTTTACTATAACAACTGGGATGGGTCG
>JAOUME010000130.1 GCA_029881655.1 Deltaproteobacteria bacterium | reverse complement strand
AACAAAAAATTACGTTAAACGTGTCTTGAAATCCTATTACTTGTATCAAAAAATCTATGAATAAGCTTTTAGCCATTCTTTGCTTAGCTGTTTTGCTGGGGCTTTCATCTTGTTCGCTGGGGTTTTTCCGTAAAAGTGAGGACACTGATTTTAACATCGAGAGCATAGAAGGACTTCAATTTGATTATAAGGCAAGCTGTAAGGTCAATGTCAAAACCTTGTTCGATCAACAGTCCGGTTCCTGTCAAATCGTCCTGACGAAAGACCGCCAATTTCGACTGCGCATTTATCATCCCATCGGCGGGGCCTATATGATATTTTATATGGACCAGACCACGATCCAGATGCTTCTTCCAAAGGAGAAGAAATTTTATCAATTCAGAAATAACTGGTCAAATCGAGAAAGAATCGAGAGGATGCCGAACCTGACGGTATTGGATCTTCAGGAGGTTTTATGGGGCAGACGGTTAAAGGAAGGGGATAGCTCCAAGAACTATACGATTAAGGATAATCGAATCCAAGAACTGATCAAACAGGATTACCGTCAGAAAATCGAAGTCAAGATCATGGATTGGTTAAGCTATAACCGGTTTTTGATTCCTCGAAAGATTATTGTGCATGATACTTTTAGAAACCAGGAAATCAAAATTGTCATCACAGAGCTTGATCCTGGAAAAAATGAAGAGGAGTTGAAAATGACCTTGCCGGATGGATTTTTGTTGATCAACTGATCGGGCTAGTTTGAGCGGTTTAAAATAAAATCCGCTAATTCTTTGAGACGGGTAAATTTGTAATCGCAATTATCAAGATAACCTAAGGCTTTTTTCAGGCTCTTTTCCGCCAGTACTTTGGATTTCACGATTCCGTAGATTTTTAGGTAGGTCAGTTTCTGGTTTTTGATGTCGCTTCCAGAGGGTTTCCCCAACTCCTCGGTGCTGGCTGTCTCGTCCAGAATGTCGTCCTGGATTTGAAAGCATTTGCCGATTTCTTTTCCGAAACTTTCAAGCAAGTCCAAATTCCTATCATCGAGACCCGCCAGGATTCCGCCAATTAAGATCGATGCCGCAATCAAAGCTCCTGTCTTATGACTATGGATGAACTCAAGTTCTTGGGCATTATTTCCCTCGGGATGATGTAGAATATCTGCGGCTTGTCCTGCAACCATTCCGAAAATACCAGCGTTTTTAGAAAGTAGGTGAACGCATTTCAAGATTTTCGCCGGTTCAACGGTTTTTTGAATTTCTTTGGTGCTGATTAGATAAAAAGCGTGCGTCAAGATGGCATCTCCTGCCAAAAGTGCCATATCCTCACCGTAGCGGATATGACAGGTGGGCTTCCCCCGCCTCAGGTCATCGTTGTCCATGCAGGGAAGATCATCGTGCATGAGAGAGTAGGTGTGGATGTATTCGATTGCTGCGGCAAAGGGCATTGCGAAGTCGGTATCCTTTTTTACGGATTTTAAGGTTGCTAAAAGCAAAAGAGGCCTAAGTCTTTTTCCACCCGCGAATAAAGAATATTGCATCGCGTCTTCGAGAGGTTTGGCCAATAACGGGAGCCTTGTGAAGCTCTTTTTCAGAAAAACCTCGATTAGAGCTAGATTCTTTTTATAGTATTTATCAAAATCAGCGTTTGACATTTGGTCCGGTAATAAAGTCTAAATCAAAGTATCAATCCCTTTTTCTCACTCTCCCGCCTTTTTGTAAACCATAACTCGGTCAACCCTGTTGAGGTCAAGATAGGCGTCTGTAAAATCCAATAGCTTGTTTTCTTCAAGAATCTTTTTGATGGCTAGCTTTTGATCAAAACCATGTTCAAATATTAGGTGACCTCCCGACTTTAACAATGAACAAAGATTTTGGCTAATGGCCCTGTAAAAGTCCAATCCGTCTACACCACCATCCAAAGCCATTTTAGGCTCGAAATATTTCACCTCAGCTTGAAGTTGATCGATTTCGTCGATTTTGATGTAGGGAGGATTGGTGATGATGAGATCGAAATAGGCTATTTCCTTAAAAAGCGAAAAAACGCATCCCTGTACGAGATCAATCCGACTGTTCAAATTGGACAGCTCGGTTTGATAGGCCAGCATATTTTGCCTGGCGAAAGATAGTGCCTTTGAGCTGATTTCGACGGACAGGATATTTAGGTTCACACGATTAAGAGCCAAGGCCAAGGGGATAGCTCCGCTACCGGTTCCGATTTCAAGAATCCGTTTGGTATCGCCGGTTTGACGTTGATCTATTAACTCCAGTGCTATCCCGATCAGGCACTCAGTTTCAGAGCGGGGTATTAAAACACCGGGGCCTACTAAAAAATTTATTCCATAAAATTCCCATTCTCCCAGGATGTAACCCATGGGTTCCCTTTTCTTTCTTCTTCTTACCAATGCTTTTAGATCACTCCTTTCCTGTTGGGTGCTTGGCTTGTCGAACTGAAGGTAGATATCGATGCGGGAAATATTAAGCGCCTTGCAAACCAGAAGCTCGGCTTCATAGCGATGGGGTTGAGGCAGGTCGCTGTTTCGGAAATCCTCGGTTATCCATTTTACCAGATCGGTAGGGGTCCAGTTGTCATTGGCTGACATGGGCTGTGATTGTTTAGAATGATGAACAGGCAGGATTTTTTAAAGTAAGAATTAGCGAAGAGCTTCCTCAATCTTAGATAAAACCGTTTTCACGCTGAATGGCTTGACGATATATCCGTTCAGATTCCATTTGCCTGCTTCGACTATATTTTCGGTCTTATCGGACGCAGTGATCATCATGATTGGTATATTCTTAAAATTCTCAGAACTCGTCCTGACTTTTTTAAGCAATTCCAGACCGTTCATTTCGGGCATCATCCAATCCGTTAACATTAGCTCAACCTTTTTTTGTGTTAAGGTTTCCCATGCTTCAATACCGTTCCCAGCTTCATCGATATTGACAAAGCCGACATTTGTAAGCAAATTGCACAATAGTTTTCTGATTTTTTCGTTATCCTCGACAACCAGAATTTGAATATCCTTGCTAACACTCATTTGTTTAGTTTAAAAAGGGTGTATGATTATTTTGCGTTAACTACGATTATGGTTGAATTGAAAAAAATTGCAAGAATTGATTTAAAGCAAGATAAATTTAAACATTAAATGGTCTGACTTGAAAAGTTACAAACATATCCCTGTTTTGCTGGCTGAGGTTCTAAATTTCATCCCAAAAGAGGCGAAGCAAATTTGCGATCTAACTCTAGGTGGAGGTGGACATGCCGAGCGGATGCTCAATACTTGCCCGAATGCCAGTTTGACTGGTGTCGATAAAGACAAAGACGCGCTTAAGTTCGCCGGGAAAAAACTAAAGGATTATGGTGAGCGTGTAAAATTGATATCTGGTTCTTTTTCAAGTGCGCTGGATGGATTTATTGACGACTCGGTCCATTTTGATTTTGTTTTGGCTGATTTAGGTGTTTCATCTTTTCAGCTTGAAGCGGCAGACAGAGGGTTTTCCTTCGTAAATAAAGGGCCCTTGGATATGAGAATGAATCAAAATGGTGGTATCAGCGCCTATGAAGTGATCAATGAATTCAGCGAAAAAAAACTCGTTGAACTAATATATCAATTGGGTGAAGAACGTTTTGCCAGAAGAATCGTCCGTTTTATTATTGAGGCCAGGACTAAACAGCCTATTAGGGAGACCACCGATTTAACTCAAATCATTTTGGCGGCGATACCAAAAAAATTCCAAAAGGGTAAAATTCATCCCGCAACGAAGACCTTTCAGGCCATCCGGATTTTAGTGAACGAGGAACTTGAGGAACTGAAAAATTTAATTGGGAAACTGCTTGAGGTGTTAAAACCAGGAGGAAGGGGGGCTGTTATTTCATTTCATTCCTTGGAAGATAGAATCGTCAAAAAAGCTTTTTTAAACTGGGAAAAGCCTTGTCAATGTCCTCCTCATATACCAAAATGTATCTGCGGACTTAAGCCAAAAGCGATTAGACTACACAAAAAGGTGATCATCGCGACAGATGAGGAAAAACAGGTCAATCCCCGCTCTAGAAGCGCACGATTAAGGGTGATAGAAAAGTTATGAAGGACTTCCCATCTCTAGGTAAAATCGGCTCCAGCAGACTAATTAGGCAAAAACCGGAGAGTGAAAGAAAAGCAACAATCAAGTTGATCGCGACATGGGTTGTCTTGTTCTTCGTCGCTCTGTTTTTTGTTCAGCAACGGATTGACTATATTCAAACATCTAGAAACGTTGAGAGGCTTATCGAAGAAAAGAACAAATTGCTGGGTTCAATCTTGCCTTTAAAGTTGGAAGTGAGGTATTTAACTCAGCCCCAAAAGATCGAAACGGTCGCGAAAAAAGAACTGTGGCTTGAACAGCCCCTAAAAAAAACAATCATTGAAATTCCTCTCTATAGGAATGACCCCTAGACAGGAATACCCTCCCAGAGGCTGATTTGATCAATTTACCAAAGAAACTGATCTCAAAAAATTTCAATCAAAGAGTGACCTGGATAAAAATAACTTTTTATCTGATTTTACTTCTTGTTTTGGCGCGGGTTTTTTTCCTTCAAGTCTTTGATCGGCCATTTCTGGAAAAAAAATCACAAAGCCAGTCTAAACAGTCCAGCTCGGTAAAGCTTCAAAGAGGTCCTATTTTGGATTCCAGCGGTGAAATTTTGGCTGTTTCACTGCCCATGGATTCGATTTTCGCAATCCCATATGAGATAGGAGACCCCAGGCAAGCCAGTGAAATCATTGCGCCGATTTTAAGACAGGATCATCAAAAACTGTATGAAAAATTTACCTCCAATTCAACCTTCGTCTGGATAAAAAGAAACATCAAACCTTCGACCAGTCAGTTAATTAAGGAAAGTAAAATCAAGGGTATTCATCGTTTAGTGGAGTACCAAAGGTTTTATCCCCTGCAAAGTCTATCGGCGCAATTGGTTGGTTTTTCTGGGATTGATTCTCAGGGGTTGGAAGGACTGGAGTACCAGTACAATCGCCATTTAATGGGAAAGGTTAAAAGCCAATCCATTTGGGATGCTTTCGGCAACGAGAATGCCGTACCCGATTTTAGGGGTGGTTCAATTTCCCTAACGATCTGGAGTGAGCTTCAGCATTATGTTGAAAAGGAACTCAAGAAAGCGGTGGACCTGATGAAAGCGAAGCGCGGTATCGCTATTGTTATGGAAACTCGTACCGGTAAAATTCTTTCGATGGCCAATCTGCCCGACTATAATCCCAACAAATTTTCTGAATATGACCGCAACCGTTATTTTAACCGCGCTATTGGCGCGACATATGAACCTGGCTCCACTTTTAAAATCATTACCCTGTCTGCGGCTCTCGAAAGCAAAGCAATTTCAAAGGATAATATTTTTTTTTGTGAGAACGGGGAGTTTCAGATCTATGACCGGGTTATCCATGATACCGAAAAAAATGGCTGGTTGACTTTGGATAAGATTGTCCAGAAATCTTCCAACATTTGTGCCGCGAAAATCGGAATGATGATCGAAAAACCTGCTTTTCATCAGACGATCGTTGATTTTGGATTTGGTTCAAAGACCGGGGTGGAGTTGCCGGGCGAAGCGGTCGGCAAGGTTTATGACTATAATAAGTGGACCGATCTGGATGTGGCGACGATTTCTTATGGTCACAGTATTTCAGCGACACCTCTGCAGGTCGTAACGGCGATCAATGCGATCGCGACAGGCGGGGTACTTATCGAGCCTAAGGTGATCCTGGAAAAAAGGGATTCCATGGGTAACCTGCTCGAATTGGAACCACCGCAAAGAAAAAGAATTCTCAGCCCTGAGGTAACCCATTTAATAAAGGGGTATATGGTCGGAGTCACCCAGAAAGGGGGAACAGGTTACTCAGCCAGGCTGGACGGAGTAACGGTCGCTGGGAAAACCGGAACTTCAAGAAAGTTCGATTCGGATGTGGGTGAGTATTCCGCAGAAAAAAATATTTCAAGTTTCGTGGGTTTTTTTCCGGCTGAAGACCCTTTGTTAACGGTTTTGGTGATCATTGACGAGCCCCAAAAAACATACCTAGGCATTAAAGGGGCAACCATTGTTTTTAGGAAAATCGCCAAACAGGCTCTAAGGTTTTATCCACAACAGGGACAGCTTGGTGACAAACAGAAGGAAATTGAAGATTCGCAAAACGCTTTTTTTGAAAAACAAGAGAACGATATTCCGCTATTCAATTATAATAAGGTTAAATATAAGCAAATTGAAAAACTATTCATGCATAAAACGATGCGGGAATCTTTAAGGATCGCTTCGAAAAATAAAATTTCATTGGTAGTTAACGGTTCGGGAAGGGTGAGGGAAGTTATTGCGGTTGCTCCCTTCACAGGAAAGTATCGTTTAGAATTAAGATAAACCGAAATCAAGCGAGGGAAAAGACAAACCATGACAGCCGAGCAAAAAAAGGAGCCTCTCTTTCAAATTTCCACCAAAGATGAAACCGTTGTAGCTACCTCAGCCAAAAGATATCTAGCGTTTTTGGTTGATTATGGGGTAATTATGCTTTTCCTGAAGGCCTGCCGTCCTTTGTTTTTGCCCCAATCATGGGATGCTATCGAGTTTGAAACTAATATTTACTTTCAGATTCCTTTGTTGTTTTTAGGTCTTTTTATGTTTGTGATCAAGGATTTGGTCCGTGGGGTCAGTGTCGGGAAGGTTTTTTTTAACCTTCGGGTTAGCAATATCGATAAGGAATTTACGACACCTTCTTTGAAAAGACTGATTATCAGAAATCTGTTTTTATTCCTACTTCCGCTTGAAATCGTCCTGATCATGATCGACAAATATTGTCAGCGCTGGGGTGATAAATACGCTCTGACGATCGTCGTGGAACATAAAAGGCCGCCGCAGGTAAGGCACTTAACCGTGAAAGTCGTTGGTGTTTTTTTTGTTATCGCATCTTTGTGGATGATGGTTACCTTGACTACGCCAATGGGGATTAAAAAAAGCGGTGCGTATCAAATGGCTGAGGATGCCGTCCTAAGCAGTTCTTTGGTTTTTGAGTCGATGGGCGCGGTGTCATCAGTTGGCTATTGGCCTGACGTGACTTACCATGATGGCAAAATCGTTTATAAAATCAGATTAGAAGGAAATGGCACCCAAAAGACCGTACAGGTTATCTTGAACAATCAGAAAAATCCTCCGCAGGTTTCTAAGATCATGATACTTGAAGGTAAAAAAGATTAGGCTATTTGGATTTTGTATAATGTTAAGCCAAAATCTTTTAACTCCCCCTTTGAAACAAATTGATCCACCCTCTTTTATTAATACCCATATTAAATATAATGCTAAATATAAGCAATTCTCATATAAAAAATGGCAAAATCAGATAATTACCGGTGGATAAGGGGCGACATTTCGCTTTGATAGGTTAGATTTATTAACACTTTGATAAGAAACATTAAAATGCTATTTCGTTTTAATCGGACTGGTTTTTATGGACTAGGTGTAAGGAGCCATGAGATAATCAACGTTCAACATGGATTTGAAACATTGGTAAAAAATTATGAGTGAGGGACCCATCGGCAAAGACTATTTTATTGGTTACTTTAAGGAGTCGGAGAAAGAAAAGAGCCGTTGGAAGATCGGCCTTGAGCATGAGGTAGTCGGATTTGACCAAAAGAGTAAAAAGCGTCTTGATTATGAGGGAGGTCTAAAAAAAGTGCTGGAGTATTTCGCACTGGAGCATCAATGGGAGCCGGTTTTTGAAAAGGATAACCTGATCAGTTTAAATAAAAACAATTCGACCATCACCATGGAGCCAGGCGGACAACTTGAATTGAGTTGCGTTGCCTTAAGTGAAATCCGGCAGATCGAAGAATTGATGAACCTCTACCAAAATCAACTCCAGGAATTTTCCAGGAGGGAAAAGGTGGCCTGGTACTCAGTGGGCTTTGATCCGGTTACGCCAGTGGATGAGATCCCCTGGATGCCAAAACAACGTTACCGGATTATGCGGAATTATCTTCCCCAGTTTGGCTTGGGTGTGAATCACATGATGAAGTCGAGTTGCACTGTGCAATCGAATTTCGATTACTCCAGCGAAGATGACATGATCCAGA
>JAOUME010000301.1 GCA_029881655.1 Deltaproteobacteria bacterium | reverse complement strand
AAACACCAACAACCACCGAAAGAACAACGACCGCTGCAATTAGTTTTTTTTCACGTTTACTATACTTAGTCAAAGTTTATCTCGTTTTATATTTTGGGCAGCTAACGACCGAGATCAGGGGAAACAGGCCCGCAGGGACTGATTTCCCCTGAATTGATTTGTTGTGTTAATTTTCTTTAAAATGGGAAACTCATAAGAGAAACTACTCTCTCTTTCTCTTTTTCTGTCGTTTCTCTTAGAACTTTTTGCGCAAGAGAGATAATTATTTGTTTTTCTTTCTCAAATGCGTCCTTTTCATAATGGTATTCTCCATCATGAAGTTGATTAATTGCCGAAATAACATAACGAAGGAACTCTAGGGGGATTGCTAAATCTGAAATGTCTTTCCAGCTGGTGGTTAATTTGTATTTTTTATATATAGAATCTCGGAGTTGCTTATCGCATGCTCCCTTGCAGGCACAATAAACTTTCTTGACGTGCTCAACCCCTTTTTCGTCAAGGTCTGATGCCTGAGCAATGATGCCTTTATAATTTTCTCTATATAGTGCCTCAAGTAAGTCTTTCCCGCAGACTTCGCACGTTAATGGTATATATTCATCAAGAACTTTGTGTAATGGTTTGACTATTTTGTATGACTCAGGAAGGTAACGCATTATTAATTTTGAATAACCTATCCTGATCAAATAGTTTTCAATTATTTTTTGATCGAATATGCGAAAATCTTTGATTTTTAGTTCTTTTTTTAAATCATTCAGTCTTGTGTTGAGGCCGGAAGAGGGAACCGTTGAGTAAAACCCTATAAAACCATCAGCACCAAAACTACTTAACCGTTCAAGAATATTTGGTTCATCTTTTTCCGCAACAGAACGTCCACTAGTTGCAAAATGTTTACAGCTAACTAACCAGCGGAAACGGTATTTGTTGAGTTTACCTTTTAATTCCTCTGAGACTAGCAAGTCTTTCCCACCATCAGGCCCTCTATCAGGTGTTGACTCTATGAAAAAACCAACTTCTTCGAGAAAGTCACGTGCAAATAATTCCCAGCTGTCGCCTTCGTAATCTACTTCTTTAAAATCAATCATCTTGCCTTAATTTAGTTAAAAGTGTGTGTTTGAACATAACGACTAGATAAGCTGCTGGCCTAAAACCTTGCAGGAAACATGGCATCGCTTATTCCAGTCAGCTTAATTACCTGGTTATGTGTATGTTATCTTTACTATTCATGCCGTTTAATTGAAAGTTTACCGTTCTTTGTTTCTTCTAAACTGATTTTAGGGGTAGCGCTTGGTTTTGCAAAAGGTCCTTTGTAGTTTTCTACATCTTTTTCTGATGCTTTACGGTATTTTGAGGGAGGATCGAGCATAACCAACGACAAAAATACTACAAATAGCCCAATTCCAATGATTGGTTTGATGTTTTTGTCTAATATGTAACCAACTGTTGATACAGCAGTTAGTGCCGCAATTTCGAATAAAACAATTTTGTTCTTGGTCAACCTATTTCCTTATTCATTTTCCTCATTTTTACTATCACCACTATAAAAAACGAGTCATTTGGGGGGTTGGCACATAACGTTAAGCTGAGTGGCGCGCCCAACAACTTGCAGCTTTAAAACGCCCGAGATCTCCGCGTCCACTCAAGCGTCTGGTTGTGGTGTATTAATTGTCATCCTTGATAAGATTATATCTTTGTGATCTGAGACGGAATGCTTGCACACCACCTTCCATGACATCACAAATTTCTCGTTTAATTTCCCTTTCTTCAATTGTACCTTCATGTAACACATTGAGAAGTTTGCTCTCGGAGTCCATTGCAAGTATGTACTCAGCATCGCCGTTGACTGGTATGTTCGCATTATGAGTAACAACGATAATTTGTCTTTTCTCCTTAGATTCGCGTAACCTGTCAACAATTAAACCGTAAACAAGGTGGTTGTCCAAGTCATCTTCTGGCTGGTCAAGAATCAGAGGTGTGGTGCCATGAGACAGAATAAATGTCAAGATTGATGAGGTTTTCTGGCCCGCAGAGGCATTAGATATGCTCCTGTATGTTTCTGACCCACTAGAGCGATAGCTTGCTTGAATTTGGTCTTCTGGA
>JAOUME010000300.1 GCA_029881655.1 Deltaproteobacteria bacterium | reverse complement strand
CATCAGTTTCGAAAAAAGATAACTCATTTTGCTTTTAAGTTCGTAAAAAGAGTCCCCTAGATTTTGCTTGGTCTTTGAAACAGCGAGGATCAAACGGTGGGGCTCTGAATTTTCCCCCATTTTTGACCGTTGATAAATCCTGCCAATTTCAAAGACAGAGAAATCAAAAGCGATTTTTTGGTTTTTATAAACACAATCAGCGAAATGAGGTAGCATGGATGTTCTCATCTGTTCCTGATGATCTGAAACAGGATTGATGATACGCAACATTTGGCTCTGATCTAAATCGAAACGTTCTTCGAGCTTACTAGATGAAAGGGGATAACTTAAAACTTCGTGGAAACCGCTTTGGGCAAGGCCATTTCGGATTTTCCTCTCAAAAAGACGCTGTTGGTTGAATATCGGTCTTTCGATAGGGAATTGAGGTGCCAGGGGAGCAATATGGTTAAATCCGTGAATCCGGCCAATTTCCTCAACCAGATCTTCAGGAATCGAAACATCACCTGTTCTTCTGTAAGTTGGGACTTCAACGACAAGTTTTGGCTCTTTTCGTGTAATTCGGAATCCCAACCTCTCTAAAATTCCCAGGATTTCGTTTGAGGCGATGTTTTTTCCTAAACGTTCACGAATAAAGTTTAGCGAGGTTTCAACGGTAACAGGGTCGATTTTTTTCCCAAAGATATCCACCAGACCACCCCTGATTTTGAGTTCAGGATTGCTGAGCCTCAAAAGATCCGTGGCGCGAGCGATGGCAAAAACAGTTAGCTCGGGATCAAGCCCTTTTTCATAACGCTGGCTGGCATCGGTTCTAAGCCCGATTCTGGTGGAGGTTTTACGGATAAGAACCGGGTTCCAGTTGGCGGCTTCTAGGAAGATAGCGGTTGAATTTTCCGTTACTCCGGAGTTCACTCCGCCAACGACTCCAGCTACCACCGACGCGCCATTTGTGTCACAGATGGTCATATCCTCATCGGTCAGGTCGACCTCTTTTTTATGAAGTGTCATTACCCTGTCTCCATTTTTGGCAAGTCGGACGATCAATTTTTGCCCTTTAATCTGAGCCGCGTCGAAAGCATGCATAGGCTGGCCTAATTCGAGCATCACATAATTGGTGATATCGACCAAATTATTAATCGGCCTCAGGCCAACTCGGTTGAGACGGTATCTGATCCAGTCGGGACTAGGACGAGCCTCCAGGTTTTCAATGGAAAGACCCGAAAAACGAGGTACATAATCTTTGCAAATCACCTCGACATCAATCAGAGCTTTTCCTTCACCCCTGATATCCTCAGGTTTAGAGGGTAGAGACTTGATGGGAGTCTTGTAAATGGTACCGAATTCTCTGGCAAAACCGTAATGCCCCCAAAGGTCGGGGCGGTGGGTAATGGATTTGTTGTCGATTTCCATAATCACATCGACCTGATCGGGGTAGATTTGATCTAATGTTTCGCCAAGATTGGCTTTTGGAGGTAGAATCATCACGCCTTCGTGATCCTCAGAAAAACCGAGTTCATCTTCGGCTAGGAGCATTCCTTCGCTTTCGATGCCCCTGATTTTTGCTTTTTTGATCTTGGTTCCATCGGGTAGGCAAACCCCCAAACCGGCGTAAGCGACCTTATCGGATGGTTTGAAATTACTGGCGCCGCAGACGATCTCAAGTTGTCTATGACCTAAATCGATCGTAACCAGGGTTAATTTTTCGGCGTTGGGATGGGGTTTGATGCTTAAAACCTGAGCCGTGATTATATCCTTTAGATGTCTCCCTGTTTCCTCGAAGCCCTCCACCTCGCAGACCGATAAGGTGATGGTCTCAATCAGCTCTTTGTTTTGTAGGTTTTCATCAAGGGTGATAAAATCCCGCACCCAGTTTAAAGATAGTTTCATTGATTAAAATAGATGGTCATAAGGGTTGGCTTTGAGGGCATAAGCTTAAATACTAAGAAAATTGACTCATGAAGCTGAGATTGCCGCTGTGAAGAAAACGGATGTCGTTGATGGCGTATTTCATCATCGCCAGTCGATCGATTCCCATCCCGAAGGCAAACCCCGAATAGAGCTGAGGGTCGATATTGCCAGCTTTAAGGACGTTGGGGTGGACCATGCCGCAT
>JAOUME010000298.1 GCA_029881655.1 Deltaproteobacteria bacterium | reverse complement strand
GGACCGAAACAATCAGCGATCCGACCTCGGGTAATGCACAGGAGTTCATCGTGGTTAAAGGTGGTTTTGTTATTTTTAATCAGTGGTTCAAAAGAGGATTTTACAATAAGTTTCCGCTCCTGCTTTTCCTTTTCCGATAAGATGACCCCTTTTCCGAGATCGAGTTCCTCTTGGGTGAAGAAACCGGCGCATCCATTGGTCATTGTAAAAACCAACTTGTCTTTAACGAAACACTCATAGCTAAAAAAGAAAAGCTGGGTTCCGCCATGCTTGGCGAAGGATTTAATTTTGATTTCATAGCGAAGGATGTCGCCTTCCTTTGGCATATCGTCTAAAAATGTTAATGTACAATCCAAAAGCCGATAAAATCGCTTCCCCATACATTGAGAATCGATTCCAAGGTAGCTGATCAAAAGAAGGTCGCACTGACCGGCTTCCACGGCGATAGCCCACGGAATCTGTCCATCGATACAATACCAGGCGTTAATGGGTATATCGTATTCAGTAGTGATGCTAGAAGGCTTTAGGATCATTTTTTCAGCCCTCAATTCCGTCACCCGATTCACCAATAAATAGGGAGGCATCGGTAGCCTGACCCTGGGGGTATAGGAGTCTATCTTTTTAAAATCAGGACCGAATATTTTTTGGATACTTCCTTTAGCGAACTCTAACAAGTCTCTTTCGTCCCAGATCACACCCTCTTTTTTCGGACCGGTCATTTCACCAGGCTCTTTGATTGGATATGAGTTTAAAAAAGGGATTCTTTTAAAGGGTTCTTTATTTAAAGGAAATGGTTCACTTGAAGCGGCTTTAAATATTTTGGAATGCAGTTGATGGTTAAATACTGAGGTTTCACCCGAAAGATATCCAAAGAGTGATTTTTGTAAAAGAACGGACTCAGCAAATTGCTTCATAGAAAAATCACGGGCCTTTAAAAAAGTCAGATGGGAACGGCTGACTGATGACCTTTGTTGGTACATAACCCTGATTTGATCGTAAAACGAATGGTTCCCAAAATCCATGTCCGCGTTAAAGTCAGATATTACAATCGGTTTGGATGAGGTTTTTTGCTCATTATACGGCTTCTGAGCTAATGAAATTCCAGGTTGGGATGTTTTACTATCGGCAAAGGTTTTATTATTTAGTGACATAGGTCCGTGATGGACCGAACTTGAAAAACGGCTCAGGTTATCCCTGGTCAAAAGCGAATCTTCATACGGAATGTTTCCAAGCGAAATCTTTTGAATCAGACTTTTAGTTCCAGTATTTCCAAGCTCGTTCGAAGGGTTAAGCCATTCGAGGTTCAATTTGACCCGGTGCGAGTAAAGTTTGGCCACGGTTCTTAAGATGGAAGTGAAATCATCAACACCTTTCTGATCGATACCCAAGGCCAGATACTCCTTTCCAGATAAGATTTCATGAATCCATTTGGTGCAACTGCTTCTAGGGCCCAATTCTAAAAAAATTCGGTTTCGATCGGTATATGCCTGATTGACGAGTTTTGGAAAATCCACCTGCTTACAGTAAATCTTGGCGATATTATCCGCAATGATTTCCTTTGAGATTTTAGTCGGCTTATAGGCGACCGCCGAGTAGAAATCGATACCCTTAACCTGGTTTACAGGGGATGTATGAAGCTCAACCAACTCCTTGTACTCAGATTTAACGATCTCACAATGCATGACATCGCTCATTGGAACCGGGTAGTACTCAAAGGGGATGGACTTGATGAATTTATCACCGCTTTCGATTCTGCCCGCGATAACGACCTCATTTGGACTATTAATGATGATCAAAAAAAGATCGTGGAAAGGCTTTAGGTAGGGCTTGATTTCATCCTGGCTAGCCCTGACGGAGTAACAACTCCAGATGGTTTGATAATCATTTCCTTTTACTTTAGAAAGACCCCAAGCATCTCTAGCCGCGTTCATTGGACCTCCCAATCTTTTCTTGAAAACGGGTTGGTCGTGCAAATACTGACTCATGGAGTCGGTAGAGTCCCAGACTCCGAGACTGAACATCATGGAGACCTCACCCATGCTATAACCCAGGGCACTATCGGGCTTTACTTCTAGAAGTCCTTTTATTAGAGCCGTATAGAGTATCGAAGAATTAATTCCGGTTTCAAACA
>JAOUME010000299.1 GCA_029881655.1 Deltaproteobacteria bacterium | reverse complement strand
CACTAAATACACTGTAACAAAAGATTATTTATAAATAAGATTTAGAGGATTGACATCGCAATAATGTTTATTAAGTTTGGTTCTTGCCTGATCAACAGAAAAAGACCAATTGATTTTAATACCTAAATCAGAACGTTCTTTGAAATAAGCTAACACCTGCTGACCAAGTAATCCTATAGATGGGATTCTTCGATTCAGGCATTGTCTTGACAGAGCTGAAAATTCGATTTCGATCATATTTAGCCAAGATGCTCCTTTTGGAGTATGGATGAATTCGAACCTTCGCATTAAAGATTCAGCTTGCTCTGCCGGTAGATAGTTGTAAAACGAACTGAATGTATGAGTATTCAAATTATCCAAAATGACAATGATCTTTTCAGCATTGGGATAAAGTTTGGCCAAATGCTGCATGAATTTGGTGAATTCCAAGGCAGTTCTTCTGCGCCTGACATGAGCCAAGCGCTTCCCTGTTTTGGGTTCAATCATCGCCAAGATTCAGCACGAACCATGTTTAGAATAAGCATAGTGTTCTTTTTTTACTGCTCCCGGTTTCATGTCTAAGCCTTTGACTAAGTCTCCGATAAGAAAACAGGGACGTTCGTCAAAGCAAACTATGGGAAATTTTGCATTGTAAGGCAGTAGATAAAGTCGTAAAATGAGTTCTAATCGAGCAATAAACTGTGCGGTTATCTTTCCGATGCACCATTGTTTTTTAAGGTGAGGACGCAGTTCATTTTTTTTAAAACACGACCAATCTCTGTATGTGAAACAGTGTCGGTATAATTTAATTCCACCACTTTATCTGCCAGCAAACGCAAAGACCATCGTGCATATCCTTCCGGAGGTTCGCTACAAGCCAGTGCCGTAATCTTTGCCCTTTGTTCTGCTGTCAAACCAACCGGGCGACCACTTCGAGGTTTATCACGGATAAAATCCAAACCCTCCGTCTTATACTTCTTTCCCCAGCCTTGTACTGTTATATTGCTGAGGGATAGCAGTTCACTGACCGATTTATAACTTTTGCCTTTATCTAATTCTAACAATCCCATTATCCGTTTCTGAACTCGCACATTCAGACTGCCTTTTTTTAAAAGGCTTTTTAATTGTTCCCGTTCCGACGTTGTCAATTCAAGGTGTGGCTTTTTCATCGTCTTCTCTTTTGAAGACAATATATCTATTATTTTTTGTTACACTGTATTTAGTACACTGTAATCTAAATAAATTTATAAAAAGTTCGATTTTTTGAAACTCTCGAAAACGATTTTTTAAATTATTGATTATCAATTACTTATAAAATAAGTTTACATTTTAATAATCGAAACAAATTTAAATTACAGTGTACTAATGCACTGTAATTTAAATTTATTTATATTTTGAATTAGCTGAATTTACTTCCGAATAGCGCCTGTTTAATTTTTTACGAGCGTCCTCTTGAGTAAACTGCCAATTGATTTTAATGCCCTTTTGGGAACGTTCTTTGAAAAAATGCAACACTTCGGATTCCAATTTTTTGATAAACGGAATTCTTCGATTGAGACATTGTCTTGATAAAGCGGAGAATTCAATTTCAATCATGTTAAGCCAAGAGGCACTTTTTGGGGTGAAAACGAACTCAATTTTTTCGGTTAACCAAGCAGCTGTTTCGGCATCGAATTCCTGATAAAAAGCAGAATATTCGTGTGTATTTAAGTTATCTAAGACTACTTTTATTTTTACTGCTTCAGGGTAGCTTTTTACCAAATCAAACATAAAAAAGGCAAATTCTTTCTTAGTCCGTTGTTCTTTGACATGAGCTAATCGTTTACCGGTTTTGGGTTCAATAGCTGCCAAAACAGAACAGGAACCGTGTTTAGAATACGCATAATTCTCCCTTGCAGGTTTTCCGGATTCCATTTTTATCGGTTCAATTGTATCGCCAATAAGAAAACACGGGCGTTCATCAAAGCAAACAACCGGGTAGTCTTTACTATACGGCAAACAATATAATCGAAGAATTATCTCTAATCGCGCTAAAAAACGAGCGGTTATTGTTCGGATACACCATTGGAGTTTTCTGTGAGGCTGAAGTTCATTTTTTTTAAAATGACTCCTACCTGATTATGCGAAATAGAATCTACCAATTCTAATTCTA
>JAOUME010000129.1 GCA_029881655.1 Deltaproteobacteria bacterium | reverse complement strand
TGACCGGGCTGAATCGATTTCACTCTCGATTTTACTGATCGCGGCCTTTTTGTGGATCACCGAGTGGGTTCCTCTTTTCATCACCAGTCTTATCATCCTGGGACTCCAGCTGGTCTGGCTTTATCCCGAGCTTCAGGCGATCTCGGCGTCGATCCCCAAACAAGCCTTTCTAAGCCCTTTTTTTTCGGATATCATCCTGCTGTTTCTGGGAGGGTTCGTTTTGGCTTCGTCTCTACACAAGTACGGCATCGACAATCTGGTCGCGCGGATGATCCTCAAGAGAACCGGGAAAAATCCGGCGGTGGTTCTCATGGGAATTATGGGCATCTCGGCTTTTTTGTCCATGTGGATGAGTAATACCGCAACCACCGCCATGATGCTGGCGATCATCCTGCCGCTGATCCAAAGACTGCCCCAGGGCAATCCTTTCGGCAAGGCGCTGCTCCTGGGGGTTCCCTTCGCCTGCAATCTCGGTGGTCTCGGAACCCCTATCGGCACGCCGCCCAACGCCATTGCGATCAATTATCTGGCGCAAAAGGGCGTCCATATCAGTTTCGGCAACTGGATGCTGGCGACCATCCCCTTCATGCTGGTTCTGCTGGCTTTGCTCTGGTTTCTTCTGCTGAGGCTTTTTCCGGCCGGAAAAATCGAGATCGAGCTTCCCGAAGACAAGAAAGAGAAGCTAAAACTTTCTCATCATCTGGTGATCGGGATCTTCCTTTTAACGGTTATCGGCTGGCTGAGCGGCGATCTGCACGGTTTATCCATCGGCACGGTCAGCCTGTTTCCCCTGGTCTTCATCTTCGGCTTGGGCCTGTTGAAGCCCCTGGACTTCAAGATGCTATCCTGGGACGTTTTGTTCATGGTGGGAGGCGGTATCTGTCTGGGGGTGGGGCTTCAGGCCTCGGGTCTGACGAGCGAGATCGTCCGCCTGCTCCCTCAGCATGTGACATTCACCTGGATACTGGTGGCCACCATCGTGATCGCATCCATCATGACCACCCTGATGAGCAACACGGCTACGGCAAACCTCCTGATCCCGATCGCCGTATCGATGGATCAGAGCGTCGCCCTCCTGGTGATCGCTATCGCGTTGAGCTGCTCGACGGCGATGGCCCTGCCGGTCAGCACACCGCCCAACGCTATCGCTTTCGGCTCCGGCATGCTCAAGTCAAAAGACATGGCCAATGCCGGGCTTTTGATCACCCTCATCGCCATCGCTTTGATTCTCAGCGCGGGCGTATTGTATTGGAACCTCATTGGGATTAGATAAGCTATGACGACCGAACTTCACCGCCAGACCTGCCAGAGCTGCGGCTCCAGGACCTTAAAAATCCTGCTGTACCGTGAGTCGGGAGAGCCGGATAAGGCTTTCGCCCAGTGCGCCGAATGCGACGAGCTGGTCGCGCGATATGTCATTCAGCCCGGTGGATACTACCACCACGGTAAGGGCTTCGAATCTTATCTCCGTGGCATCACCAGGGGCGGCGGGTTCATGAGTGGCAAAGATTTGCACAAGGATTTCGAGAAACTCCAGAGCTCCTGTCTGCGCCGTTTCGATGAGATAAGGATGCTCCTTAAAGAAAAGAAGGATTAAAGACCAGACCTTCTTTGGCTGGGATAAGGATTATTGTTGGGCTTATATAATGGCACGAACGAACGTGCTATTATATCTTCCCCGCTTTTATATTGTGTTGGTTCAGCCTGAATTGGAATTTTTCCTTGCATGAGTTAGTGTAGACCAGAACTCAAATTTGAGGGGAAAAATGAAGAAAAAGAATAATCGAGTCCCCTGTCAAGAGACGCAAAATAAAATTCTTAACGGGTTTATAAAAGCTGGGCTTACTCAGCAATATGAACCTTTGAAGAAAAACAATAAATTAACCGCAAGATGAAAGTATGAATAAGATAATTGAGAAGCATTGCAATGTTAATAATCCAATCTAAATCGATCGAGGATCGTGTTTTGTTAAGTATTAATCAAGTTGTAAAACAATATCAAAATAATCCTTATATACTGTTGCGTGAGAACGATATTCAATGTGTACTTTTTACCGAACTCCGAAAGAATATATCAGAAACAATAAAGATACCAAGTAAAATCCCTGAGAGGAAGGAATATGAAATATCTCTTGTTAATTCTGAATATAGTGAAAACAAAATTGATTTGGTTTGTCTTAATAAGGGTAAAATAGAATCAGGGTTTTATGTGAATGATCCATTTAAGGGGCATGATACTTATATTTATAATCTACCTATTGATGTGGGAATTGAACTAAAATGCATAACAATGGGATATAAGAAAGATATAAGTATATCCCAGAAGGATTATAATAAATTAGATGACCTTAAAGAAATTGATAATAAACTAGCAATTTGTTTCATTCAGACTAAAACACAAGCAGATACCTTTTTAGCAAATGCTAAAACAACCCATACAGCTAATCAAGTTAATAAAATAACGGAACTTGATGGAATATTTATCATTACTCCAACTGAGGTTTGGAAAGCAAAGCCTATTTAGAAGCAATAAAATAAAAATGAAACAACATCCCTTTACCAAAAACACCATCGCTTTGATCTATGACTTTGATGGAACCCTTTCTCCAAAGCCGATGCAGGAATATACTGTTCTTCCAAAACTTGGGATTCCAGCTGACAAGTTTTGGGAGAGAGTAGATAAGGAGGCTTTTGATACTCGATCAGAACCCATGCTGGTTTATATGAGACTTTTAATCGAAGAAGCAGAGAAAGCCCAGGTCCATATCAGCCGGGATGATTTTGTGACTATGGGGAAGCAGATCGAATATTTTAATGGCGTTAAGGGCTGGTTTGATAGGATTAATGCCTATGTTGCCAATCTTGGAGATGGGCAAGTCAAATTAAAGCACTACATCATTTCAGCTGG
Source organism: Deltaproteobacteria bacterium (assembly GCA_029881655.1). Taxonomy (GTDB): domain Bacteria; phylum SAR324; class SAR324; order XYD2-FULL-50-16; family XYD2-FULL-50-16; genus JAOUME01. Next base: position 5,295 of record JAOUME010000129.1, on the reverse strand, counting down.
AATTAAAGAGATTCTCGAAGGTGTTTCCATTGCTTCCCAATTTAAACAAATTTACGCATCGGAGTATCATTACAATCACCATGATCATGCGACTTTCCCCAAACTTCTGATAACCGATACAACCAAGACCCAGTTTGTTTTTCGGATCAACAAGGGCAAGGAAGATATTAGAGAAGACATCAACCAGCATATGCCAGAAATTGATAGGCCGATACCATTTTCAAATATTATTTACATTGGTGATGGTTTAACGGATGTCCCCAGCATGACACTTGTGAAAAAGGAACGTGGGCACTCAGTAGCCGTTTTTAATGACAACCAGGGCAAAGAGGTTTGCAAAGACTTACTTATTGCTGACAGGGTTCATTTCATTGCCCCAGCGGATTATAGTGAAGGCAATATTTTAGAAAAAAGAATTCAGCTTTTACTTAACTCGGTAATTGCAGAAATCAATTTTCAAAAAGAACTCACAGCCTGCTATCAGGAGCATAACCTAAGCAAATAGCGAATTATGCATATTTCAAAATCACAATTCACGAGAGGATTGCAATGCCATAAATCTTTGTGGCTTATAAGAATGAGCCAGCTTTAAGGTCACTACCTGATGCGAGAGGAAAAAAAGGAAAAGGGTTTTGTTCTTGCTGAAAAAAGATCATTATTGTAAGGATAACGATATCTAAAAATACAATGCCTTTTAATGATGAAAAATTATAAAATGGGTCACAGATGAATCTTTTTAAAACGTCGTTTCTTTTGTCATGTCTGTTAGTCTTAACTCAGCCGGTTTTCGCGCAGGACAGTTGTCGATCCGGTGATCTTTTTACGTGCGTTCCTGGAAAACTGGCGCAAACAGCGCCACCGCCGGATAACCAGACCACAACGACAGGAGAAACCCTGCCGCCCCCTCCTCCGCCGCTTTTGGGTAATCCTCAGATTAGCCCGGTCGGAGGGTTCATGTTCCCCAAAACCATGCCGATGGCCACCCCGCCTGGAGGAACTGGGCCTATGGGTGCCGAACCGCCATCAGGAGGAGAACCGCCAGCAGGTGGTGATATGAAGAAGCCCGCCAAAGATGGACCAGGCGCAGACAAAGGGAAAAAGGATAAAAAAGAAGCAAAAAAGCAAAAGGAGTCTAAACCGAAAAAAAATTCGACCGGGGTCGATGTGGCGTTTTCCAGCGAAACTCAAATCTTTAGTGTGCCCTATTCTTATTCGTTTACCGATTCTTTCTCACTTGGCGTAAATCTCCCTTATATAGCCACTGATTCCGGCTCGGGGATGGGGAATTCTTCTTTAGCGGCAAAATACGAATTGCAGGTCAGCAATAGTTTCGCGGCGCAATTGAACGCGGGTATGATCTTTCCAACCAGCTCAGAGGACTTAGGTTTAAGCCAGACAAAAGATATTCAACTCGGGGTTAGCGGTTTTTATCAAATTAGCCGGTCTCGAATATTCGGCGCGGTCTCCGCGATTTTGAGACAGAAAGTTGACACTAAGGATGGAGATTTTTCAAGCCTAATGGTCGGATTCGATACCCCCCTTGGCTTTTTTAGCGAAAACATCAATTATTACCTTGCGGGGCAAAAGTATCAAACCGGCGAAGATTTCGTAGACGGTGTCGGTCAGGCAAATGAAGCTTCTTATGTCGATTTTATCGGAGGTTTGGTGTTCTTATCCTATCAGTTTAGGCTGGGAATTCTTGTCCCTGTTTCAACGGATTCTGATTCAGTTGATAACTCCGACAGGGATACCTATCTTGATTTTGGATGGCGATATTCCTTTTGAGATCAGATCAATGATCGCAGAGAGAGGCGCGTCAGACTATTGACTGAGCGGAGGGGAAAAGGAACTGAAGATAAGAAGGGGGGGATTATGGCCTTTAATCCCTGGCGACGCTGTATGTAAGATTCCTGGTAGTGTCTTTGTGAGGTCATTTTTCGATTTCATCGACCGTTCCCGTAAAGGACTATCGTTCTGCTAAAAAAGTTGTCTGGACAAAATCGGTCCGCTTTACTTTTTCTGATAGAAAGTATTAAAAATAAAATTGCAGAATAGTTGAGTTTAAAATTTTTTATAAAAAGTGACCTAATGTGAGTACGTAATTTTTTCTTCGTGGAAATCCTTAATTTTTGGAAAGATTTTGTATATTCCAAAAATCAAGTTTTTAAGATAGTCAAAAATGAGGGGGCTTGTTACAAGGTGAAAATTATTTTAATATAAATAAAAATAGTTAAATTTAATAATCAATGGCGGATTGATTCGCCTACCGAAAATACTTGGAAAAACAATTATGGGATTTACTGATTTATTTAAAGGGGATGCGAATGAAAAGTTAAATTACCTCGAACAAGAGCGAAAAAAACTCTGGGCAAAAGTAGTGGAGTTAGAAGATCTTCTAAATAAAAAAACAGAAGATTATGAGAAGGAGGCTCGCCAAGCTTCCAAAAAAACATCTGAATATCGTAATAAGAGTCAGAATGCTTACGATGAGACTATAAGCATACTTGAAGCCGCCAAAAAGATAAAAGAACAAATCGGTGCTAATTTACAGTTATCCGTCGAAGATAATGTTAAAATTAAAGAAAATCTAGATGAAGTCAATACCTCAATAATTAAGATTCAGAACTTTGTAGATACCACAACATCAATGGAAAAGGCTGTAAATGAAAAAGTTAAACTTTTAGAAGCGGTTTTTGAAGCGCATCCTAATTTAGATGAAGAAATTGAACGCCTCGAAGATTTTCATTCTGAAAGTGAAGAAGTACACGGTAAAATTGCTTCAGTCCATAAAGCATCGTTATCAAAAAAACAGGAAATTGATGAATTGTACTGGGATATCCATGGTTATGAGGATAAGAGTGAGGATGGAGAGATAGTAGAAGTAGAAGGTAAGAAAGATAAACTGGAAAATTCCTACAAAAAAATTCAGGGCAACTTAAACCAGTTAGAAGTGGAGTTGTATGAATTCAAGGGTAATAAAAAAAAGGAGTTGGACGAATTTTTATTATCATGGTCTGAAAAGATTACTAATATAAATGATAAAATCAGTCAGTTATTGCCACAAGCCTTAACTGCAGGGCTTAGTTTTGCGTATTCTGAAAAAAAAACAAACGAAGAAAAAGAATCCAAAAAACATTTCTTTACATTTAAGGTTGGAATTTTAGGCTTGGTTTTTGTTTCCTTGATCCCCTTTGGGGTTAATTTATTTTTGTTGGATCAGGGAAGAGAGCTTTATCAATTAATGATTGATACGCCAAGGCTTGTTTTAGGTATATTGCCACTTTATATTCCATTTTTATGGATCGCCTACTCATCAAGTAAAAAGAATAATTTGTCTAAACGATTAATAGAGGAATACACCCATAAAGAAGTTTTAAGTAAAACTTTTCAAGGTCTTTCCGAACAAATTAAAGAAATAGATGATGAAGCAATTTCATCAGAACTTAGAATCAAACTTCTTTATAATTTATTAAGCGTGAGTTCAGAAAACCCAGGAAAACTCATTACAGATTATAATAAGACTGACCATCCATTAATGGATGCTTTAGAAAAGAGTGTACAATTAGGCACAGCAGTAGAGAAATTTGCTGAAATTCCAGGGGTGGCTAAACTCTTAAAAATTGCTGAAAAGAAAGCAGATAAAAAACTGAAAGAACAGGGAAAAAAAGCGGAAGAAGGATTAGAAACATTATCAGATAAGGTTAGTTCTGCAATTTAGAAAAAACAAAATTTTATAGAAATACAACAAAAGTATGGATGATCAATGAAGCATCAACGCATTCTATTTGCTCGGATTGGTTGGATGCACCGTTATGAAGGCCCAAACCAGTCAGGAGATTATGAGAAGCCTATTGGTGGAGGGAAGCATAATAAAAAGTACCTTGGGTATGAAGTATATAATTTTAAAGCTTATCAAGGGAACTGTTATGGATACGTGAGTTGTACAAATGAAAAAATTAAACTTTCAAGGATTGAACAAGGTGCAAAAGACAAAATGTATCTTGAAAATATTTTAGTAATTTTTGTTGGTACAAATCCAAAAACTCGAGGAGAGTTTATTGTAGGATGGTATGAGAATGCAAGAGTATATGCTACGGCTCAACCCTATGTAGACCCAGATCGTCAGGATGGTTTTAACCATATGTTTCAAGCAGTAGATGAAAATTGCACCATACTTCCTGAAGAGAACAGAACACATCGATTACCAAACAATACAGATGGCCATGGATATGGGAACTATAACGTTCGTTATTTTTTAGAAAAAAATGGTCAGAAAAGGAGAAAGTCAACTCCTGAGTACCAATGGATGAAAAAAGCTATTGAATACATCGAAGCAGGAAAATATAGTTCTAGGAAAGGAAAACCTAAAAATCGTGGTCCTAATTTTACCGATCCAACAGATTGGAAAAATCACTTTTTTAGTCCTGAGAGAGAATGTCCATCTCAAAGAGGTTCCAAAAAACCATCAACTTCCAGTAATAAACACGGGATAGTGACAAATAGATTAAAAGATTGGTTAACCAAGCAAGGAAAACGTGTCGAAGAAATAAAAAATACTCAGACCATTGATTTGGCAGTTGTTTGTGGTGTTGAGTTATTGGAAATATATGAGGTTAAATCAACAGATTCATCTCAGTCAATTTATGCAGGTATTGGACAATTATTATTTCATTCAAGAAATGATTCATTGGCAAAAAGATTCCTTGTGCTTCCTGCGGGACAGGACTCTAATGAAGTCTTTAAATTTCTAAAGCGATATCAGATAGGTGTTCTTTATTTTTACAAAAAAAACAATATTTATACTTTTACAGTTGAGCAGAATGTCAAATGATTTAGGGATTTCAAAGACCACTAAAAATGTTGTCAGCATTATAAACTAAATCAATTTCCTTCTCGCTATTTTACAAACAGAGTTCCACCCGAGGTACAAAAAGTTCCACCGAACAGATAATAACAGTAAATTAGAGAAAAAACCAAAAATCAGGCTTGAGTGTGGCAAGGATTGGGGCAAAAACAAAAAAGGCTCCAACCGAGAATCAGCTGAAGCCTTTGTATGTTTGGTTGCGGGGGTAGGATTCGAACCTACGACCTTCGGGTTATGAGCCCGACGAGCTACCGGACTGCTCCACCCCGCGGTATCTGTGTCGTTTTGTGTGCTTAATCATTAAGTCTAGTTTAGGGCCGACCGTTTGTCAAGCGTAGCGGTTATTTTAATTTTCAGGGAGAACAAGCGCGCTGTCGGAATTGATTTTTTTATGTATTCAAGACAGTATTAACAGGTGAAGGTCTTATAGG
>JAOUME010000297.1 GCA_029881655.1 Deltaproteobacteria bacterium | reverse complement strand
CACGGTAGATACCGACATCTTTTGCTGTTCCCAAAAACCCCAACATTAAGGTATCAATCCAAGCAAAAAGATAATATAAAAGTCCGGCGAATAAAAAGGGGGTTGAATAAGAAAATAGTTTTTTAAATTCATATTGAGATTTGATATATTTGATTTTTAAATAACCAAAAGCTTTGTGAATATACCAAATCCCAGCCGCGAACGCGAATATATTAGAAAGGGTAAAGGCGAATATCGCTCCAGATAAAGCAAATCCAAAATAATAAAATATGATAATAAGTATTAAGTTAACGAGAGGTTGAATAATATCTCGTGAATATACCGCATATTTGATCGAGTAAAAGCCTTGAAGAAGAGACGCCACGACAGTAACAGATGAAAAAAAAGGGACGCAAAAGGCGAAAAGTTTGATGGTTTCTTGGAGTTGAGGTTCCTTAAAGATATAAACCGAAATTAATCCAGAGAATAAATAAAGTAAAATGCCAAGAACGCTCCCGCATAAAAATGAAAACCCAGTCGCGGAATAAACAACGCCTTTTAGTTTTGAAGGGGATTCGTCCCTATATATGGCAACGAACATCATCCCACCTTTATCCAGTCCCAATCTTGAAAATAATTCACTGAACCTGACTGTAGCCATCCCCAGCGCATATAGCCCAAAGATTTCAGCGCCAAATAAGCGGGCTATCGCCACTTGGGTCAAAAAAATAAAAATTCTCCCTAAAAAACGACCGGTCACGGCGGTTCCTGCGCCTTTAGCGACTTTTTTAACGTCTTTGTTAGTTTGGCTTTCCATTCAAATTTCAATGGTGACTAATAAATTAAGGAGCTTTCCAAAAGCCAAAGGTATCGCCGTTTGAAAGACTAAACCTTTTAATTTTAATGGGTTTCGCTGGAGTTATTCAAAAACCCGAGTACTTTATTCTAGCGCGTCTGATGTGGATCACGTATGGCAGACATTTTTTCTTCATGATATCATCGATGACTGATTGAGTTATTATAGATCAAGTATCTTGTAAAAGAGAGTCGTTATTTGTCTCAACCTCCCCAAAATTCACAGACATTACCCAAACTTTCCTGGCCTCCACTGACAAACTGTCGATACCCCAAATTTTATTTTGAGGACTCTAACTCTAGGGATGGATCTGTTTAATACCTAAAAAGTCACAGCCCCCTGAAACCAGCCAATGAGTGTGCGTCTTCATGATGTTCCCGCAAATGTTGGTTGTTAGCGCTGGAGGAAGAAATTATTTAGGGCCAGGAGTCTTTATGGTTTTACCTGAGGTTCGGGGTTGGTCTTCTAGTGATCCATTTTCCAATTAACGCTAATTATGATTGTTTTTGGGGTTTTTAGTCAAGCTATAGTGATTTTTTGTAGTTTATGATGAAATTCAATTATGTAATATTCTGTCACCTTTTTTTAGTCTTTTTATATGCATGGTAAGGTTTCATTGGTTCGCTTTCGGAAAAACCATTTACAAATAGCCATGAAGAGTTGCAAAATGAAGTCCAGTCGATCAACTGAAATGAAAACAACAAGAACTTGTTGTATTTAAAACCATTTTAAACCTGTTCCAATATCTATTCTGGAGAATATAATGATTCAATTAAACAAGAATACATCAAGGAAAGACAATCTTATTTTTGATGTTGGTTTACACAAGGGCGAAGATACTGAATTTTATCTTAAAAAGGGATTTGAAGTTATTGCATTTGAGGCTGATCCCGACCTGATTGAAGAAAACAAGAAAAAGTTTTCTGTCGAAATAATTGAAAAAAAACTTATTATTATTGAAGGAGCTATTGTTGAAGATCCCTCAACGCAAAAAGTTAAATTTTATAAAAATTTAGACAAAACTACTTGGGGGACTGTAAACCAAAGTTGGGCTTCAAGGAACGAAAAATTAGGGACCCAAAATAAATTGATCGAGGTTAACACGATAGATTTTTCCAAATGTATTGAAACATATGGTATTCCTTATTATATTAAAATTGATATTGAAGGTGCCGATTTAGTGTGCTTGAAAGCATTCAGGCAATTTAAACTTAAACCTTATTATCTTTCCATTGAATCTGAAAAAGTAGTTTTCGAAAAACTCATTCAAGAATTGGAGATTCTTATAGATCTCGGTTATGAT
>JAOUME010000296.1 GCA_029881655.1 Deltaproteobacteria bacterium | reverse complement strand
CTTGGGCGCAACTAAGCGCATTTTTGCCATTGAGCGGTAGCTGGCAGCAGAAAGTGGAAAGAAAATTAATTTGATCAAAACTGTAAGCAAAATGATGGCAATTCCCCAGTTATGAGTCCAGTCATTAAAATGAGTCATAACCCAAAATAATGGCGTAGCTATAACTGTAAGCCAACCATAATCAACTGTTAGTCCCAATCCAGGAGCAATTTTATCCAATCCGGTTTTCGCCGGTCCCGCATAGAGTCTTGATGATAAATGTGCCTTTTTGCCCGGCTCAATAATTATCTCCTGTTGAACCAAGCCTATTGAATAACTATCTCCGTCAAGCTTGCGCGAAAAGTATTCTCTACCAACATTTGCGGGTGGTAACCAAGCCGAAACGAAATAATGCTGCAACATCCCAATCCAACCATCTTCAACTTTTTTGGGGTATTCAGCAGATCCTTTTTCAATAGAATTAAAGTCTATTTTTTGAAATTTTTCTTGCTCTGTATAAACTGCTCCGCCGGTATAAGTTGGCAGGAATTTGGAACTGCCTCTCGGTGACTGACTATCCCTGATAAATTGAAAATATGGGCTTGTTGAAACAGTTTGGTTGCCTGTGTTTTCAAGCTCATAATCTATATCAATCAGATAGCTTGCCTTGTGAAAAGTAATAATTTTAGTCGCTTTAATCCTATTGGTCTCAAGGGACTTTAGTCTCACTTGAAGTTGATCTTCATTATCTAATAGCTCATAAGACCCCCTGTCAGCACTGAAAAGTGAATTGTGATTAGGCAGCCCCTCCCCCAACAATCCTGTTTGGGCAACATAATTATGCGTTCCCTCACCTTTCTCGAAAAGAATAATAGGCTTTGTTTTATCTAGGCTGTCAGGATGCTTTAATAATGCTAGTTTTCGGATATCTCCACCAACAGTACTTATTTCAGCTTCTACTAAATCTGTTTTAACTTTAATCGTTCGGCCTTCAGTGGATCCAGATTGTTGTGTATTAACACCTTGTGATTGGCGAACCTCAGGTAATGAATTTAGTGGAATTGTTTCTTTTTTAGCGCTTACTTTTGATGTGGAGATAGCCTCGGTTGCTGGTACAAACCTATCAGGATGTTGATAGCGCTGCCACCCATCCCAGACCAAGACCAGTGAAAAGGAAAAAATTAAAAAGAGAAAAAGTCTTTGTAGGTCCATAATTATGTCTAAATGTTAGGGTACAGGATCATATCCCCCAGAATTCCAAGGGTTACAACGAATAATTCTTTTTATTCCTAACCATAACCCCCTTGTTGCTCCATACTTTTCGATGGCTTCACTTGTGTACTGAGAACAATTAGGAGTAAACCTGCAAGTGGGCGGGCCCAGCGGACTAAATAAATATTGATAGACGCGAATCAATGTGATAATTAATCTGCGCATCTGGATTTAACCTGCTCCAACAGCATAGATAAGTTGCCGTAAAGAAACTTTGTGTCTGACCCAAAGAAATCCTTTACCAGCACAACAATGTCTAAACTGCTTTTTTTCAACCCGTGGTGTCTGAATACCTCTCTTACAATTCTCTTTGAACGATTTCGGTCAACCGCGCGTTGAAAATTCCTTTTTGAGGCGATTATGCCTAGCTTTGCATTTGGCCTGGTGTTTTGCGCAAAAAAAACCTTGAAATATTTACTGCCTATATTTTGCGCTTGCAGAACACTATTAAAACCCTCTGCTCGCAGAATACGGTACTTCGAAGATAATTTAGCGCTTCCTTCGACCTTATACCGCGAGTTTTGCACGGCCTTTTGCGCGACGCGAATTTATAACTGCGCGACCTCCGCGGGTTTTCATGCGAACCAAAAATCCATGAGTACGCTTTCTTTTTGTGACAGAAGGTTGATATGTACGTTTCATTTTATTTTCCTAGGTAAGTCGTTGAACCCGCTATTAGAATGCTTTAGTAACTAAGAGTCAAGTCCATTTCGATCCATTGTCTGTGGATAAGATTAATATGAGCATGTAGAATGAAGAGACTTTATAAAATACCCTAATGAGCTAATCGTGTAACTATGCAGGACATTTCTTTCTGGGATTCATGCCTGAGCTCGTTCAAAAAGAGCCTACCGCCACAACAATTCAACTCATGGATAAAACCCCTCCTACTTA
>JAOUME010000295.1 GCA_029881655.1 Deltaproteobacteria bacterium | reverse complement strand
CTCATGCATGATAGTGGTTCCCTCCCCGATATATGCGCCGAGTCGAACCCGGGCGGTATCGGCGATCCGGACTCCAGCCGGCACAACGTAATCAGTCATCTTGGGGAATTTGTCGACCGAGTTCACGCTGAGATACTCCCCCTTAAGCCGGACTTCCAGTTGTAATTCGCGCAATTCGCTTAAATCGACGGCTCCTCGGTTCGTCCAGGCGATATTATGGAGTTTGCCGAAAATTCCGTTCAGGTTGATTTCATGGGGTTTGACGAGTCTATGCGATAAGAGATGAAGCCTGAGATAGATATCTGGTACCTGGGCTGGATCGGACCGCGGGTCAATCAGACATAAAACCAGGGGATGTTTCGATGACTTTATTTGATGGATCAGCTCACGAATTCTGTTTTGCTCCGGGTCGTCCAGAAAAAGCGCCTCGATTTCGCCCGTCTCATCGGGGTTAAGTTCAATCGTGATTCCCACGGTATCCTTTACTGCTTTATCGACGAACTTATCCCTGATCGCCTTGATCGTCTCGGGCCGCTTTAAACTCAAAGGTTCGGGATAATAAACCTCCAACCATTGGTTCCGACGGTTTTTAGTTCCGATACCGACGGCGAAGTAATAGGGGTGGTCAATTTTCATGGTCTTTATTCAATAAGAGGTTGATAATCATTTTAAATTAATTGAATTTGACAATTCAAGCAAGCATCAAGCAAAATAAAACCAAGTCTTTGGCCGTCAACCAGCAGGATGGAAGACCGGGGAACCTTATTTACGCTCAACGCGCGATATATTGAGTGATAATAAGACTTTCAGTCCGCCATCAAATAAAAAACAAATATTATAAATGATAGGGATGATATGAACGTTGATTGTCTTTTTTGCCGTATCGCCAATAAACAGATCCCATCCGAAATCGTTTTTCAGGATGAGGAGATAACCGCCTTTAAGGATGTTCATCCCCAGGCCCCGGTCCACCTTTTAATTATTCCCAACCGACATATCGCTTATTTGGCTGACATGGAAGCGGATGACCGTGAATTGATGGGAAAACTGGTCTTAAAGGCCAACGATCTTGCCAATGAGTTTAATCTGGCCGAAAGCGGCTACAGGGTCGTTATTAATAACGGAAGTGGGGCTGGACAAAGCGTCTTTCACCTGCATGTCCATCTTCTGGGTGGTCGGGGATTTACATGGCCGCCGGGATAATACGGTTTGAACGGCTTTTGTTTGCCAAATTCCAAAAGGCTCGCTACTATCTTATTTATTGACAAGTCATAAGCCAGTATTTAATCCTTCATTTATCTGCCGAGATGGTGAAACTGGTAGACACGTTGGACTCAAAATCCAATGGCCGCGAGGCCGTGCCGGTTCGATTCCGGCTCTCGGTACCAATAAGTGATTCAACAAAGTTCAAGAAAAGCTTGTGACCACTGTAAATACAAGCTTTTCTTGTTGCCTTTAATCCCAGAACATCCTACAATATTCTATAAAATACCATAAATTTGTTGGTATATTTGTTGGTACATTTCTACTTAGCCACTTTTCATTCTAAAAAGTACCAACAATTTTGAACCAAACTTTGGGGGTAGGGATGAAACTATCTGATACTAAAGTCAAAGCGGCAAAAGTTCCTGAAGGAAAAACGCAAATTCGACTCTCAGATGGTGAGGGGTTATATTTACAGGTCACACCACAAAGTAAATACTGGCGAATGCATTACCGTTTTGGCTCCAAGCAAAAAACTTTAGCCATTGGTGTTTATCCGCAAGTATCCCTAAAAGAAGCGAGAGCCAAGCGCCTGGAAGCAAAAAAGCAACTTGAGCAAAATATTGATCCCAGCCAAAAAAAGCAAGCTGACAGAAGAAAAGCCGTGCTTGCCACAAAAGCAATGACTTTTGAGGGTATCGCCAGTGAATGGATTTCCAAGAAATCCGCAAAGTGGGTTAAGACGACTCTTAATAACAATACGGCAAGATTAAAGAAGCATATTTTACCTTGGATTGGTTCTTTGCCGATTGATGAAATAGAAGCGCAGGATATTTTGGCATTAGCCCAAAGGGTCGAAAAACGAGGGACAATCGAAACCGCTCATCGCCTTAAAATGCTCTGTAGCCAAATTTTCAGATATGGCATTGCTACAGGAAAAGTG
>JAOUME010000294.1 GCA_029881655.1 Deltaproteobacteria bacterium | reverse complement strand
CTATCGCTATACAAAACTTTTTTCCCATAACACTTAGAGTATGGTCTAACAAGATAATAAAGCTGACTGGAATAAGCGCTGCCATGTTTCCTGCAAGGTTTTGGGCCAGCAGCTTATCTCAGCGTTATGATTAAAATGAATACACTCCCTTTTGATCTTCCGAAATATTGTAAAATTATTGAGAACTCGCTCATTGTCAAAAAAAGCAATAAAAGCGATTTTTGGTTTTACTCAATCACATATTTGGCAATGTTTATTTTAATTTTCTGGATGTTTATTGGTGAGGGTGGAGGGGGAATTATTGCTTTTCTGTTTATAGGGGGCCTCCTCATTCAAGCGACTATAACTTTTGTAGTTCCTTTTTACTTCCCGCACGTAACACGAATAAATTTTGAAACAGGCCGCGTAGACATGAAAGGTGTGTTTTTTTCACGGTGGAAATCATTTTCAATTACAAACGGAAACATAGAGCCTACGTCTATTTCCCGTTTCCATCTTACTCCTCGACCAGGCATCATGGTCTGGTATAGTGACGTTAATCTAAATTTTGATGACCGTTCATATTGCATCAGGCAATACCAAGACATATCAAAAAACAAAGTACACCCCGAAGCTGAATTCTTATACGCTTACCTCAGAAAGGGATTTGAAAATAAAAATTCTCCAAGTGATATATTAAAAGTAATGAAATCATAACAATTTAATCAAGCTGACTGGAATAAGCGCTGCCATGTTTCCTGCTAGTCATTGGCCAGCAGCTTATCAAGGTCGTTAAATTTCGATGAGATCATCGCATGGATTTGAATGAATTATTTTCTTCGATAGAAACCACTATGTTAGCGAGGTTCAAAGAATCCGGCTTTATAAACCATAGCGGAGACAAAGGTGAAAATAGAGAAGAGTTCCTAATGGACTTCCTTAAGAATCACTTACCAAAAAGGTATGGTGTGACTAAAGGTGAAGTAATTACAAAAGAAGGCTCACGTTCACATGCCATCGACATCATAATTTATGACGCAGTAAATTGCCCTGTCCTATATGCTGGAAAAACGTCGATACTCCCCATTGAGGGCGTATATGGAATAATTGAAGTTAAGTCTTCTCTTTCCAAAGCCGAATTTGACGACGCCGCTGGCAAAATCACATCTTTCAAGAAACTAGCACCAAGAGATTTAGGTGTAATCACAACCAGAAAATATGCAACAGTGCATAGAGGATCCAGGCCATTCGGTATTGTCTTTGGATTTCAGTTATCTGGGAACTCGCTAGATTCTTTAAAGGATAATTGGATGGCCCATTCTCATGCTGTTCACGATGTTAATTACTTTTGTAATCTGGTATGCGTTCTCGGCAAGGGCCTACTTCGCTATGAAAGTGTTAATCTAACAAAGGGCGAAAAGCACCTATTGATTGATACTGACGAGTTTGTCAATTTAGTTCTGACTGCACACAAGCGTAGTTCAAACGCAGAAGAACAAGATGAAGTGCTACTTCGCATAATTAAGGAAGGTGCCGCCGATCGAACTTTTGGACGATTTTTTACATATCTTCTAATCATGCTTACTCGAATGAAGCTGAACGTACCTGATCTTGGCAGGTATATTGATCCAGAGCTACCTATATCGGTTGTGAGAGAGTAAACATGGCTAAGATTGATCCAAACGAACCATGTCCTTGTGAGTCTGGTTTGCTTTTTAAAGAATGTCATGGACCCAAAGTAAAGAAACCGGAAGTCCCGAGGGTTAAACAGACTAATACCTTAAAGGTGATTCCCGAGCCAGATCCAGATACAAGATCAGTATTTATTTACGAGGGAGAGGGTACAGTCGCTTTTACCGGTTACCAAGTGGGTTTGGCATTAGCATGTGGTAGTTGTAAGTCACATTTGGTTGTGGGGATACCAAAGGAAAACATACAAAACATAGTGATTCGCTGTAAAAGCTGTGGCTCGTACAATGAAGTGTAAAAAATTTAACAAGAGGTTAGAGCGGGACGCGAAGAAGTGTTGCGGCAAAATTTGCTACCACCGGGCGCGCCCCTCAACCTAAACGTTATAAGAAAAGAATTAAGGAACTAATTTGACCAACAAATCACGCATAATTCAATTCTGGGGCTTATGTGATTTGCTCTTAATTGCCTGGTGGATAAGCCGGACA
>JAOUME010000293.1 GCA_029881655.1 Deltaproteobacteria bacterium | reverse complement strand
CACGACACCGGGTGATTTCGCAACTCTCAAAGACAAAAGCCCGCTTCATACCTGTATGATTGGATCATCCGGACATTCTATATTAGCTCCACCCGCAAATCATCAACAAAACCATTTAAGCTGTTTATCCACCATATAATTAATTTTATTTATAGTGAAACTAACCATTTCCCGCTCTAAAAAAGATAACCTGCAAGCTTCAATTCCGGTTTAATCAGCCTTTAGGCGGAACAGGCCGCGGTTTTCCCCTCGAAATCCATGAGAAAAAACAAATAAATTCATTCTCTCAGAACCTAAGCCGCCAAACCTGTTGAAAAGTTCGCCTTGATAAATTCTGTCAAGTTTATTTCAATAAAAAAAAGGCCAGTCTTCCTAAAGGGTTGGTTATTATCCCTTGTTCTGTATAGTTTTATCAATTTATTTGTTTTACCTGAAACTATAAATATCTAGTTGAGGGGATCGCCCCCGAAGGGCTATTTTTCGTGATTTCAGGAAGTTTTACACAGGTTTTCAACAGGTATAAAAAATTAATTATCAATCTTTTTATTTCAATAAGATCAGGATAGCTCCTTCCCCTCCTAAAAAAGAAGGCGCGAATTGAAAATCACGAATATTCAACTCCGGTTTTGTTTCCAGCCACTCCAAAACCCTTTTTCTTAAAACCCCGCCTTCGACGGTTGAGTTGAGACCTTTCCCCGTGATCACCAGAACATGCCGAAGCTTTAGAGCCACAGAGCGCGATAAGACGCTCCTGAGTTTAATCAGAGCGCTTTCTTGCGTTTCTCCGTGAAGATCGAGGGTTTCATCCGGCTCAAAATCTCGGGTGATCTTGATTTTTTTTCTGATCGGCGGCTTGCCTCGCGCCGTTTTACCGGCATACTTCCCTTGAGGCTTATCAAGCTGGCTCAAATCCTCTTTCGAGGTATCCTCAAAGAGCCGGATCGGCGAAGATACCCTGGCCGGATGTTTGGTTTTCCTTTTTTTAGCCAGCGGAATGACCCCTGCTTTTTTCATCTCGGACTCAAAAAACTCCATTTCTTTTTCCCATTTCTCCTTCCCTGATTTGTCATGGGTAGTATCTGGTTTTTTTCGTGTTTTCTTTTCATTCCGCATGACAAACCGTTAATGTTAATGTTACCAATTTCCCATAACCTTTAGTTCAAGAAAATCAAATTGTCCAGAGTGTCTCTGGATAATGAGAATCGGCTTAAGTCTATGAAAATATCTATTATCGGGTTTGGCCAAATGGGTCAAATGCTGTTAAAATCGGCCAGAGAACGGCAAGTCGAAGTCGTCTCCATCGTCGATCCTTTTCACCCTGAGGCGACCCACAAAGAAATTTGCGGCGAAGCGATGGATCAGGCCGATGTCCTGATTGCCTTTACCCAACCCGACGCGGCGATCAAAAACATTCAGGACGCCTGTCTCTGGAAGAAAAACCTGGTGATGGCCACTACCGGCTGGACCGATCAGATGGAAGCGGTCAAGGATATGGTCGAAAAAAACGCCATCGGAATGGTTTATTCCTCTAATTTTTCGATCGGGGTCAATATCTTTTTTAAGCTTATCGAAAAATCAGCCAGGATCATCGATGCCTTCTCTGATTACGATATCCTCGCTTTCGAGGCCCACCACAATAAAAAAAGAGATTCTCCCTCAGGAACCGCCAAGACGATGCAGGATATCCTGTTAAAAGAACTTAAGAGGAAAAACAGCATTTGCGAGGATAAACTGGACCGGAAAATAGCGCCGGACGAGATCCATTTCGCTTCCTTAAGGGGCGGGCATATCCCCGGAACCCACGCGGTCTGTTATGATTCCCCATTCGATACGATCGAGTTGAAACACACCGCCAGAACGAGAGAGGGTTTCGCCTCCGGCTCGATCCTGGCCGCCGAGTGGATCAAAGATAAAAAAGGACTTTTTACCGAAAAGGACATGATGGATCAAATCCTCTCATCCGCCGGAATCTAAGATTTAATCTTATAAAAGGCTGTGATGATCACAGGGTGATTGATCATAGTTATTTAACCATACCATACTAGGGGATAAGTTTGAAAGTCGAATTTTTCGGAGGCGCCCGCACGGTGACCGGGTCGATGCACCTGATTTCCGTAAACGGGTTTAAGCTGCTTTTGGAGTGCGGTCTTTTCCAGGGCCGCCGGTCTGAG
>JAOUME010000128.1 GCA_029881655.1 Deltaproteobacteria bacterium | reverse complement strand
ACCAGGACGTTTACGCCTCCGAGAATCTGATCCAATGGCAGAAGCTGGCGTCATCCACGGCCCTGGGCTATCGTTCGGGCTCCTGCGCGGTTACGTTTAATGACCGCATTTGGCTTTTAGGCGGCTTCAGCGACGA
Source organism: Deltaproteobacteria bacterium (assembly GCA_029881655.1). Classification (GTDB taxonomy): domain Bacteria; phylum SAR324; class SAR324; order XYD2-FULL-50-16; family XYD2-FULL-50-16; genus JAOUME01. The sequence continues at coordinate 8,239 of JAOUME010000128.1, read as the reverse complement.
CCGTACCAGTGACGTCTGGCAAAGCGAAAACGGGATCGATTGGAATTTGATCGATGCCAGCGCCGACTGGTCGCCCAGGTCATCTCATTCCTGTCTGGTCTATGATAACCGGATATGGGTGTTTGGCGGCTGGGATGGGACCGATTACCTCAACGATGTCTGGAATACCATTGACGGGGTCACCTGGATTCAAGTTACCCCAAGCGCCGACTGGAATAGCAGGATGACCGAGGCGGCCGTTTTTCATGACAAGATGGTCTTGGTCGGCGGTTATAACGAAACTCAGGAATGGCTCAGCGATGTTTGGTCCTCCAGCGACGGGGTGACCTGGAATCTGGATAATCTGACGGCGACCAGTTCGGGGGAAGTGGGCCATTCACTGATCGTTTTTCAGGATAAGCTCTGGCTCTTGTCTGGAAACGGGGGAACCGGAGCCTATAAAAGACAAGTCTGGAACAGCTCAGACGGGGTCACATGGGAAAAACAGCCCACTCCCGCCTGGTCCGGCCGGATGAACGGCGGGGCCGGCGTTATCGGGAACCAGCTTTTTTATTTCGGGGGCATGGAAAAAAATAAGGCCACCTGGCTAAATGATGTCTGGGTTTATACGCCGCGGTGAAATTAATAAGATGCCGAGTGATTCAGCGCATTTTCAAAATCCCGAAAAGCTTAAAGAAAGGGCTTTTAATTCACCTCCCGACCAGTTATCCTGCCAGCGGTGGGTAAGATTTACCCTCATCGGTTTTATATTTTTTCCAGACAGGCGCGATTTACTTTGAATATGGAATACCTATTCGTCTACGGCTCCTTATGCAGGGGATTATCCAGAAACGGTCTGCTCAGCACCGCTGAATATCTGGGCTTGGCGTTGTGCGAAGGCGAGTTGATCGATCTGGGCCATTATCCGGGCTTGATTCAAGGTCAAGGGAAAGTTCTGGGTGAAATCTACCGAGTGGATATCCCCTCGACTTTCGACCTGCTGGATCAAGTCGAGGGATATTACCCGGCTGATCCTCAAAAATCACTTTATATAAGAAAACAAATCTCCGCCCAAAGCCTCTCGACAGGTGAGAAACTTAAGGTTTGGACCTATTTTTACCATCAGGATTCCCCTAAAATCCCATCTTTCAATAAAGACGGCTACAGCGATTACCGGCGTTATCTTTTGGACCGGATGGGCGAAAAGGTTTTTTATGTCGCTTATGGTTCCAATCTCAGCCTGGAACGTCTGAAAGAAAGGGGCGTGAAGCATTATCAAAGCGTTAAAGGTTATTTAAAGGATTTCCGGCTAATCTACAACAAAAGTCCCCTGCGTGATCATGAACAGCATGCCTACGCGAATATCATTTCCGGAGCCGGGGGGAAGGATTGCCCCTGCGTCGCTTATGAAATCGAGCGATCAGGTTTATCAATCCTTGATGGTTTTGAGGGTTATCCGGATCATTATCTAAGGACGGCGATGCCGGTCATGACCCTGGAAAATATAATGCTGAGCGGTTACGTCTATGTCGCCCAGCCCGAAAAAACCGTAAAAAACCGGACGGCCTCGCATGATTACCGCGCTCACATCCTTAAGGGATACCAGGATCATTTCCTTGGGAATCTAAGCGACTATGAATACCAAGCCAATTAGGATCTGGGATTGATCGCCTTAACAGGGAGGTAAATCCGTCACCGAAAACCGGTAAATTTTTTTCGTCAATTCGAAGATTTCAACCTGTTTTCGTAAGATACTTCATTTTTAATTTTTTTTGTAATCTATAAAACAAATAATGTTCACTTTTAATAAAAGTTAATCCCGCTACAGGGTATGGACAAATTAAATATTTTATAATAAGTTTTTCACGCTATATGGCTGGTCGATTCTGACCGTTTAAAAAATCTATTTTAATGATACTGGCGAAAACCAAGGAGCGATAATGACCACAGATCCATTAAAGATAATCTATACAAAAATTGACGAAGCGCCCGCACTGGCAACCTATTCCTTATTGCCGATCCTTCAGGCTTATACCAAGGGGTCTGGGATTACGTTCGATACATGGGATATCTCTCTCGCGGGCAGAATTATCGCGAACTTTCCAGATAAGCTGACCGAGAGTCAAAAGTTGCCCGACTATCTGGCTCAGCTTGGCGTTCTCGCGAAACAGCCACACGCCAACATTATCAAACTGCCCAACATCAGCGCTTCGGTCCCACAACTTATAGCCGCGATCAAGGAACTGCAGAAGCAAGGCTACCAGATTCCCGATTATCCGGAAGAACCGAAAACCGATGCCGAGAAAGAGCTCAGGGGAAGATTCGCCAAAGTGCTCGGAAGCGCGGTTAACCCCGTTTTAAGGGAAGGAAACTCCGACCGAAGAGCCGCTACGTCGGTTAAAAAGTTCGCTCAGAAAAATCCCCACAAAATGATGAAAGACTGGCCTAAAAACTCAAAATCGAAAGTCGCCTATATGTCGGGCGGAGATTTTTACGGCAGCGAGAAATCAACCACGGTAAAAGCCGCGGGTGACGTCAGGATCGAATATGCCGGAGCCGATGGAAGCGTTACAGTCCTGAAAGAGAAAACGGCCCTGCAGGCGGGCGAGATCATCGATACATCGGTCATGAACGTAAAGGCATTAAGGAAATTTTATGAAGATCAGATCCAAGAGGCCAAGAAAGAAGGTGTCTTGTTATCGCTGCATCTCAAGGCGACCATGATGAAGGTTTCAGACCCCGTCATTTTCGGCCACTGCGTGACGGTCTTCTACAAGGACGTTTTTGAAAAACATCAGGCGGTTATTCAGGAATTGGGCGTGAACGTCAGCAATGGCCTGGGCGATCTTTACGCGAAGATCCAAAACCTGCCCGAGGCAAAAAGAGCGGAGATCGAAGCGGATATCAAGGCTGTCTATGAGGCAAGACCCGCTCTGGCCATGGTGGATTCGAGCAAGGGCATCACCAATCTGCATGTACCAAACGACGTGATCATCGATGCTTCGATGCCGGTCGTGGTGCGGGACGGCGGGCAAATGTGGGGAGCCGACGACCAGCTTCACGATACCTTCGCTATGGTGCCGGACCGCTGTTACGCGACCATGTATCAGGTCACCATTGAGGATTGTCAAAAGCACGGCGCCTTGAATCCCGCGACCATGGGTTCTGTCTCCAATGTCGGTCTCATGGCCCAGAAAGCCGAGGAATACGGCTCTCACGACAAAACCTTCATGTCGCCCGGTAACGGTTCCATTCGCGTGGTCGACGCTTCGGGAGTAACCCTGCAAGAGCAGCCGGTCGAAGAAGGCGATATCTTCAGGATGTGCCAGACAAAAGACGCACCCATTCAGGACTGGGTGAAACTGGCGGTCAACAGGGCCCGGGCTACCGGAGTACCGGCTATATTCTGGCTGGACAAGCAAAGGGCTCATGGCGCGGCGCTTATCGAAAAGGTGAATCAATATCTGCCCAACCACGATACGGACGGCCTGGATATCCGCATCATGCATCCTGACGATGCCATGAGATTCTCTTTGGAGCGGATCAGAAAGGGTGAGGATACGATTTCAGTTACCGGTAACGTCTTAAGGGACTACCTGACGGATCTCTTCCCGATTTTGGAACTGGGTACCAGCGCGAGAATGCTTTCCATCGTCCCTCTGATGAACGGTGGAGGACTTTTTGAGACCGGAGCGGGTGGCTCGGCTCCCAAGCATGTCCAGCAGTTTTTAAAGGAAGGTCATTTAAGATGGGATTCGCTGGGCGAGTTTTGCGCCATCGTCGCCTCTCTGGAGCATTTAAGTACGGTGAATAACAACAAGAAGGCCAAGCTTTACTCCGAGACGCTCGATCAGGCGATCGGCCAAATTCTGGAGAACGAAAGATCACCTTCGAGGAAGGTCAACGAGCTTGATAACAGGGGAAGTCATTTCTATCTCGCTTTGTACTGGGCTCAGGCACTGGCTTCTCAAGACGCCGACAGTGACCTGAAGACTCGTTTTTCAAAAGTCGCCAGGGAGCTTGAGGAGAACGAATCCAAGATTATCGGAGAGTTGAACGGGGCACAGGGAAAACCGGTTGAAATCGGCGGATACAATCACCCCGACGATGATCTCTGCTTTAAGGCCATGCGCCCCAGCGCCAGCTTAAACGCGATCATCGATTCCATCTAAGCTTAGTTTAAGCTGAAAGACGAAAAAAACCCGCTTCACGGCGGGTTTTTTTTTATCCACTTTAGGGCTGAGGTGAGAGACAAAAAGGACGGCAAAATCAAACACCTGATAACAATTACGATCCTTACCAGGAAGCATTTCCGCGAGACTCAAATCATATTGTTTTAATCAGATACCCCTCACTTGCGGGTGTTACGCGATTTTATTTTCTCTTGACCCGAGTAATTCAAAAAGTGTATTTTAAGATTAAAACTTTTTTTGGAGGAGAAAATGCCCCCTATCAACACACGGCTTAAGTATTGTTTCTTAATTTTCCTGATCGCGGTACTCCCGGGCGCGCTCCTGGCCAAAAACCCGCCCATTGAAACCAGGGAGATCGCCTACAAGGCGGGGGACAAGACCATGACGGGTTATCTCGCTATGCCTAAAGCCGCCAAAAAAGGCACTCCAGCAGTGCTGGTGGTCCATGAATGGTGGGGACAAACCGATTATCCCAGAAAAAGAGCCCGGATGCTGGCCGAGTTGGGCTATATCGCCATGGCCGTGGATATGTACGGCGACCGCCAGATCACAGGGCATCCCAAACAGGCGGCGGCCTTTAGGACAGAGGTTTTTTCCAGCGCCAAGAATGTGAGGAACCGCTTTGACGCGGCGATGGAGGCCTTGCTTAAAAACTCACCGGCTAAGGCCGGAAAAATCGTGGCGATCGGGTATTGCTTTGGCGGTAGCGTGGTTCTCGAAATGGCACGGCAGGGAGTCGATATTGCCGGCGTGGCCAGCTTCCACGGTGGCTTAGACACGCCGACCAAAGCCGTCAAATCGAACGTCAAGGCCAAAGTGCTTGTCTTGCACGGAGCGGCGGACCCCATGACCCAGCCCGAGGATATCCAGGCATTTCACAAGGAGATGAAATCCGCCGGGGTCGATTATCGGTTCATCGCCTATGAGGGGGCCAAGCACGGTTTTACCAATCCGGACGCCGATTTCTACGCCAAAAAATTAAACTTCAAGGCCCTGGGTTATCAGGAAAAGGCCGATTTGGCCTCCTGGTCGGAGCTGGGGAGCTTCATAAAAGGATTGTTTTAAGTTTTCGGATTCGTTAATTGTAAATGATAACTTTTAACCACCAGACAACTTTTGGTGGCAACCTTAATTAATTATAAAATGGCAAATATACTCAAGAAAATCACCTATCTTTTTTTCTGCTTAAGCTATTTGAGTATTTTCACGGCTCAACCCGCCGAGGCTCAGGAAAAAGGATTTATCGGGTTGTCTTATGGCAACTCCAACTATACAGAAAGACAAAAACCAAAAGCCGTCAACTCCTTTTTTATGGTTCGTCCCTTCGATGGCAGCAATTTTTCTTGGGGCGCGGCCATCTACAGCAGCAATTTTTCCAACGTCAGAAGCATTGTCAAGCAGGACAACCCGACCAGAACAAGCTACGAGGATTCCGCAGATATCTTCCAGCATATCGCCTACGGTACCATTTTCGGCTACACTTACACCAATAATGGCTTTTTTGGTCTCCAGGCATGGCTCGGGACAGGATACCTCTCCAATACGATCGAAATGGAATCCAGCATGACGGGCATCATCAAAAGTCTGGACAATGGCGTCGAACGTTGCAAGGCCGAAATGTCGGGCCTGTCTGAACAATTTTACTCCTTCCCCGTCTTTTTAGGGATCGGCGGTACCGTTTACGATTTCGGCTTATTTTTTCAAGTTTTCAAACAATCGGTCAGCGATATCACCATTAGCATGACCCAGGATAGGGTTTGTAGCGATATCGTCGGAGGCAGTTCACCCAAGGGAAGTCACAGCACCACGGACGATATAGCGGTCACCGCTGCTTTTAATTTCGTCAGCACCGGCATCCACTACCGTTTTTGATCCCTTTAGGCGATAAAAAATTATATTCATCTAATGGGTAATCCCGGCAATAAACATAATCCGTAGGCCTTATCTTATTTACGGATATATAATTTATCCTGTTTTATATGGTTTGACCTCTGTTCGGATCAGGTAACCGGTTTTGTTGTCACAGGAATGATGTTTTGAAAGACTTTAAGATCGAAATGAGTGATTGTCGCCAGAATATGATCGAAAATATCCGCCTGAATATTTTCATAGCTCACCCATTCGGTATTGTTGGTGAAAATATAAACTTGTATGGGAAGTCCATTGGGTGTCGGATCTAAATGCCGGACCATGAAGGTCAGTTCTTTTCGCAAATCATTTCTGCTTTTTAAATACTCGACCAGATAGGCTCTGAAAAGTCCCAGATTGGTTAACCGTCTGCCATCAAAAATAATACTTTGCTCTAAATTGATATTCTTATTCGCGTCTTCGATTTCCTTGAGCTTTTCTATGAGCCATTTGTTTAAAAGATGACTTTGTTTAAGTTTGTTTAACAAGTCGATATCAGCGAAATTAATCGATGTCTGATCAATATAAATTGATCGCTTAATTCTCCTGCCTCCCGTCTCATCCATTCCCCGCCAATTTTTAAAATGAGTATCGACTATTTTACTGGTTGGAACAAAAGAAATGGTCTTATCGAAATTTTGTATTTTTATATGATGTAAAGAAATGTCCAATATATCCCCATCTGCGCCATATTCCGGAACTTCGACCCAATCTCCAACCCGGATTAAATCATTTGCGGCAATTTGGATACTCGCGACAAACGACATGATCGTATCTTTAAAAACAAACCCGATAACGGCGGTTATGGCGCCGAATCCGCTTAAAAAAACGAAGGGAGACTCTTTAATGGCAAATGAAAGAGCGGTTATAAAACCCAGAATATAGATAAAGACAATGATGAGTTGAGTATAGCCTTTTAGGGGCCTTTTTTTGGATACGTCATGTAATTCATATATAGAAAGTCCTACGGCGAGTAAACGAACCACGATAAAAGTTATATGAAGAGAAATATAGCTTTTAACCAGACTCCGCAAAAATTCTGAAATCAGGGGAAAGTAACTTAACAAGAAATAGAGAATAATGACGGGAATAAGGCTAGTTGTTAATCCCACAACCTTAAATTTTACGAGGTAATCATCCCAAACGGTTTTAGTTTTAAGAACCCTTTTTTCAACGAATTTATTTAAGGGCTTTTGGATAAGAAATCGGCTTATGATAAACATGAGGATAATAATTAATATCAACGCCAACGAAAGATAAAAGTTATTATCGGTTATCATTTTCAATCTAGTCGCGTCCATTATTGACCTTAAATGTCGGGTGTGGTTTTCGATTTAATAAGTTGTAATCGCTCGGTCCGTGTTTTTGCATTTTGCTTGATCGGGAAAATAAAACAATTAGAAACCTGTCATTATTGTAAAACTTGACTCTTGGTTTGACAACAGCCCTGTTTTAAGTAAAAAAAGTCTCCTTAAGATAAAGCCGGAGTTCATAGGTGAACTTATTATAATGGGCAGGTCAAGTCAGTTCGGCTTTAATTTTATTCTTGACCGAGATGAATAATGATGCTCTGTTCTTTTTATAATAGGGTAACTATCAGCTGTTTAAAATTCATCGATTTTTCACAAAGCCCCAGACTTTGACTCAAATCCGCAAGGTATCGTCTTGAGTATTGATCAGCAAAAAAAAAGCGGGATTATAAGAATTATAAGAGCCTTTTTCTACTCTATCGAAGGTTTCAAGTCCGCCTTCGTATCGGAAGCCGCATTTCGCCAGGAACTCCTTTTATTTATTATCTTATTGCCTGCCGCTATTTTTTTACCCGTAACGGTTATCGAAAAACTAATCCTGATCGCTTGCCTGTTCGTGGTTTTAATTGTTGAACTATTAAACTCGGCTGTCGAATCAACGATCGATCTGATAACCCAAGAGTTCCACCCTCTCGCCAAAAAAGCCAAGGACATTGCCAGCGCCGCTGTTTTGCTGAGTCTGATCATGACGCTGGTTATTTGGGGCGTTGTCATTTACCGATTGCTCTTTAGATGATAACTTGAACGTTATTAGAGGAGACTGCGGCTATATTACGCGTTTAAAATCAGACATTATTGGTTGACTAAGAACCAACAGACACCACAATGAAGCCATCTTTTATAGCGCGA
>JAOUME010000292.1 GCA_029881655.1 Deltaproteobacteria bacterium | reverse complement strand
ACATGAATTTCCGAAGGGACTTCGTGGTGGAGACAGGGGAGAACCAACATATCATCCACCAATAAGAACTGGTGGAAAAATAAATAACCAGAGAAATCTGAGATGATTTACACGAAAGAAAAACTATTTCAAAAACTTATGCGACAGAAAGATGTGGCAACCAATAGGAACAAGAATTCTGCCGGAGTTTTTGATATACAGATGAGACCTAATGAAATGAAGTCTCTAAAGGAATCTTTGATTGATAGCGGCTTACAAGTAGAACTGCGCAGATGCCCTGCTGGATTGTATGACATAATCATCTCTTGGGAAAACGCCTCTTGACAGGGGCGTTTTTTTATGGTAAAATCAACTTATGAAAATAATTATCGCAGGTTCGCGCAAGTTTAAAGATTATGAGTATTTGAAGAAAAAATGTGTAGATATTATTTCAGAATTACAGTACGCATGGGAAGTTCCATCAACTGATATAGAAATTATATCTAGACATACAGATGGTGCCGATAAACTCGGAGAGATGTTTGCTGAAGAGTTTGGTCTGAAGGTTGTTTTATTTCCTGCTGATTGGAAAGACATGTCTCCCCCTGTTATGATAGGAACTAATGCGTTTGGACAATATAATATTTTAGCAGGAAAAAACCGTAATCAAAAAATGCTGGACTATGCGGGGATGGACGGAGTGACAATTGGTTTTGTTTTTGGAGAATCAAAAGGAACTAAGGATATGATTAAAATCTCTAAGAAAGCTGGTATACCCACTTTTAGAATTGATACCCAAAAAGACTTGACAAAACGCTTTAACTAGCGTATAATTATTATAGTTAAAGAAAAGGAGAGTCAAAATGAAAGAGTTCGAAGAGTACATGAAACTGCTCAAGATGGATAAAACGAATGCCACAATCGTCAAGTATAACCATGACATCAAAGTGTTTTTGGGATTCTTCGAAATTAAAACCGTTTCTGACGTGGAGAAACTGACACTCTCTGATTACAAAAAGTTACAAATGAGTTTGTCAGAGCGTCTATCTGCGGTCAGTGTAAATGGAATGTTTGCGGTATTAAAAGCGTTTCACAAGTTCCTATTGGAAAATGATTATATTCAAAGCACCAAGATTTCTTTAGTAAAAAATCTTAAAGTTGGAAAGAAAGCTGTTCGTGTTATCAACGATAATGAATTTGATGGTCTATTGTCCTGTGCCACAAAAGATGAGAAGATTATGTTACTGGTTATGCGTTACACGGGTCTTCGTCGCACCGAAATGTCAAGAGTGAAGGTCTCTGACATTTTTGATGGGAAAGTTTTAATACATGGAAAAGGAAACAAAGATGTATTAATTCCTTTGCACAAAGAGTTGCTATCTAAGATAGAAAACTACCTTCAAAAAAGAAAGCACGACTCAGAATACTTACTTGTTGGTAAAGCTACTCATGAAGGAATTACCGCTCAAGCTATTTATACCAGAGTAAAGTCTATTGGAAAGAAGGCTTTTAAAAAAGGTTTGATTTCCAAGGAAACGTTGGAATTTTTATCCCCTCACACAATCCGAAAGACTTTTGTTACCGCCATTGCTCGCACTCATGGTAATCAGGCGGCGCAAGAAGCCGCTCGTCATGCGACTTTCTCTACAACAAAGGATTGTTATATTGCGAATAACCCTGTTTTGAATGCCAACATTTTCTTACATCAAGAAAGGATATAAATATGGAAACGCTGTTACATTGGTTTATTGTTTGGTTGGTCGGCTCATGGGTTGCGGTTCTATTTTTCTATGCCGCCCTGAGCGAAAAATTGAGAAGCGATGATGTCTCAGGGGGTACTGTGGTAATCGGGTTTACATTATTGTGTGTAGTATGGCCTATATCTTGGGTGTTGCTTCCTTATCTATGTTTCGTGAATGTAAAAGCCTTTAATAAACGAATGAAAGGGTTATAAAACGGTGATTTTATGAATAAAACTTATATCGCGTCAATGATAGCCTACAATTGTTTTGGAATAGTTGTTCATACGGTCTATGCTTGTAAATCGGATTCTCTTCATTCTGCCGAAGAAAGAGCGTTAGAAACAGCTATGAAACGATGGCCGATTGGTTTATACGAAGGCCACATGGTAAATGTTGCCCTTTTGCCTGACAGATTTTTAGAGAATAACTAATAAAAGAGGAATTTCATGAACAT
>JAOUME010000127.1 GCA_029881655.1 Deltaproteobacteria bacterium | reverse complement strand
GGATCAAAATTGATCGAAATGGTATGGGTTCCGCTCTTCATAGCGGTACTGGTATTGGTCGTACCACCACTGAGATTAGTTGTGTCCCCTGTATCGAATGTCAGGGTGGAAACTGTTTTGTTTGTCGCGATTTCATTGATAAAGCAACCTATCGCCAGTCCAGCCGCATCCGCCAGAGTTACCGTAAAATTACCGCTAGCGTCGAAGTTTCCCTCGCCAGCGATGGGCGGATTAGTAAAGGTAACGCAGTAAAGCTTGTAATCAGTCGGGGCCACAACGTAGAGTTTATTGGCCTGTTTAGCGGCCGAAGCGGCCGGTGCCGATAGACTCATTGAACCTGAAAGGGTAACATCATCGCTTGTAGTTGGAGTGGTTGGCGTAATAGTTCCACTTTCCTCACAGGATGATAAGACCCACATCATCGCCACACTCAACAGCGTCAAACTTAAAAGGTTTCTCCATTTCATAATCTCTCTCCCTTAGAATGGTTTTTTATGTAAACTATTTATCATTGTATTAAAACAATTTGTTCTGGGTCAAGATATTTGATCAACCTTAAAGCCAAACAAAATTGATGATAACAATCAATTTTGTTCCCCAAATAATTTAAAAAAAAACCATCATATTTAAATAACGTTGAAATAAAATAAATTATTAACATTTCATCCCTCAATCAAAATGTTAATTCAATTTTTCTGCACATTGCGAACCAAAATTTATAGTAACTGATAGGAAATAAATTTAATTTCGAATTATAATTGCTTAGCTTGATATCTTAAAACTCAACTTATGAAAATATCGTTGACGTACCTAAATCTATAAACGTAGTATTTTAATTAATCTAGCAATTAAAAAATATTGAAGCCCAAAAGAAAAACATATACTTAAGAGGAGATATTAGATGTCGATATTTCATTACGAACACCCTGAAGACAAAAATCAATCCATGGATATTGATCCCAATGAAATTGCCAGTCTTACAGGAGTTTATGAATTCAAGTACGGTAAGGGATTTGGTTTTGCCGTGACCTTTCTGGGAGAACAGGGAAAGAAAACGCCCCTTTTGTTCAAGACGGTTGAAGAAGCGGACCAAAAAAGACTTGAACTGATTGAATTGCTTCCCGACTAGAGGTATTCACCCAAGTAAAGGGGAATGATAGTCGCTATTGCGGATTATTCATAATAGTTTGCTTTAATGTTTCCATTTACCATAGGATGATTTTTTGATTTGTTTAAGATCGTTGATGGAAAGGATCTTGTTTTTTCCCCATTCGAGCATTTTATTGGCGAAACCCATTTCGTAACCCAGCTTTTTTAACGCGTATTTGTAAAAATCTTCTTCGGTATTGGTAATGATACCATCGGCAATGGCGATGTTCATCAATACCGTAGCCATGTCGAACGCCTTATCCGCTTCTGTTTTTAAACGACTTAAACCGGACTTGTCGCCTTCCTTGACCATATCAATTAATCTTTTAGCTTCATTTTTGTCGTATAAAAATGACAAAATGGTCCTTAAATAGCCGAGTTCATTTTTATTCATCTGCTCTTTACATAAAACGATTCCCTTCACAGCGTCGACTAACCATGTTTTTTCTTCGGCAGATAGATCCTTTATAAAAAATTCTTTAACCTCGTTTTTCAGTTTTTTCTGAATTTCCAGTATTTCCGCGGATCTTTTAATCAGTTTTATTTCAGCTTCAGAGGCTTGAAGAGCTCTTTGTACTGTGATGAAAAGGTCATTTGGGTCGTAGGGCTTCTGGATAAACTTATAGATTCTGCCATCGTTGATGGCTTTTATGACAGAATCAATATCGGTATAGGCTGTCAGAATAATCCTTATCGCTTTTGGTATGATATGATAAGTCTGATTTAAGAAATCGATTCCTGTCAAATAAGGCATTCTTTGATCAGTGATCACCACATCGATTATACCTGGATTTTTCAGCATCTGTATGAATTCGAGTGCTTCCTTGCCGTTTGAGGCTTCAAAAATGTTATATTTGCCCGATAATACGCGGTTTAATGCTCTTAAATTGGCGGCTTCATCATCCACGATCAAAATACTGTGTTTCTTTTCATCTGAATTTGAAGCCTGTTTTTCTTTGATTTTCGATAGGTTGAAGATATCCATTGTTTTGTTTTGATGATTACATTTGATTAGAAATAACTTTTTCTGGAAATCTGTTTTAGTTTATGATGATCAAACTGAAGGCTGATTTGGTTTTGAGTCCATTTGAACATTTTTTGGGTTAACTCATTACTAAACCCCAGACAATTACTTATTTGGCTGAAAAATATAAATTCTGATTTAGTGACTTTGCCGTCAGCCAGGATAAGGTTGATCAAAAGGCACAAAATTTCAAATGAATGCTCAAAATCAATCTTGATGTCCTTAATATCAGATTGCTTTTTTTCATGAATTTCCTTGAGTAGTATTTCAGTTTCCTTTTTGTTAGAAATAAAATCCAAAATCTTTTTTAAATAAATCATTTCGTTGTCGCTAACGTCCTCATTGCACAGTAGCATCCCTTTGATGGCGTTTAAAGTCCATTTTCTCTCTTCTGGCTTAAGGTCGTTGATGAACGATTCCTTAACTTGAATTTGAAGTTTTTTCTTTTCTTCTTCGGCAACGATACTGTTTTGGAGAAGTTTTTCCTCAGTCTCGTAATGTTGCAGAGCCCTATGAACGGTCATTAAAAGGTCACTTGGCTCTATTGGTTTGGTGATGTATTTATAAATTTTACCATCGTTGATGGAACTAATAACCGTTTGGATATCGGTGAAACCCGTCAGTAGGATACGGATCGTTTTTGGTATGACGGGATATGAAAGCTTAAAAAAATCGACTCCATTTAAGTTCGGCATTCTCTGGTCAGAAATAATAACATGAATATCATCTGTGCTGGCGGGATTTAATACCATGTCCAGGGCGTTTTGGCCGTCGAAAGCGCATAAAACGTTATACTGTCTGCTTAAGACCTTAGATAATGAGCTGACGTTGGATTCCTCGTCATCAACCAAAAGAATGGTATGTTTCTTTGGTTTTTCTTTTAACGGAGACTTTATGGATTTTATTTTTTGTTTATTGAAGACGACCATGTTTTTATAAATGATGTTTACTAATTATAGGGCAATAATAGAGTAATGGTAGTACCCTGATCAGGGATTGAGCTTACCTGGATATTCCCATTATGTTTTTCAATAATTCCATATGAAATTGACATTCCAAGCCCGGTTCCCTCACCTACCGTTTTGGTTGTGAAAAAGGGTTCAAAAATCTTGTTTATTACAATATCATTCATACCGCAGCCAGTATCTTTAAAGGCAATGCCAAGTTTATCATCCTTTACGAAAGTGCTGATAGTCAAATCACCAGGGGTTAATTCGTTCTTTTGTTCCTGTTTAAAGATGATAGCCTGACAGGCATTGGACATAATATTCATAAAAACCTGGTTCAACTGGGCCGGCCAGCATTCGATTTCCTTTTCGACCTTAAAGTCGCAAATGAAGTTCACTTCTTTATTATATTGAGCTTTCACTAAACGCAAGGTGGTAAGTAGGCTGTCTGATATCAGAACTTTTTTCTGTTCCGACTCATCAAGCCTTGAAAAGGTTCTCAGGTCAAGCACAATGGTCTTAATGCGCGATATCCCCTCGGTAATATCTTTCAGACAACTGTCGAAATGATCGAATTTTTCATTAAAGAGTTTGACAAAATCATCGTCGGCGTCATCTGCTAAGTCAAAGATTAATTCCTTAAATTCCTTTAAATCGGTGACCAGGGTCTTTGAGCTGACGTTGACGAAGTTGACTGGATTATTGATTTCATGAGCGACACCGGCCACAAGTGTTCCAAGTCCTGCCATTTTCTCTGATTGAACCAGTTGAGACTGGGTTTCTTTTAGTTGAATGTGTTGCGCTTCCAGTTTACCAAAGGAATCCTGCAAGGCTTTGGTTCTTTCCTGGATCATGATTTCTAAGTCCTCTTGATGGCGCCTGAGCTGCTCGGTGGCGATTTTCTGATCGGTTATATCTTGTCCTATCAAAATGATTGACTGTGAATGATCAGAATCGTTTTCCAAAAAAGAGAAGGAGAATAAGACCGGGACTTCTTTTCCAGACTTTGTAATATAGTTGTGTTCAGATGTTTTGGGTAGGTTGGTCTGCTTTAGTGCACTGGCGTTTGTAAAAGAACCGTAATCTTCACTCTCCTTAAGAATCTTTGAAACAGGCATACCGATAATTTCATCTTCAGAGTATTGCAACATTTCAATAGTCGCTTTGTTGACAATCTTTATATGACCTTCACTGGAAATAACGATCAGGGAGTTGCTGATGTTTTGCAGGATATTAAAAATATAGATTTGTGAAGATCGAATCTCGATTTCAGCTCTTTGAAGTTTTTCAAGCATCTCATTAAAGGAAAGCGCTAGATCCCCTATCTCGTCCCTGGAAATGCTTTCGACTCTTTTTGACAGGTCTCCGCTTTGAGTGATTTCGGTGGTAAACTGAGTAAGTTTTAGGATTGGTTTCGCGATGAGGTAACCGTAAAATATAGATAACAAGCAACCAACTGCTATGATCACGATTCCGATAATTAAAAAAAGGTCGATCAGGTTTTTTAAGGGTTGATTATATTGCTCAAAGGGAATGGCGACAATCAGCTTCCACTCGATTTTACCTAGAGTGACCAAAGAGATATAGGATTGTTTGCCAAGCAATAGATATTCTCCGAATATCAGTTCTTTATTTCTCAGTTTCTCGATCAACCTGGGCTCGGCCAGATTGTCCTTTTCGATATGTGAGCCAATACTTCTAGAATCGGGTGCCATAACGACATATCGATCGTGATCCAACATCAAGACAAATCTGGATTTGCTGGCTGGAAGCAGATAAGCAAGTTTTTCAATCTCCGAAAGTGATATGGACATTTTAAGGATTCCTAAGCTCTCACCGGAATCCTTTTGAGAGTGGTAGTAGAAATCAAGGTAACTTTGATGCAGGTCTGCTGAGTACTTTGGTTTGTCGATATGAACCTTGTTGGGCTCTAAAACCACTTTTTTGAAATACTCCTGCCTAGAATAATTTTGAAGCTTTGAACTCATCAGGTCTTGCATTTTATCACTGACAAGATCCTCGACCCGAGAATTAACGACTTTAAGTCTCTCTTTTCCGTTTTTTCCGATGAGTGAAATCGAGATGAATTCCTCCTGAAAATCTTTCAGCGACCTTTTAAGCAGGTTGGAATAGAGGTTTTTATTGTAATCGTCGATCGCTCTTATATTGGCGATTTCCTCAAAAATGGTTGTTTTATTCTCAATATAAACCGCGACCAGATTGACAATGGAGCGGCTGGTCAAGACCAGGACTTCCCTGTTGTTTTCCTCCAGCCGATCCCTTAAAAACAGGTAGCTGAACGATCCAACCGAAGATAAGATAATCAGCATGAAAACTAGCAGTAGCAGTATATATTTGATCGCCAGTCTGTTGATCTTAATCATTTAAAATTAAAAGAAATAATAACATTCATTGATAAAACAACCTCTAATCTTCATACTCGAACTAAAATAAATATTCAATCCAATTAAAGAAGTCGTATTGTCGATTTTGTGTTTTTCGTCACTTTAAACCAAACTCGCGTGACAAACAATCAGTTTGTTTATAAAGGCGATAAAGGTATATTCAACTGCAGTGGAGAAAAACAGTATTTATAAATGAGCCATGAATTAGAATACGCAAATTTTAAAACAGCTGACGATTCCTCTTTTTGTTCTTTTAAAGCATCTAATATAGTTTTATAATATCCAATATTAATTATGCTATTCAACTCGCATTTCTTCATTCTCATATTTTTACCGATCGTGCTTTTCATATTTTATCGTATCGGTGGTAGAGGTCATCATAGAATTGCTGTCTCATGGCTGGTGGGAGCATCACTTTTCTTTTACGGCTGGTGGAATCCGGCATATCTGGGTTTAATTCTAGTTTCAGTACTATTTAATTACGCGATTGGCGTTGCCTTGGGAAATCTTCACTTCAGTTCGGTAAGAGAAGATAACTGCCCAAAAATCAAACAGCGATTAAAATTACTTTTGGTCTTTGGTATTGTGTTAAATCTTGGGTTTTTAGGGTATTTTAAATACACTAATTTTTTATTCGATAATGTCAATTTTTTGACTAATAACAATTTTAATATTGAGAAAATCGTATTACCCTTGGCTATTTCTTTTTTTACTTTTCAGCAGATTGCCTTTTTGATGGATGCCTACCGTGGAGAAACTAAAGAGTACAATTTTTTACATTATTGTTTGTTCGTCACTTTTTTCCCACAATTAATAGCAGGGCCGATCGTTCATCACAAAGAGATGCTTCCGCAATTTGGCAAGGCTTCTTTATATCGTTTTAACTACGAGAATCTATTGGTCGGGATTACGATATTTTCGATTGGTCTTTTCAAAAAAATTATCCTGGCGGATGGCATCGCCGTCTACTCGACCCGTGTTTTTATGGCTTCAGAAGCTGGAATCGAGTTGACGATGTTTGAAGCATTGGGAGGTGTTATGTCCTACACTTTTCAGCTATACTTTGATTTTTCCGGTTATTCTGATATGGCGATCGGTATAGCACGTATGTTCGGAGTTCGACTTCCTTTAAATTTTAATTCCCCCTACAAGGCAAATAATATTATCGAATTTTGGAAGTGTTGGCACATCACCCTGTCCAGGTTTCTAAGGGATTATCTATATTTTTCTCTAGGAGGGAACCGCAAAGGCAAGTTCCGCCGTCATATAAATCTTATGTTAACGATGCTTCTTGGTGGCATTTGGCACGGTGCAGGCTGGAATTTTATTATTTGGGGAGGGCTTCACGGTCTATATTTGGTAATCAATCATCTTTGGCGTTATTTGTTTAACGATTTTTACGTACAGAATCGCCTCCTTTTAATAATGGCTGGATTTATGAGTCGTTTGACGACTTTTGCGGCAGTAATGATAGCATGGGTTTTTTTCAGGGCACCCTCCTTTTCCGGTGCGACTCGGATTTTGGAGGCAATGTTTAGTTTCAACAATATTGTTATGCCCGAAGGTTTTAAAAATCGTTTCAATAATATATTTGGATTTGGTGATATATTAAGTGGTTGGGGTGTCCGGTTTGAAGTTATGCCTTATTTCTTTGGGACGGACGAAGCTGTTTTTTTAATGCTTCTTTTGGTTATTGTCTGGTTCGCGCCCAACACCCAACAATTCATGATCCGTTTTCGACCTGTCTTGCAGACTTATCAGGAGGAAGTCAAGCAGTGGCGTTTTCCTATTTTCCAATTTAACATCAATATAATTTGGACACTCTCTGTTGGAATCGTAAGTATCTTTACCCTTTTTAGTCTGATGAGAGTTAGCGAATTTTTGTATTTTCAATTTTAATTATGAATAATCCAAGATTTAATGTCATTATTTTAATTATTTTTCTTGTTATAGGTAGCTTATTTTTGTCGGTGTTTAATTTGGTTGTCGATCCGTTTGGAATCTATAAAATCATGACGGTTAAAGGCTTAAATGAAAGAAAACCCGAGATCAAAAAACACATTACCCTGGTTAAGACTCTCTCTGTTAATAAAATAAAGCCAAAATCTGTCATACTAGGATCATCAAGAGCCGCTTTCGGATTCGACCCAGAATATAATGTCTGGAGTCAAAAACCAGTTTATAATATGGCATTTCCTGGTATCGATATTTCAGCCACCTATCAATATTTTAAAGATGCTCTTAATCAAAAAAGCGTTAAAACAGTAGTACTCGCAGTCGATTTTTTCATGTTCAACCGCTATTTAAATAATAAAAACGGTATCGATAATGCGATTCTGAATATAAATGAATCTATCAACAAGCGTTTAAAATATTATGTTAGGCTAGTTTCAATCAATTTTTCGATAGATACCCTAATGTCCAGCGTAAGCACTCTAATGAATCAATCTGGCGATGAAGATGCTTACAAACCAAACGGACAGATGAGTCGAAAATATTTGGAAAAAATTCTTGAAGAAGCAGGAGGTCACCGGGAGTCTTTTATCATCAGTGAAAGGAATTTTTTAACTGTGATGTGGTTTCCTGAGCCAGGTTATGGATTTCAATTTGCTGACAAGACAGGAAACTCATTTGATTCTTTTGTATCGATTTTGGAGTTAGCATACAATGAAAATATTGATTTAAAAATATTAATTTCGCCTTCTCACGCGAGGCACTGGGAATCCTTAGAGGCAGTTGGTTTGTGGCCCTTGTTTGAGAAATGGAAAGAAAAAATGGTGATTCTTAACGAAAACAAAGCTCGAGAATTAAACAAAACTCCTTTTGATCTTTGGGACTTCAGTGGCTACAACGAGTATACAACCGAAG
>JAOUME010000126.1 GCA_029881655.1 Deltaproteobacteria bacterium | reverse complement strand
AATAGCCCAATCGTTAATAAGACAAAAGGGTGAATCCAGCTGATACCCGTAAGAGGTGAAAGGAATATCTTTTTTAGAATCCCCAAGGATTGCCCTAAACCATAATCCGTACTGCGAAAGAACACCCAACTTATCAACACGATATTCATGGTAACAAACCACCCCAAGATATCTTTTAATTTCGATGGAAGCGGCAAAGAAAAAGTTACATTTTCCACAAACCAGCGATTGATCATTAACGCAATACCCTGTATCGCTCCCCAAATAATAAAATTCCAAGCGGCTCCATGCCATAAACCACCAAGAACCATGGTGATTGAAAGGTTTATGTAGGTTCTGAGACTACCTTTCCGACTGCCTCCTAGTGGGATATAAAGATAATCTCTTAGCCAACTCGATAATGAAATATGCCATCGACGCCAAAATTCAATGATACTTCTTGAAATATATGGAAGCCGAAAATTCTCAGGAAAATCATAACCAAGACCACGCGCTATTCCTATGGCCATATCGGAATAACCCGAAAAATCGCAATATATCTGGATCGCGAAAGCGATAACCGCCAGCCAAATGGTTACGCCATTATACACATCGTAATTAGAAAAAACATGATCGACAAAATAGGCAATCCGATCGGCAATAAACACTTTCTTAAACAAGCCGAACACAAACTGACGAAAACCGCCGTAGACTCGCTCCAATGTGATTTTATTCGGGGTTGTCAACTGAGGCAAAAAATCGGACGCTCTTACGATGGGACCGGCAACCAGCTGAGGGAAAAAAGAAACGTAAAGTGCGAAATCCGTAAATTTATAGCAGGGATTTAATTTTCTTCTGTAGACATCAATTGTATAACTTAAAGTCTGAAACGTATAAAACGATATCCCTACAGGCAAAATAATATTTAAAGTCGTAAGGTTAACATCTAGCGGACCTAAAGCGACTTTTAGAGAATCGATAAAAAAATTGAAATATTTAAAAAAACCGAGCAGGCCTAGATTGGATGTTAAGCTGATAATTAAAAATATTTTTCTTACTTTTTCTGTTTCATTCTTGGCTATTAAAATCGCGACGAAATAATCAACGATCGTTGAAAATAAAATTAACCCTAAAAATCTCCAATCCCAATAAGCGTAAAAATAATAACTCGATACAAGAAGAATTAACTTTCGATGACGGTTTTCCCTAATTAGAATAAAAATCGCCGCGATGACAATGATTAAAACAATAAATTCAATTTGATTAAAAAGCATACTCCGCGCTTACAGACAGGTTTTATGTTTATCTAGGTAGTCGCCTATTTTTTTGGCTACCAGATAATGACCCTCTTCATTCCAATGCCCTTTTGATGGCACCGAGTTGATAAACCCTCTTGGAAATTGATGGGTGGTATTATAAAAACCGTTCCAATCCTCCGTCAAATCCAGAACGTCAAAACCATATTTTTTGCTAAAAGCTTTAAAACGCGATAACTCAAAAGAGTTGTCATTCCCTTGGTTTATTTTATTATGATAAATTGTCGGAACAGAAGGGGCGTAAACAAATACAATGGGTTTTTTAGTAATGGACTTTAATTTCTCGAAAACAAAACTCCAGGATTCTTCTTGGTTTGAAGTCTTGAGTTGATCATCAGATTGCTTTTTATCTATTGGACCCGGACGAAAGCGAAGGGTTCTCGTCTTTTTTGTTAAAGGATTTGTAACGGTATTTTTTAAAATTGCCCAAAGTGCGTTGAGTTTAAATTGATTTATCCAGTGTCTAATTTCAACAAGCGGCTTTTTATTTTGGCCCTTATCAGTAAATTTAAAATGAGGATTTTTCTTAAAATTCTCGTTATTAGGGTAAGTGTCGTCAAAATCATTTAACACAATGAAATGATAAGAAAAATCAGAAACTCTTTCATAATCCTGAATTCTAAAATAGTAATCAGCAATCGACCATCCAGATTGACCGATGCCGACACCCACGAAAGGCGAGCATTGATTGCTCTGGATCCGCGTTAATACCTGATGGGATTTATACTGGTCGTCAACCTGAAAAGCTTCAACATGTGAATCTCCCCAAATCGCCACTTTTGGTTCATTTATTTCGTTGATATTCTCAATCCCAGCTATTGAATATCTCCCAAAATGTGTCGAGGCCCATCCTTCTTTCCGAAAATTTATAATAAAATCCGCGGGCGATGAGTAAAATCCCAGCTCATCATCATACTGATACTCAGGAACAGTATTTAGAAAAAAAGAAGCTATAAAGCAAGTCACTATAATGGATATTATGCTCCCGAAAACCCAGACCTTGATGATTTTAATTTTATTTTTTCGCATTACTTTTTATGTGATTTAGATCACGTACTCCATCTAAACCCTTAGAGCGTATGATTTTTAATAATAATTTTTACCGATCATGAGTTCAACATTATTATTTTATTGACCGGATGGTTATCATCAATGCGATCAAAACTGTTCTTACGGTCAATGATATGAGGCGGCAAAGCCGTTTTATTTTAGAGTCTGATACAGTTTATAGCCAGAATCCCCTTGGCCTGAGGCAGGTTTCCGCCGAATGGAACAGCTTATTTCGGGTAAATGTCGTTTGCTTACAAGCCTTGCGTTGATTATACTGACGCGCTTTGACTCCTCCTGATTAAACAGTAATATTATTTTTATCTCTTTTACGCCGTAACTAAAGGTTGCCAACCGTTTTATTTATCATAATATTTAAATTAAATTAGTCAAAAATTAAGAGAATAGCAAGTGAAATGAGATGATCCTGGCAGTTTGAACAGTCTATTGCCGATGAGCGTCTCTGCTCCTGTTTGATGTTTCGTTCCGCATAGACAAGCCTCTCTCCACCCCTTCGACATCACAGATAGAGTCGCGGTTTTATGCGAGTGGATACCTACTCCTTTTAAAATAATCGAACCAACTCTTTTTTTACTCCTTGACCGCCTGAATATCCGCCGAGACCAGAAAATTCTCGAGCTTAAGGCTGGGTTCCCAGTCGCGGATGACTTTTTCGCTGCCGGGAACAGGGGTGATCCTGATCTGCTTGAAACCGGCCTCCTGGAGCCACTTCTTTATATCATCGACATGCGACGCGCCGCCGATGCAGCAGGAGTGAAGGTTGGGGTCGTCCTTGATCATCTGGGGTAGTTCTTTTAGCGCCACCACGTCGGAGATCGCCAGCCGCCCGCCTTTTTTTAGCACACGAAAGGTATCTTTGAAGACCTGATCCTTCTCCGGCGACAGGTTGATCACGCAGTTCGAGAGAATCACGTCGACGCTGTCATCCTCAACAGGCAGGTGCTCGATCTCGCCCAGGCGGAACTCGACGTTTTTCACTCCGGCCTTTCGCGCGTTCTTGCGGGCTTTCTCGATCATCTGGGGCGTCATGTCCACGCCGATGACCTTTCCTGTCTCCCCTGTCTTGGAAGCGGCCAAAAAGCAGTCCAGCCCCCCTCCGCTGCCCAGATCAAGGACGCTCTCGCCAGGTTTGATCGAGGCGATGGCCTGCGGATTGCCGCAGCCCAGCCCCATATTCGATTCCAAAGGGATCGAGTCCAGTTCTTCCTTGCTGTAGCCGATCTTCAGCGAAGTCGCCTCGGCCATGTTTCCCCCTCCGCAGCAGCTTGAGCCACTGACAAGCGGGCTTTGTTCGATATCGCGCTGAGCCACCGAACCGTAAACGTGACGTACATTGGTCTTGATCTTTTCTTTTTGCATCTCTTCTCTCCGGTAAGTTATGAGTTTATCTTATATATTACGCTATGCGGATTTTTCCGGCAAGACCGCGTTAAAAAAATCAGTCGAAATCCCCTTGCCGTTGACGAAATTTCACGCAGTCCTTTAAAGTAAAAAAAAGGGTCGTCTTTGATGGCCGGAGATGATCACGAAAAGCAACAGGAGACCTCATTGGGAGAGTTAATCAACAGACGGATCGAAATTATTTTGAAAGAAGGGCTGGACGATCCTGAAGGTCAAAAGGCCTTGAGGATTTTTCATCAATCGGGCTTCGCGGAAATCAGTGAGATCAGATCCCTTCAGGCCTATCGCCTGCAAAGCCCCCTGATCGAGTCGAAGGAACATTTACATAGTCTGGCTCAGGACCTGTTCGTCGATCCCGTCCTGAACGACTGCCTGGCCGAGGGCTTTTTTGGAGACGACCGGGACTTCGACTGGTATGTCGAGATCACCTACAAGCCCGGTGTGACCGACAACGCCTCACGGGTGGCGCGTGAAAACCTGGGGCTTTTGATGCCGGATGACTTCTCGGCCAGGGCCCGGGTTCTGGCGGCCAGAGGCTTTTTCATCAAAGGCGCCATCGACCTTCAGAGTATCACCGAAGCCACCGGAAAGCTCCTGATGAACCCCTTGATTCAAAAAGGAGAGATCATCTCCAAGGACCGCTGGCCGGATGAAAGGGAGCGTCTCTTGTCGATCCCCACCCCCTCGGGCGATGAGAGGATCGAAGTCAAAGAGATGGACTGCTCCGGCGTTGATTCCATCATGAAACTCAGCAGAGAGCGCACCCTGGCCTTGTCGGTTAGCGAAGCCCAAACGATTCACCAGTGGTTTGCCGATCCTCAGAGGCGAAAAAGAAGAAAGGAGAAGGGCCTGCCCGAAAACGCCAGCGACATCGAACTGGAAGCCCTCGCCCAGACCTGGTCTGAGCACTGCAAGCACAAAATTTTCAACGCCGAGATCCACTACATTGACGAAAACGGGAAAAGCTCGAAAATCACCTCGCTTTATAAAAGTCTGATCCAAAAAGCCACCCGCGATATCCAAAAAACCCTGGGAGACCGGGACTGGTGCCTGTCGGTTTTCAAAGACAACGCGGGCGTGATCCGTTTTAACGAGGATTATTCGGTGGCCTTTAAGGTGGAAACCCACAACTCTCCTTCTGCCCTTGATCCTTACGGCGGTGCCCTGACCGGTATCGTAGGGGTTAACAGGGACGCTTTCGGGACCGGCATGGGAGCCGAGCTGGTGGCCAACACCGATGTGTTTTGCTTCGGACCGCCCGATTACGATCAGCCCCTGCCGGAGCGACTCTTTCACCCCAAGCGCGTCTTCGAAGGGGTTCGACTGGGCGTCGAGCATGGGGGCAATCATAGCGGCGTTCCCACGATCAACGGCTCGGTGGTCTTTGACGAATGTTTTTTGGGCAAGCCCCTGGTCTTCTGCGGCAGCCTAAGCGTGATGCCCGCACAACACCGTGGACAGCCCGGCGAGGACAAACTGGCTAACCCCGGGGATCTGGCGGTAATGGTGGGAGGGCGTATCGGAAAAGACGGCATCCACGGCGCCACCTTCTCCTCTGAGGAACTGGGCGAGTCATCCCCCGTCAGCGCCGTGCAGATCGGCGATCCCATCACCCAGAAAAAGATGTTCGATTTCCTCTGGGAGGCAAAAAATCAAAATCTTTACAGCTGCATCACCGATAACGGGGCGGGTGGGCTCTCATCCTCGGTCGGCGAAATGGCCGAATTCACGAACGGCTGCAAAATCGATCTGGGTCAGGCTCCCTTGAAATACGAGGGGCTTCAGCCCTGGGAAATCCTGATTTCAGAGGCTCAGGAAAGGATGACGGTCTCGGTCTCCCCATTAAAGATCGCTGAGTTTCTGGCTCTCTCCAGACTGATGGATGTCGAGTCCACGGTGGTGGGGGAATTCACCGACACGGGACTTTTCGAGTGTTTTTTTAACGGGAAGCTGGTCGCCAGCCTGGAGATGGATTTCCTGCACGACGGTCTGCCCCGCATGCGGCTGGAAGCGGAGTGGAAAGCCCCCGCCGAGGAGCTTGACCCGCCGGAGTTGCCGTCCAAAATGGGAGAGACGCTTAAAAGTATCCTGGGAAGACCTGATATCTGCTCGAAAGAAAAGCTGATCCGCCAATACGACCACGAAGTCAAAGGTGGCAGCGTGATCAAGCCTCTGGTCGGCGTTAAACGGGACGCTCCGGCGGATGCGGGGGTGATCAGGCCTGTTTTGGATCTGATGATGGGACTGGCGGTCTCAAACGGCATCTGCCCGAAATACTCTCAAATCGACTGCTACCACATGGCCGCCTGCGCCATCGACGAGGCAATCCGCAACATCATCTCGGTCGGCGGAAGTCTCGATCAGATCGCGGGACTCGATAACTTCTGCTGGCCCGATCCCGTCCTGTCCGATAAAACCCCGGACGGAAAATACAAGCTCGCCCAGCTCGTCCGCGCCTGCGAAGCGGTCTACGATTACTGCGTCGGCTTTGGAGTGCCCCTGATCTCAGGCAAGGACAGCATGAAGAACGACTCGGTCCTGGAGGGTAAAAAAATCTCGATCCTGCCCACACTCCTTTTTTCCGCCGTCGGCGTGATCAAAGACGTGAGAAATTGCGTCACTTCGGATTTCAAAGCGGCCGGCGACCTGATCTATCTGGTGGGGGAAACCTTCGACGAGCTTGGCGCGTCCGAGTACTACCGCCAGCTTGGAAAGAGTAATGGCGCGGTACCAAAAGTCAATCTAACTAAAGCCAAGGCCCGCTACAGGCTCATGGAAACAGCCATCCAAAACAAATGGATCAGGAGTTGTCACGACTGCTCCGACGGAGGTCTGGCCGTGGCGCTGGCGGAATCCGCCTTCGGCGGTAGGCTGGGTGTCCGGCTTGAGATCAAGCCCGCTCTTGACACCTCTGGGCTCAGAGAAGACCTGTTCCTCTTCAGCGAGTCCCAAAGCCGCTTTGTCATCTCGATCGCTCCCAAGGATAGGGAAGCCTTTGAGCGCCATTTCAAAGACGACCCGATCTTTCTCCTTGGCGAGACCGACGACTCGGGACAGTTTAAGATCCAATCCGGTCAAATCGATCTCATCGACGAGAAGATCCAGGATCTCTTTGACGCCTGGCGTTCAACTCTGGGCTAAGGACCGTCTGACCGACTGAATTCCAGGCTTCCAGATTCTGACCGTTCGCGCCCAGCCGGGTCTCTCCGAGGCACAAGCTTTGCTACTTAAACTTTGAAAGCTGTTTTTAAGGGATTGGAGCATACCGAACTCATCCTTTTCGTCGAGATCAGATCCAGAGATTACCCAAGTGGCGACGAAACCGAAGGGTCGTTCATAAAATCAACCAGGACATAGAAATATTTCTTGATCAAACTTTCCCAAAGAGATAGACTTAAAGCCAACTTCAACAGCGTAAATCAATAAAATAATCAATAACCTTCAAAGGAGAAAAAATGAAGATAAAACTACTGGCGGCCTTGATGATCATCGGTCTGCTATTGCCGCTGCAAAACGTCTTTGCCGGAAGCACATTGGACAACCGGGACAAAAGCTCCTTTATGGTGGGTATTACACCTTGGGGATTTCATGTACCTTCTCTTGCGACCAGGCCTGTTACTTTTGGACTTTATGTGGGAAAGGTTTTGATGCTCGGGGTGGAATCTGGCGAAATATCCAATAAACAATCAGATAAAGACGCGGAGTCAACCGCTAGCTTTTCCAACCAGGGCGTCTATGCCAGACTGTTTACGGGTAATTCCTTCAACTTCCTTTTCGCGGTTCACCAGAGAACCTGGAAAGGAGAAGCTACCATGACCAAAAGTGTTTATAATCCGTTAACTTTCCAAAACGAAACAGCCTATGTGACCGCCGATATCGAAGCATCTGCTAAAATCGGCACCTTTGGACTTGGCAATCAGTGGATCACAGATACAGGTATCGTCATCGGCATTGACTGGCTGGCCTTATCCGGCCAATTGGGGGCCACTAATAAGGTCACCATCAAAACCAATAGCGGCATGGACAGCACTCAGGCCAAAGATGACTTACGGGTTTTCAATGATTTCCTTAACATTGTATCGACGCTCCCCGGTTTCTTCATCCTTCAGCTCGGCTACGCCTTCTAAAACAGCCCCTTTTTTTTACTCGAAGCCCCCATCAATAGCGGGGGCTTCCGCCTGATCTTAAGTCTCCTTTCTAATATTTCTAAAAATAACGCCTCTTTGGATTGTCAAACCCCTTAAGGTCTTTTAACCTAGCCGAAACAGGTTGGTTCCCTTGACTGGGTCCCGCCTTTAACCGCTCAAAAGTAAAAAAACGAAATGGAAAACTACGACCCCGCCGCCATCGAGGAGAAATGGTATCGACACTGGGAAGACGAGGGCCTTTTCTCGCCGGATGATCAAAAGGGCGATGAGACTTACACGATCGTGATCCCCCCGCCCAACGTGACGGGTCACCTGCATATCGGCCACGCGCTGGTCAACAGCCTTCAGGATGTCCTGATCCGCCTAAAGAGGATGCAGGGTTACAAGACCCTCTGGCTGCCGGGAACCGATCACGCCGGCATCGCCACCCAGATGGTGGTGGACCGGGAACTGGGGAAAAAGGGGATAACCAAGGAGAGCCTGGGAAGGGAAAAGTTCGTCGAGGAAATCTGG
>JAOUME010000124.1 GCA_029881655.1 Deltaproteobacteria bacterium | reverse complement strand
TTAAGATGAGTTTGCCCTTGTGATGCCGGGCAAAAAGAAAATTATACAAGGCGGTTCTTAGCCCGCCGACATGGAGATAACCCGTCGGACTGGGCGCGAAACGTACTCGGACTTCGGTCATATTCCCTCTTTTTTGTATTGGCGATAAAATTGGTTTGATAATTGAATAACTAGATTAGGTTTATTTAATTTCTTTTGAGCAAATTGTAGGGCGATCAAATAGAAAAAGAAACCACAGTTTTTAAAAGCTATAAAAACAATAACTTAAAGCGATATTAATTCAGTGAGGTCATATGCATCAATATATCGAGACAGTTAGAAAGGAAATCGAAGCGGCGGCGGGTCAGGAAATCTATTTAACCAGTTCTTTATTTTTGAGAATGCATCAGGCGATAAAATATGAGGACGAGGGAGCCAAAATACTGTCCGATAAGAGCGAATTCGAGGAAATTCAAAACAAAGCCTTAAACAGCATAAATACGCAGTCGGTTTTTGACCTGAAAAACGAGGTCTTAGGTTGGCAGGCCGGCATCCTGAGGGATATATCCAAGAACTTTTATAACTGGTGGTTAGATTACAAGGAAACGAAATTTCTGACTAAGAACTGCTTTAAGGACGGCGAGATGTGCCTGACTTTGGAAGCGGTCTGCGAAAGGATGGGTGAGAACCCAACCGAGGTTTTCTCGGCTCTCCTTGAGATAGAGCATGTTATTACCAGGATCCATACTTCCTGCAACGTGACGATGATGGAAATCGATCGTTTTTGGCAATTTAAGTACCAAAACAAGAAAAAAGCGCCCATCAATGATTTCATGAAAAAAAGAATTGTCACCGAGGGGAAAAGCACCATTATTTCCAACAGCATCACTATCGTGGAGAACCTGTCGAAACTTTGTTACAAATTTGCCCAGAAACTGGCGGGAGCCGACCATATCCTCTGGATGGCGCCTTATAACATGATGGAAGCTCTCAACCATATCCTCAAGGGATTTTTGGACTTCGAGTATACCGAAGACGCCGAGCTTTGCCTGACTAGCTGGCTGGACGACCTTTTTCCAAAAAGATTAGTCGATAATCAGCCCAATCCTTATTATCAAAGCACTCTTTATCATCAAATCGTGGCGAATCTGAGTCAGGCGACCCAGTGCCTTGTTCAGGAAACCATCAAGCAAAATAACGCGTTTGAGCAGCGGGATAATATCGTAAGACCATTTATACAGGAAACTCTCGAAGCGGTTAAACTAGCAAAACTTACCGAACTTAAAAAGGAACAGCAATCCGGTTTGAAAGAAAAAGTTCAAAAATTATAAAAAAATCAAATTAATTTTTCTGTTTAAATTCAGGTTTAAAGCCTGGATTTAAACACCTGATATCCTCGTTACTCCTGTCAATACAAGGATTCACCTCCATGTAGTTCTCCTTTGACTTTGCGTGTCAAATCCTTTTATCTTATTTCAAGAGATAAATCGGCCTGAGAATAGGGCCGAGAAAAATTCCGTCTGAAATACTACCAGAAGGTATTCATTAGCCTTTTGCGAAGAGTAAAACAAACCGCGCTTAAAAATCCAATAAAGGCCCTTTTAATATGCTTCGGTTTTATGGTATCCGTTTTGACCGAGATGGCAACCCCGAGCGTTACCAGTTTTCCATGGATCTCAAAGAGACCCTGTATGACGGTATTGGGATTCATGACCGGTCTATGGGCGATAAGGTTAAAGCGCTTAAGACGATTGATCTTGAGATTCAGGGACTCTATCAGACCTCGTCCGGAGATTTGGGGAAAGGCAGCCAGCTCAGGAAAAAGGCCTCGAAATGGTTTCGCTGTAAAAATATGATGGAGTTTATCTTGTCTCCCGTGGAGTATTATCCCCTTAAGCTCGAAACCGCGCGAGTGCTTCTCATGCCGCTTTCGATCGAACAGAAGTGGAGTAAGCTTTTTCCCATGATTCTTCAAAATCTATGGGAAAAAGATACCAAGTCTGCGTTGGAACAAATTTTAAGTTCGGAGTCTCAAATCAGCCGACTCATCAAAATGGTCTGTTTGTTTTTTTTGGAGCAAGACCCTGAAGCGCCTCCAGCCAACCTGGAACTCCATCTCGTCAAGAATCAGTTTCCATTGACCGTATGGAAAAAGAAGGATGGGTTATCCCCTTCTCAAAGCCCCTTTTGGAGTCCTGGAAACGTTCTTTGCGATGAGCAGTACCTGATGAACAGTTTAAACCATGCCTACAATAAACAATCAGATGCCTTGGTCGATGATCCCGCATCAAAAAGTCAAAGTACGCTATTTCCAGGGGGAAATAATTTCAATCCCACAAACTGGTCTAGTACAATGGGCAAGCCGTTAAACCCGGACGAAATCAGGCTGGAGTTCGACACCAAAGAGAACGACCAGACCCAACTCGTCATTTTAAGGGAGACCGCGGCAGAAACTCTGATGGAGTTGCAGGGGATCATTTTTAAGAAGTACAAGTTTGAAGGACTCAAGCAGTTTTTAGCTATCTTGAGGCAGATCGCCAAAAATAATAATAACGTGATCATCGATTTTGAGGAAGAAAAGCATTTCCGATTGGTCAAAAAGCCGACAAGGGATCTCAAACCGACTGAAAAAGAGTGGGCGGTTTTTAAGGATGTATTTGAAATGCTGTGTGGTTTGAAAGTGGCGCGGCTCTGGAAAAACGCGGTCAAACCATATGAGATCGTCAGTGCCCTGATCGGCAAGGTAGGCGACGGCAGGACCAATTCTAACCGTTTTGTTACTCACAAGATTCTGCTTGATCCTCTTTTGTTTTCGAGCGCTAAAAATCCGGTAAGATTAGGGACGCATCTCTGTTTTGTTCCCGATGAGGTTTTTAAGGCGAGTTCCAGGACTCATCAGTATCTGCTTAACCTGATCGCTTATATAACCGGTATTTGGCTGAACGAATATCCAAAAAGCAAAGGGATCCTTATCAGAACTGCCCGGGAGATTTTCGAGGGTAGCGTCATTCAGCAACAAAATAAACTGCCCTCGACCATCGGGAAATTGACTTCCGAGTTGGCTTATATGAAAAAAAGCTGTTATATTCATAGTTATGAGGTGCTTAAAGACGAAAAAGGGGATATTTGGGAAGACCAGTATCTGATCAAAGCCCCCGACAGCACGCTCAACTTGATCGCCGGTAGTTGGCGGGATACTAACCACAAACCAATAGCATACAATACCCTTGGCTAAAATTGTCTTCATGGGGACCCCTGAGTTCGCGTTACCCAGCCTTGATCGATTAAACAAGTCCAGCCACCAGATTGTTTTGGTGGTATGCCAGCCTGACAGAAAAAAAGACAGGGGGCTGAAAATCGGTTTTTCACCCATCAAACAATACGCCACCCAACATCAGCTGGAACTTTTCCAGCCACCTTCCCTAAAACAAGAAGAAGCCCTGGATCGACTGGCAAAGTGTCAGGCAGATTTCTTTGTGGTTGTGGCTTTTGGGAAGATGCTTCCTAATGAAATCCTGGAACTGCCAAAAATCGCTTGTGTTAATGCCCACCCATCGCTTTTGCCGAAATTCAGGGGACCGTCGCCAATGCAGTTTGCTCTCCTTGAAGGCGAGAAACAAACAGGGACCACGACCATGCTGATCAGCGAAGAAATGGACGCGGGCGATATTTTGCTGAGTGCGGAGACAAGTATTGAGCCTGATGAAAAGATCGACTCACTATCGAATCGGTTGGCGGTTATGAGCGCGGAATTATTGTTGCGGACTATCGATGACTTTGACAAGATCACGCCCGCGGCTCAAGATGGCGCGCGGTCAACCTATACCAGAATGATCGAAAAAAATGACCGTTTGTTGAAGTTCGACGAGAAAGCGATAAGGTTGCACCAGAGGTTTCGGGCTTTGACACCTGATCCCGGAGTTTACTGTCTCTTCAGGGGCAAAAGATTGATGATTAAGGATATGAGGCTTAATAGTCCAGACAGCAAACAGCAAACAGGTTTTAAGCCCGGTGAAATTCTGTCGATTGAACAGGACAGCATAACCGTTCAGTCGAACGAGGGATCGCTGACTATTTTATCTGTTCAGCAGGAAAACAAAAAAGCGATGTCGGTTCGGGATTTTATCAATGGCTACAAACTGACCACCAAGGATGTTTTTTCCTGGTAGGTTGTTTTGTGCGTAACAGGCGAGTTAAATAAAGGAATGGGTAATCAGCGGGTCGATAAGTCTAAAGCCTATCTTTTGGCGGTCCATCTAAAATCCCAGGATATCAACAGGACTTTGGCCGCGTTAGATGAGGTCAGGTCCTTAGCGGAGACGATGAACTTTGAAGTGGTTGGCCAAGAGATCCAAAGCCGTGACGCTTATGATTCTAAAACCTATATCGGCACAGGAAAGCTAATAGAGATGCGCCGGATCGTTGAGGATCAGGACATCAGCCTGGTTTTATTTGATCATGAACTGACCCCCAATCAGGGTAAATTTTTAGAAAAGCAACTGGGCTGCATGGTTTTGGACCGTACCCAGTTGATCCTGGAGATTTTCGCCAACCACGCTCAGACGCCAGAGGCCAAGGAGCAGGTCGAACTGGCTCAGCTGAAATATATGCTGCCGAGGCTGGTTGGTCTTTGGGCGCATCTGGATCGGGAAAAAGGTGGCATCGGACTGTCAAAAGGAACGGGCGAAAAACAGATCAATATCGATCGGACCATTATTCGTAAAAGGATTTCAAAGCTGGAAAAGTCCTTGGGGAAGATCGCCCGTGAGCGGCAAACCCAGTCAAATTTAAGGAAAAAATGTTTTCTGAGCTGCGTTGTCGGCTATACCAACGCGGGGAAAACCTCCTTAGTTAATCAGCTTACTGGAGCCGGGCTTTATATCGAAAACAAGCTTTTCGCGACCCTGGATTCCGCCACGAGGGTCATGGATAATCATACCAAACCCAAAATACTATTATCTGATACCGTGGGTTTCATCGATAATTTACCCCATAGCTTAATCGCCTCGTTTCGCTCGACACTCTCGGTGGTTAAGGAAGCGGACCTGCTCCTGCATGTCATTGACGCATCAAATCCCGATATCGACAAAGTGATCGAAACGACAACCGAAGTTCTAAGAGAAATCGGAGCGGCCAATATCCCTCTGCTGATTGTATTGAACAAGATCGATCTGGTGGAGGACCAGGTCGAGATGTTAGTGCTTAAAAAGAAATTTCCAGAAGCGGTTATGGTGTCAGCTCTTGATATTCAAAGCGTGCAGAGGTTTAAAAAAGAAGTCAGCGGGTTTTTCGAAAGGAATCTGAAGTCTGAAAGAACACTTTTGCCTTATGAGAGGTCATCTCTTTTATCGAAGTTCTACCAGCTGGGTATGGTGGAAAAGATCGATTATGAAGATGAAGGGATCTATATCACTCATAAAATGACCCCGACCAATCAAAAAATCCTCGCGGCCAGTCTTTTGGAAACGGCAAACCGGTAATCCTTTTTAAAATCACAACCTTTCTATTATCCAGTTGATTAACAGCTTGATCATCGTATCTTTTTCCTTTTCGTTGATAATCTCGTGCATGGGTTTTGTGAAAACGACCATCTTTTTATCATCGCTACCCGCTTTATTAAAGAATCTCTGAATCGCGTGGGGTGAAACGACTCTGTCAGCTTCGGTTTTGAAAACCAACAGGGGAATACTGAGTTCATGAGAAAGCCGATGAACCGAGTGGGAATAATCCAGCAAGAACTGAAAGAGGTTAGGTGAGATCCGGTGTAACCGGAAGGGGTCCTGGTAGTAGGCGTCCCACTTGGCTGGGTCTCTGGTGAGAATTTTCGGGTTCATCGATTTGGGGTAGGTTCTGTTGTTGTCATAACGCTCCAGGATTTTGGAAACAATCCGGAGTGGTATGATTTCGATGGGATCAAATCCGAACAACGGCGCCGAAATGATCAGGCCTTTAAATCCGTTCACGGTTTTATTCTGAAGACAGTAGTGTGTCGAAATCAAACCTCCCATTGAATGTCCAAACAGAAAGCTGGGCATTTTCTTAAGAAAATTGGGATTGTTTTGAATAAACCAGTCAACGCTATCGAGATATTCCTGGAAATGATCGATATGGCCTCTGGGGCCTTCAGAATGACCATGGCCCGGCAAATCCATCAAATGGACAGCGATTCCCTGGCTCGCCATTTCTTCCGATACGATATCATAGCGCCGAATGTGCTCCGAATAACCGTGAATTATGACCAATTGACAAATCGGCTTTTGTGGAATCCAGGAACAAAAGGTGATCTTTCTGTAATGGCTGTCGATCAGGATACTTTCTTTCTTTTCAGGTTTTTTGATGGTCATCTGAAAATTCCTCTAATTTTTTGGAGCTGTAGAAAGCACCTTTTCATCGCCTTTGATTAAGCGGCGGATATTATCATGGTGCAGGTAGATGATATAAAGGGTCAAAATCAAGGAAAGAGCAAACATCGGTTCTCTCGGGTACAAAAAATAAGCAACGATCGGAAGGATGATCAGACTGATCAGAGCGGAGAGACTGGAGATTTTTTTCCATAAAAAAATCAAAACCCAGCTCCCAGCCGCCGCCAAAAAGATCCTCCAATCCAATAGGACCCACACTCCCAAATTAGTAGCGACTCCTTTTCCACCCTTAAACTTAAGAAAGACGGGTTTGGTGTGACCAAAAACCGCTAAAAGGGCGCAAAGAAGGATCGCGATTTCAGAGGCGTTATAATAGGTGGGCAAAAAGACCGCTAATGTTCCCTTAAAAAAATCCAGCAGGAAAGTCGCGATTCCGGGAATTTTGCCGCCGGCACGAATAACGTTGGTCATGCCGATATTGCCGCTGCCTGATTGACGGATATCAAAGCCCAGAAAAATCCTGGTGATGAGGTAGCCGAATGGAATCGCGCCTAAAAAATAACTGATTGCCAGGAACAAATAATCGAACTGGTTTTGACCTAGTTGTTGAAAAAAAAGCTGGTAAGTTGTCATAAAATTTGATTTTTTTGCCTTTTGGCTGATGGAGTTGTTTTTCGATGTCTTACATTATCCTATTTAATTGAAAAATATTCAACAGCAGAACTAAATTTCAATCTTCGCATAGGGCAGCCGTGGTTTTCGACGGTTTAATTATGTCGTTGAATGATGCCTCCTCCCAAGACCTCATCCTCCTGATAAAAAACGACGGACTGACCGGGCGTTACATCCATGACAGGCTCGTCAAAACGGACCAACATCTGATCGTCTCCCGCTGGAGAAAGGCTGGCCCGGGATTCCTTGGCGGTGTAGCGGGTCTTAACGGTGATCCCTGTTTTCTCAACCGGAGCCTTTCCGCTGAGAAAATGACACTGATCAGCCAGCAACTCAAAGCACTCTCTTTCTTGTTTACCTCCGACCACCAGCCGATTGTTATCTTCGTCAAGCCCAATGACGTAAAGGGGATGGGACGATGAGACACCAAGGCCTTTTCTCTGACCGATAGTATAGGCGGGCAGTCCTTTATGCCGGCCCAAACAGTTACCACTGGAGTCGGTGATTTCTCCCGGGATAAAGCTTCTGGGTGCGTAACGCTGTAGAAATTGGCTATAATTTTCATCACCGATAAAGCAAAGATCCTGTGAATCTGGGCGGTTAAAAACCGGCAGTCCCGCTTTTTCGGCGATGGACCTCACTTCTTTTTTGGTCATCTTCCCTAAAGGGAAAAGAACATGTGAAAGTTGATACTGATCGAGTTTATATAAGACATAGCTTTGATCCTTCAGCGGGTCCAGTCCCTTAAAAAGTCTCTTTTTGTCTGAGTCGTTCCTGATGATCGCGTAATGACCTGTCGCCAGATAATGAGCGCCTAGATTGATCGCCTCATCCAAAAGCCCTCCAAAGCGGATCATTTTGTTGCAGACCAGACAGGGGTTGGGAGTCAGATTCCTTGAGTAGGTTTTGATGAAATAATCGACGACCAGCCGTTTAAACTCGGATTGATAATCCAGTACGTAAAACGGAATATCCAGGTCATCGGCGATCCTTCTGGCGTTGTCGATCGAATCGGGTGTGCAACAACGATTGGCGTCATTGTTTTTTTCCGACCATAACCTAAGCATCATGCCGATCACATCGTAACCCATTTCCTTTAAGAGGAAAGCCGCTACCGAACTGTCAACGCCGCCACTCATGGCAATGACGACTTTTATCTTTTTAAGGTCGCCCATCTATTTTGATTTTAAGGGTTGGTAATGGGTTTTTAAGCACTTTATAAGCGTGTCGATCTCTCCAAATGTATTGGATTTGCCAAATGAGAACCTAACCGCGCGGGACGCTTCCTCTGGCGAAAACCCCATTTCAATCAAAAACTGGCTCGGCTCGGGGTTCCCAACACTACAGGCGCTCCCGCTGGACGCGGCGATTCCGTCCAGATCGAGTCTCATCAAAAGCGTATCTGCCTTTAGACCTGGAAATATCAGGCTGATGATCCCCGGTAGACTGGTCTCGAG
>JAOUME010000123.1 GCA_029881655.1 Deltaproteobacteria bacterium | reverse complement strand
CAACCGCGATATTCGCTTTGAGACTAATTTTGAAAAAAAAGTGGGCGAGTTGATGACCAAAAAGGAAAAGCTGGTTACCGTCAATCGTGAGGTAAGCCCTGAAGAGGCTAAAAAACTTCTTCACGGCAACCGTATCGAGAAACTGCTCAGGGTCAATGAGAGTTTCGAATTGGTGGGACTCATTACCATCAAGGATATTGAGAAGGCAGGTAAATATCCTTCCGCCAGCAAAGATAAATCCGGCAGGCTGTTGGTTGGCGCGGCCGTGGGTGTTGGAAGGGATTTTGTCGAGCGCTCGGAAGCGGTCTTGAAAGCCGGTGCCGATATTATCTTGGTGGATACGGCGCACGGGCATTCCCAAAACGTGATTGATGCGGTTAGAAAACTCAAGAAAAAGCATCCCGAAGTTGAGTTGGTGGCTGGAAACGTAGCCACGGGAGACGCGACCGAGGAGCTGATCAGGGCTGGAGCCGATGCGGTAAAGGTGGGTATCGGACCGGGATCGATTTGTACCACCAGGGTTGTCGCCGGTATCGGCGTTCCTCAGATGACCGCTATTTTCAACTGTGCCGCGGTCGCCAAAAAACACGACATCCCGATTATTGCCGACGGCGGGGTCAAGTTCTCCGGTGATCTGACCAAGGCCTTGGCAGGTGGCGCCTCAACGGTGATGATCGGCAGCCTGTTCGCCGGAACCGATGAAAGCCCGGGGCAGATGATCCTGTACCAGGGAAGACGATATAAACAATACCGCGGTATGGGTTCGATCAGCGCGATGAAAAAGGGAAGCAGTGACCGCTACTTTCAGGAGGGGCAAGAGGAAATGAAACTGGTTCCTGAGGGAATCGAGGGACGGGTTCCTTATAAGGGACCTTTGTCCGAGACCATCCATCAGCTTTTAGGGGGGTTGAGGTCTGGGATGGGTTATACCGGCTCAAGGAACATCCTTGAACTGGGAGAAAAATCCCGGTTCATCAAGATTACTCCGGCGAGCCTTAAGGAAAGCCACGTTCATGATGTCTACATCACTGAAGAAGCGCCTAATTACAGGATTTACTAAAAGAGTATTTTAAAACCTTCCCGTTAGACTGATACTTCTTAGCCAAGGTTGTATTTTTTGATCTTGGCGTTCAAGGTGACTCTGCTGATGCCTAATTCCTCAGCTGTTTTAGAGAGATGGGAGCTGTTTTTTGACAGTGTTTCCCTTAAGAGTTCCTCCTCCAGCATTTCGATGCTTTGCTGATACAGATTAGTTTTAAACCGTGAGATGAAATAGCTGTACAGGGAATTGGATTGGGTTTCCATCGGTGTCGCTGTTTCGATTTCGAAATGGCTTTTATCGAGATAGCCAGAGTTGGAAAGGATGATAGCTTTTCTGACAACGTTTTGGAACTCACGGATGTTGCCGGGCCATTCGTAATTCTCGATAACTTGAAGAATCTCTTTGGAGACGCAGTGGATAGGCTTTTGATATTTTTCAGAGTAGACTCTCACGAAATAGGCCAAAAGATCTTTTAGATCCTGTTTCCTTTCTTTTAATGTCGGCAGCCGTAAGCTAACTCCGTTGAGCCGGTAGAAGAGGTCTTGCCTGAACTCATCTTTTTGAATTTTCTCCAGCAGATTCTGGTTAGTCGCGGAAATAACCCTGACATCAATCTGTTTCAGGTCGTTCTTTCCCAGCATCTCGATGGTTCCTTCCTGTAAAAAGCGCAAGAGCTTCGCTTGAAGCTTCATGGGTAAATCCCCTATCTCGTCCAAAAACACGGTGCCTTTATCAGCCAGATCGAGTTTGCCGGTTTTATCGTGGACAGCTCCGCTGAAAGCTCCCTTGACGTAGCCGAACAATTCGCTTTCAAGAAGGTTTTCAGGAATCGCCGCGCAGTTTATGGTGATGAAGGGGTGATCTTTTCTCGTGCTGAATTGGTGGATCAGTTTCGCGATCAGCTCTTTTCCCGTGCCGCTTTTACCACCGATCAAGACCGGAGATGATGTTTTTGAAACCAGAGCGACGGTTTTTAAAATCTCGTTGGTGGGTTTTGAAGAGCCGATAAAGCTGTTTTGCTCAACATGAAAGTTTTTGATTTCCAAACAATGTCCATCGTGCAGGTGTTTTTTAAGTGAGTACTTTTCGATGACGCTTTCAAGTTCCTCGATTTGAAGCGGTTTCACCAGGTAATCAACGGCACCCAGATTGATCGATTCGATGACCACCTTACTTGAGCCGAAAGCGGTCATGATGACCACCGGTATCTCGGTTTGTTTCTTTATGGTTTTTAACACTTCGAGTCCATCCTCCTCGCCAAGGATAAAATCCAGGAAGATAAGGTTGAGCGACTGTTTATCAATAACTTTTAGTGCATCATTTAGGTTATTTGCCGTAAAGACTTCATATTTATTTTCTAAAACCCTCGATAGACTATAGCAGAGGGATTTATCGTCATCAATGATAAGTAGTTCCGTCATAATTTATTTGTAGGAAGGGTGATAATAAATTTGGCTCCAACTCCAACGCCATTTTGAATTGAGATGTCTCCCGCCATTGACTGGAGAATTAATCTGCAAATCGAAAGTCCCAGGCCTGTGCCGCTCGATTTGGTCGTATAAAAAGGAGTAAAGGGTTTATTTAGGTCATGCGTCTTAAAGCCGGGTCCGTTATCGCTCAAGGTTAACTGGTAGTGATCCTTCTCAGGTTTACCTTTGACCGATACCCTGTCCGCTCCGGCCTCCAGGGAGTTTTTGATTAAGTTGATCAAGACCTGTTCTAGTTTGTCCTTATCGGTATAAAGGACTTGAGAAAGATCAAGCTCGATTTCCA
The DNA here is from genome assembly GCA_029881655.1 of Deltaproteobacteria bacterium. Lineage (GTDB taxonomy): Bacteria > SAR324 > SAR324 > XYD2-FULL-50-16 > XYD2-FULL-50-16 > JAOUME01. The sequence goes on along the minus strand of JAOUME010000123.1, from coordinate 5,675 downwards.
GATCAATGGATTTCATACCGTATTGAATATAGTTTTCGAGTTCCCTTAGTATTTCCCCGATAAGATAGTTGCCGAAATTGATTTTTAAGGGTTTGATAAATTCGAAAAAGTCCATTACCCTTTTTTCCAAAATCATAGACTCCTTGATTAAGATTTCGATGTCTTTACCGTGTTTTTCTAAATCGAGATCCCTCTCAAGCGTCTTTAACAACATCTGGATGGTCATGATCGGATTTTTCATCTCATGAGCCAGCCCAGCGGCAAAAGTTCCGATAGCGGCCAGTTTCTCTGAGTGACTCAAATCCCGCTCCTTGGCGTTAATTTGGTTTAAGGCCGCTATTAACCGGGAAGATAGGGAAATGACGCTCGCATGGAGTTGTTTTATCTCCAGAGGTAGAGCGGGGTTGATTTGAGGAATCCGGTCGAGCCGATTAAGATCTATTCCGTCCAACGATATGCTGAGTATTTCAATAGGCCTGGTGACGTAGACCACAAACCAAAAAGCCAGGGCAATACCAAGAAGTCCAACTAAAGTACTGACCAGGGCAATGCGGGCTATATGATTAAAAACATCTTCCCGAATTCGATTATCGTCGATTTCAACGACAAGGTGAAACTTGAAGTCTTTCTTAAGTAATATGGGAAACTGTAATAACGAAAAACCTTTGGTTATGTTTTGGGGACTCTCATCGTTAATTATTGGAACTGAAAAATCCTTCCTGGATTTAATGTTCAGGATGAGCCGGGAGTCCTGATCCAGGAAGTAGATGTCGCTGATAAAAACAGAAACCGCGGCTATCGATCTTAGGATAAGCCGAAGCTCTTCCAGTTCGCCGTTTAAGTAAGCTTTGCTTATTGACTTGCTGACGATAATGAGTTCGCTATTAAGTTCTTTATCGATGTGACGGCGAACATACCGGCTATGGTAAATGGCGTTGACCGCGATGTTGATAAGGATGATAACCAGTGAAATAATGATTATCAATAAGATAACCCGGTATTTCAATTTTTCGGGAATCAGCTTTTTAATCAATTCCATCATAAGATCGCTCCGATAAAGCCAGGGCTCGGCAGGTGGCTGTAGCCTTTGTTTTTCGAATTAACGCACCGAGCTGTAAATCAAACATACAGATTCTGCATAGTTCATTTACAATAGTCAGACAATCATTCGCCTGTCAACATTTAATCAATATTATATCAATAAGATAAACTAATATATTCTTGGCATGACAGTTGCTGAATGATAGACGGCGAATGACAGCCTATGGCTTTTCGCTTTTAATAGCAATTCGATAACAAGGCCGTTGTTTTAAATGGCTGAACAATTCTCCATCCGTTTTATGCTTCAACCATTTTCAGGAGTCTTAAGATGAAATTGAATTTCAGAAATCTATACGGTTTTCTTTTTGGTTTGAGTGCTTTTATCTTATTTGGGCAAAATGGTTTTGCGCTGGAAGTCGCGTTTAACTATCAACATGATTTTATTGGAGTTAAAAAATGCAAGATGTGTCATAACAAGGAAAAAACCGGCAAACAATTTGATGTATGGAAGAAGGCCAAGCATTCAAAGGCTTACTTGACTTTGAGCGGCGAGAAAAAAGTAGCCGGGAAATATCCTGGAAATCCCAAGGCAATTGAGCTGGCTAAAAAAGCGGGTGTCAAAGGGCTACCCCATGAGGCACAGGAGTGTTTGATTTGTCATTCGTCCGCATTTGACGCTTCAAAAAAGAGATTGGGGAAAAGTTTTGAACTTGATGACGGTGTTCAGTGCGAACGCTGTCACGGAGCGGGTAATGATTATAAGTCGAAGAAAACAATGGAACAGATTACCAAAGAGTTCAAAGTCAGTGGTCAAAAAAGCTCCAAAACCGCTGTTAAGACCGGACTGATTAAGTCTGATAAGGCTTTATGTCTGGAGTGTCATTCAGAGAGCATCACTTATAAGGGCAAGCAATTCCTAAATCCGACCTATTCAAAAGTGTTTAATTTTGAAGAGGCCATAAAAAAGATCAGTCACCCCAACCCCATGAAATAGGCCTTAATTATATATATAACTGTTATAAATGGTTTGAGCTGGCCGCTTAGGGGATGGTGTTGTTTGAAAAACAAATATTATGGGTATTGCGATGGAATATCGGGAAATCTATGTTCCGCTGGATAATTCACCCTATTCCAATACAGCCGGTTTGATTGCGGTTGATATTGCCAGGAAATACCACTGCCGTGTTTTTGGGAGTCATGTTTTTTCCGTCGGTTTTTGCGACCAGCGGTTTCAGAAATTTGATTGTGACTCAGTCTCGTCTGGTTCAGGAGTGGACAAAGTCAAAGTTCCGGCCGAAAGCGAACTGGCTTTAATCAACCGGGAAATATCCCGGATTACCGATACTTATTTCTCGGTGTTATCTGAGTATTGCAAGAAGGAAAGGGTTCAGTTTGAGGCAGTATCGCTTCAGGGTGAAATCTGGAAATCGTTGGTTGAAGATATTGAGTCGAAGGGTTGTGATCTGGTGGTGATGGGCGGATTCGGGAGCGGGAAAAAAACCGATTCCATTTTAGGTTCCGTCGCCAGTAGACTGGCCAGAAATCTGAGGCGGGATATATTGATGGTCAGAAACGCCAGGCTTGAACATCATAACAGTCAGATTGTCGTTGGACTGGATGGAAGTGAATTCTCCTGGGGATGCTTCAAGAGGGCGCTTGAACTGGCTGAAATATTCGATAAAGAGCTGATTGTTTTGGGAGTCGAAGATCCTAATTATCATTTTTCAATCTTAAACTCAATCAACCGGGTTTTCGATATGAAACGGGACCCCTTTGGCATTCTGGAGCATGAACTGGTTTATGATGAATCGACGACTCACGGACTCGCCGAGGTTTTTAATGACCTTTTCAGTACCGCCAAAAGGGAAGCCAGGATGCAGAACCGAGCGATAAAAACGGTTTTGATGAGAGGGAGAGCCTGGAATTGTATTCTTGATTATGTCCGAGACAATCCTGTCTGGATGCTGATTTTAGGAAGAACGGGTTTCCACAATCAAGGCGACGGAGAAATCGGTAGCACGGCTGAGAGTTTAATTTATCAGACACCTTGTAATCTGTTGCTTTCCGTGGCGGTTTTTCATCCGAAACAAGACTTTAAGAACCACCGGGTGCGTTGGGATAAGTCCGCCAAACGTAAGCTTAGTCTGGTTCACCACAGCCTTCAGGGATTGAGTCTTAACGCGGTTCATCAACTGGCTTTTCAACGCGACTTAAAAGTCATCACCGATGATGTTTTTGACGAAGCGGTGAGAGCGATCCTGTTGCCCAGGTTCTTAAAACTGATGGGTTTTGATCCCGATACGCTTCTGGGGTGATTTGGATAGTGGAACTAGTGTGTCTATATAAAAACAGGGTCTGAGAGGAACTTTTGAAAGCCTCTTTGGTTAAATGTAAACATGTTAAACAATTTGCATTAGGAACTTAACAGTCCTCGAGGGGAAGTGAAAAAACAATGTAACTCAACAACAAGTGATAACAGCTCATTGTAGTAAAATTATCTTGGCATTAATGTTGCTCTTTAATTAGGTGTAATTAAAAAAGATCGATTGAATTTGCAGTGGATGAAGGCGGAAATATTGTGCTAATTAACTAAAAATAAACATTATATTTTCACCTGGGAATTCAGAATATGGAGTTTTTGTTTTTGTTGTGGTTGTTCTGAAATGTGTAGTGACTTTACAATTAATCTTCGGAGGTCATGATGCTTAGAAATAGAGGTAGTCGAATATTTTTGATTCCATTTGTGATGCTGTTGTCTTTTATATTGATTTCCTGCATCAAAGGGGAGAGAGGCAAAGACGGTCTTAACGGGACCGACTTAACGGCAGGTGGCGATCCGGCGGTTTTGGGAACCGGACTTCACCTGATCAATGGCGCGGGGTATTATCCCAGCAACCATTTGGAAGGTTTGACCGATGCCGCTCATGATGACCCCAAGGTGACGAGAACGGCAGGAAAGATCACCTATCAGCTTGATGATGTGGCGGATCTGAAACCAGGGACTTATGTCGCTTTTATCGAGGCCGCGGGCTATGGCAGGAAAAGCGCCTCGGATTTCAAGTCACCCACGACGTTCAGCACGACTTTTCAGGTTGGACAAGCCGCAATGGAAGCCAATGTCGCTTCGAACTGCATGGAATGTCATAGTAGCCAGACGATCCACAACGATCGCCACAAGACCCAGTTTATCGTTGATAATTGCGGCGCTTGTCACGATTATCAGACCGGAAACTCTCAGAGTTCGGGATGGTATGGAGCGGGTCCCCTCAGCCGACGGGTTCACAGTATCCATTTCGGCTCTGGACTGAACTATCCCAAGGAGACGGTGGGTTATTCCAGTTACATGGGTTGGGCTGAAATCACTCTGCCCCAGGACGTGAGAAACTGCGAAACCTGTCATGACGACCGCGTCAGCGGCGCGACGGCCAGCACGGCCTGGATGGATAATCCCAACCGAGTCGCCTGTATGTCATGCCATGATTCGGATTCGGCCCAGCAGCATGCCGCGGCCATGACCATTGATCCCACACCTACGATGCCTTTTAGCGGGGACGAACTTGAATCCTGCAAGAGTTGTCACGGACCGCTTAAGGGATTTCCGGTTGCCAATTATCATGGCATGAAAAACGCCGCCGAGGCTGCCTATGGCACCAACAGCGCCACCAATAAATGTGTCGAGATTACGGCAGCGACCCTTGTGGCCAATAAGGTCAAGGTGTCCTTTAATCTAAAGACAGCCGGGGTTGATCTGATTCCTTGTACGGCGGACGATGTGGCCTCGACCGGGGACGTTTCCAGCGATACGCGCTTTTATCTGGCAGCTCTGGTTCCCGAGGTCGCCGATACTACGGCCAGCTATTGGGTCAGTTATATCAACTCGGAGGAGACCAGCACCTCCACGGCCACGGCCATTTATCCCATGCCCGACGGCACGGTGATGAATCAGGCGACCTATGAGAAAGGCGATGTATCTGGAACCTGGACGGAATTAGGCGCGGGTGCTTATGAATACACCATTTCCAAGGACATCACGGCGGGAATCACGATTGCCCATCCGGCTAACGCTCCGACAACGCCTCTGTCGGTGACCTATAACGCGGCTTATACGCACCGCGTGGCCATTCAGAACGCGACCGGAGCCAACAACGCGCCTTTTGATTTTAGGCCGGACGGATCGACTGCCTTAACCTCCAGAGACATCGTTAAGACCGATACCTGCAACAACTGTCACCGTACCTTGGCTTTTCACGGTGGTGGACGGCTTGAGGTGGAAGCCTGCGTAATGTGCCATAACAAGACCACCGGTGACGCTCAAAGCGGCAACGTCCTGGATATGATGGCGATGGTGCATAAGATTCACACAGGTAAGGATCTGCCCAGTGTCGATTATAATACTTCTACCTATTCCGCGGATGGGACCGAATACGCCATTTTCGGTTATGGCGGTTCCAAGCATGATTATTCCCATGTCGGTTTTCCACCCAAGACGACCGATTGCGTGGTCTGTCATGATGGAACCGGGGCTGATTCGGCTAATTACAAGAACAAGCCCTGGAATGAGTCCTGCTTCAGCTGCCATGACCAGGAAGGCTATGCCACGGGTATCAACAAGGACGGCACGATGCATTCGGATG
>JAOUME010000122.1 GCA_029881655.1 Deltaproteobacteria bacterium | reverse complement strand
CTTCGGGTTTTTAACCAAGAGATTCTTAAGGAAACCGATGGTTGATTTCTCGATGTTGAAAACCGGGAGAAAATGGCAGTCGAAATGGATTGATGAAATCGATATCAAACCGGATGAAAAAGTTTTTGCCGCTTTTTTAAATCAAAAGTGCCCGGTCTGCCGAAATTGGGTTCCTTTGGTTTTGGAACTTGCTAAGTCAGACGATTTTCATAAAATTTTTATTTTCATGCCTGAAAGTGCCCGGATGGAGAAAACAATTTTTGAAAATCATCACCGGGGAACTCTTGAAATCCTTACATTGGATGATGATCGGTTTTATAGGCTCAGTGCTCAGACGCCACTTGGTGTCCTTATCCATTCGGGCGTGATTGAAAAAAAATGGATCAAGCAATTTCCCAAGGAGTATATCGAGGAGATGTTTGAGAAAACATAACTTTGAGTTATTGAAGACCGATAATGAAGATTATCTAGATCATTCTCGCTCAAAATGGGCATTATTTTGTTTTGCCTTGCTGACAATGGGTAAAAAGGCATGATTCATGATTTGTTTTATGTTGAACATCGACCAAGGCCGCTTTGAGTGTTTTGATTCAAACACCAATGTAGAAAATTGTTTTAAACGCGTTTTTTACTGGAATGAAGCTGGATGTGCCGAATAATCTTACCAGCGGCAGGTTGGCTAGGGTAATAAACAAAAATAAATTAGTTACTTAGCGCTGTCTTTATCTGTTTTCACGGGTGAGGAGGTATGGCTGTTTTGAAATGGGCTGACTCAATTTTGAAAGTGCAATTTATTCCATAAAGTCGATTTGTAAAAAAAAGGTGTTTCTGGCTAATAAAATAATTAATAACAGCAATATATGAGTAAATACGCCATCAGGTCGTTGAGCTGCTTGACTTTGGTTGTCTTCGTTTTATGTTTTGTGTTCGCCAAAGCGGAAAATCTTTCCGCTGGCACTACGAAATATAATTGGCAACAACACTATTATGGTTTCATTAACGGAAAGAAATCACTTTTGTTTTCCCGTGAGATGCGCTCCAGCAAAATCGCCTTTGCCGATATCGATGGAGATGGAGACAAGGACCTGTTTTTAGGGCAGGCAAACGGAGAACTGGCTTTTTTTGAAAACAAGGGTACTAATATTAAACCGAGCTTCGAGTTGGTAACCCAGCAATATAAAGCGATTTTCGAAATCTCCAAGGGAGCGAAAAAAGTCAATGTGTGGAATAACATCGACGTAGGGGAGAGGTCATCTCCCAGTCTAGTGGATATCGATAGCGATGGAGACTTTGATCTTTTCATTGGGTCTGCCGAAGGAAGGGTTTGGTACTTTGAAAACCAGGGAAACAACCTCATTCCGGTCTTTAAGCTCAACACCTCGAAGTTTCAGGGGATCAATGTCGGCCGGAACAGTGTCCCTATTTTCCAGGATGTCAATCTTCAGCGCAAGTACGACATGTTGGTGGGGACCTTAGACGGCAAGGTGTGGCTTTTTATGAACGAGGGCACCCGGAAAAGACCCATTTTCACTAAGAATCCACCCCAACTTGTCGTCAGCTTCGATCTGGAATCCCATGCAGCTCCAGGCTTGATTGACTGGGACCATGATGGTGACCTTGATTTGGTTGTGGGGCAGAAAAACGGGACCTTGGATTATTTTGAAAACACGGGTAACCGTTTCAACCCAAAATGGGAACTCAAAGAGAAAAATTTTCAGCTGATCGATATTGGCGGTGAATCCGCGCCGGTTTTCATCGACATGGATGGTGACAACGAGTATGACCTGATTTTAGGAAGCGCCAATCCAACCGTTTATCATTATGAAAACCGTATTCAGGGAAACAAACGGATTTTTTGGAACCGTAGCTCCAATCTTTTGGATTTCATGAAGCTGGTCGTGACCGGGAGCAGAGCCAGTATCGCGATGGGGGACCTGGATGGCGACGGCGACCTTGATATGATTATCGGGGAAAAAACCGGCAACCTGAATTATTTTGAAAACCAAAGCAAGACGAAAGAGCCTAACTGGGTTTTGCAGACCGAGGAGATTATTTATATGACGGGTCTGGAAAACAGCGCTCCGGCTCTGGGGGATCTTGATGGGGATGGGGATCTAGATTTAATTGTCGGAGAAAAGCAGGGGCAGGTCGCTTATGTTGAAAATATCGGCACTCCCAAAAAACCAGAGTGGGCTTTGAAGGATAAAACCTATTTCAAAATCGATGTCGGATCTAACAGCGTTCCGAGGCTCATCGATATTGACGAAGACAAGGATCTTGATTTGTTGATCGGCAATTTTACGGGGAGGGTGATTCTGTTTTTAAACAAAGGCACCCAAAAGGAACCACAGTTCGTATTGGAATCAACCCGTTTCGCGGCCGCCAAGGTTCAAAAGAATTCGGTCCCTGATTTTTTTGATTGGAATAACGACAAAAAAAAGGATCTCATCTTGGGTGGCGAGGAGGGAAAGACGAAGCTTTTCCTGTCACCTGGAACGATGGCCAAGGACACTTTGAATTGGGAAGCGGATGAGACTGCAATGGCTGACTTCAATGTGGATATCCTAAGCCATCCGTTTTTTGCCGATTATGATGGCGATAAGATGAGCGACTTGATGATCGGTAATGACGAGGGTGATTTTTTACTTTATCTTAACAAGGGGGTTGAGGATGTTACCGCGGATCAAAAAGTCGAGGTCGATAACTCCATCGATCAAAAAACTGGCTCATTGGTCGTCGAGGAGGTGGAGGGGTCCGTTGAGCTGGATATCAAGGGAGATGAACAGGGAGGTTATGAAGGTGACGGATTTGATGATGAGTACATAGAGGATGAATCGTTTGAGTTGGCGGAGCAAGCCGTTAAGAGAATCAAGATTGACCCACAGTACGTAAGGGATACAACACCCTTAGTGCACAATCCGCAGATAGCCCAGGCTACGCCAACCCTTGGTGATTTAGATCAGGACGGGGATATGGATATGCTAGTCGGCAGCAAGTCCGGGGAGATATATTATTACGTCAATGAAGGCCATGACACTGTTGTCAATTTTATCTTAAAGTCCAACGACTTTGTTAAAATTAACAACATCAAAAATTCAGCGCCCAAACTGATCGATCTGGATCAGGACGGCGACCTGGATTTGATCGTGGGTTCCCAAACCGGGAAAATGTATTACTTTTCCAATCAGGGAACGATGGACAAGCCTAATTTTGTTGAGGATAAAGAACTGCTTAAAAAAGTTTTAATCGGCACTTACTCAAAACCTAGCGTTATGGATTTGAACAATGACGGGATTATGGATTTGCTGATTGGTAATCTGTCGGGGAAACTGGTGTTTGTCAGAAACGACTCCAATCGTTTCAGCGTGGTCCAGAGGGACTACAGCCAGATCGATGTGGGAGTGTCATCGGCGCCTGTGTTTGCGGATCTTAACAATAGTGATACTTATGAACTGCTGGTTGGTTCAGATACGGGCAAACTCCATATTTATAGAAATCAAATGCCCGACCTTACCGGGAAATGGGAGGAGCTACCAGATTACGGTGGCCGGATTTCACCACCCAAGGGAATCAGTCCGGCCGTGGAGGATATTGATAACGATGGGGATTTGGATTTGATCTTGGGAACTGATTCAGGTGACGTTATTTTATACCGCAACGACGCGATCATTCGGGAATCGGAAGCGGTCCAACAAACAGCGGAAATAGAGTAGAGTTATGGAAGATTACAAGTTGCGCCCTCAGGCCATTCTAACAAAAACGGCTTTGGTCACAGGCCTTTTCCTTGTGATCCTTGTTTTGAAATCTCCGGGGATTCTCGCGAAATCGACACCAGCTAAAGGGATCAGTATTAAGCAGATCGTCGTGGGTCAGGAAACGCTCCAAACCAGTTCCAAACAGCTGATCGAGGTTCAACTCCGGAATGTCAACACCAGAAGCGCAACCGTTATCGTCAAACTTTTCTTGACACTACCCAATCACAGCATGATTTCCTATAAGAATAAAAAAGTTAAAATACCTTCGCGAAGCGACCTGCCGGTCCTGTTTACCTACCCTATCGGGAAAAACGGTGGCGGTGATTATACCGTGGCGGCCAAAGTCTATTCGCTAAAAGGAAAAATACTTTATACGAGTACAAAAAAACAGGAACAATTTTTTTTCGCAAAAGATCCAAGGAAGAAACACAATCGACCCAGAAGGGGTAAATACGCTATCAAGGAGTCGATCAAGACCAACTCAAAGAAACTCAAAGTCATTTCACCAATTAAGTTTGATCCGCCTGATTTGAAATGGAAGGAGATCAAGGTGTTGACTCCATCGGTTTTAAGAGGAGAGACGACTCATCTGCGTTTGATTCTTGTCAACGACGGCGGGGACGTGGCTAAAAACGTGGAATATAGCCTGTCTTGGTTCTTCTCCAAAAGACCGGCCAGAAAGATCCCTTTTAACCGGGATTTCATTCAGATCCTGGCGCCCGGTGAAAAAAAGATCCTTGAAATACCCGTGACGATACCCGCTGAAGAGCAAAAGGGAGAGTATCTGGTCCAGGCCATCATCGATGAGTCAAACGTGGTTAAGGAATTAAATGAGGGTAACAATGTCTCCGAGAGTGAAAAACCGATCACCTACGGGGATGTCGCCCTGGTTTTCCCGGAAGAGGCTTATTCCTTTGCCGAAGAGGGGCTTTTTCAGTTTGAATGGAGAAGTGAGGATTACAACCAGTTTAAGGTCCAGATTTCAACCAACGCCGCTTTTACCGATCTGGATGAGATTTTTGAACTCCCCAAAGGACAGTATTCTCCGTCAAAGAAACTCATTCCTTTAAAGGGTGAAATGCCGACCTTGGCTTTGGCTTTAATGGAGAGCAGTAATCTGGATCATTTGTTTTGGAGGGTCGTCGCGAAAAACTCCCAGGGTAAGGTTACCGAGTCTGAAAGCCGGAAGTTCTATATCACCTTAAAACCCGAAACTAAATCGATTCCTGAATAACCTCTTTTTTAGCGATAAGAAAATAAATCTGACCAAAACTTCTGAGCATCCCCGCGCTTTTTTCGGCTTTCGAGCCATTACCCCAGAAAATATCCACTCTGCCTGTTCCCTTGATCGCTCCCCCGGTATCCTGGTTTAAGGCAAATCTGTTCAGTGGTTCGCTGTCGATATAATTCCACTGCTTATCGAAAACGGGCTTTTCAGTTATAATATAGGCGAGGCCTCCCTTGGGAAAGATAAAAGAATCAGTGGCGATGGATCTTTCAGGTGTGAGAGGGACGTTAATGTTGCCTTTTGGAGCTGTCGCGGCGTTTCCGATGTCAAAGAAGGTGTAGCTTTTGTTATGGTATAAGATATAATCTTTTAGCTCAGGATGTTTCTTGATGTAGGACCTGATACTGGACATAGAGACTTCCTCTAGGGTCATTTTCCCATCGTCGATCAATAGTTTTCCTATACTTGAATAGGGATGCCCGTTCGAGCCGTTATAACTCAACTTCATTCTTTTTCCGTTTGGAAGCTGGATGATCCCTGAGCCTTGAACTTGTAGGAAAAACAGATCGACCGGATCTTTCATCCAGGCGATTTCCATTTTTTTATTTGCCAGTTTCTTTTTCATCATGATTTCCCGGCGGGTATAATAAGGAAGAATTTTATTTCCTGATACCCTGTAGACGATCGTCCGGCTTTTCAGGCTTCTTCTAAATCGCCCTAAATTTAAAACCGCGAGATCGCTGGGTTTTTTATAAACCGGGACATTGAAATATTTTGTCTTTTTTAGGCTACCTTTGTAGACCGGCTCATAGTAACCGGTGAACAAGACCTTGTTCTCGGCATTGGACGGAGACCGGAACACAAAGAAGCTTTTTTGGATCTGCTCGAAGATTTCCTCTGGCTTCGAATCGCTGTTGATCAGTTTTTGAAATAACATCATAGAAGCGATCACTTCTTTTGTGGTGTATTTCAGTTTCCCATAGTGAAATATTTTTGAGGGAGATATTCTCTTAAGATAAACCAAGGATTTCGCGATTGCGTTATTAAGACTTTGCCTTGTTAAGTCGTCACCCTTGAAGATTTCCAAAAAGGGTTTGCTTTCCAAGATTAGATTCTTTGAAGACAGTGCCGCTATCTGACGGGGCGAAGGGGTATCAGGATATTTCGCTTTTTGGGTGGAACATCCATTTCCGATGACGATGATGAAAAGGATGAAAAGCCCTAACTTAATATAGTAAAAGATCGGCATGATAAAAAGTTTAAGATCTTTTAAAATTCAATGATACCTTCTGCTTCCACAACCCTGTTCCTACCTTGTTCCTTAGCTTGATACAGACTATGATCGGCACTCTTTAAGATATTTTCTGGCGTATGGCCATTGTCGGGATAGGCCGCGACACCGAAACTCGCAGTCAATGATCCTAGAGGCTGGAGTTCTTCGTACTGAAATTTGGTTTTTTCGATTGTTTTTCTAAGCTTTTCAGCAATTTTGGTGGCTATTTTTATTGAAGTGCCAGGAAGAACAACGACGAATTCTTCTCCACCGTAACGGGCTGCCATATCGCTTTGCCTGATGCCGTTGATCAGAATGCTGGAAACGATCTTTAATACGTCATCGCCCAGCTGATGCCCGTTTGTGTCGTTGTAATGCTTGAAATTGTCAACATCCAGCATGATCAGGGAACATTTGCCCTGTTGCAATTCGGCTTTGATGATCTGTTCGCTGAAGAAATTATCGTAATATTTTCTGTTGAACAGGTTTGTCATGCCATCGGTAGCGGCGCTCTTTTCGGCGATTTTGATGTTATGGGACATTCGGTAAAAAAGCTGCTTCATCTCGATGATGGATTTGATCTTAAATAAAGCGTCATCGGTTGTAAAGGGCTTGAATAAAAAGTCGGTGATGCCTTGGGATATAATTTTGTTTCTCTTATCCAGGTTGCTCAGCTGGTCGCTGATGACCAAAACGGCTGCCTTGGACAGGTTGTTGTCGCAGAGTTTTTGGATGAAAGCGACATAATCCCAATCGGGTTTGGTGAAAAAGGGATCCACGATAATCAGGTTTGGTTTGATCGCGTTAATGGCATTCATTGAAGAAATCTGCGAGTCGAACTCGAACACCTCCTGTGGATGAAAATGCTTTTCGATCACCCCGCGGAGCAGTCTTCGGTCCCACTCGTGTTCATCGATCAGAATGACGTTGATGTGTGAGTTGATATCAGACTTGGGACCCAGTGGCAATTTGATCAAGACCTGTTCGGAGTTTTTTTCCTCGAAGATGAGAAATTCTCCATGATGAAAGTCGATGATTTTTTTGGCAAAGGGTATGGAGAGTTCGCCCTTTTGGATTTGAAGCTCAATGCCATCGGCGAGATTGCTGTAAAAAAAAGGTTTCTGTTTCTGAAAAAATTTTTTCGGGTCGCCATGGGTAATTTTGATTTCAAGTTGCTTTTTGAAGTGGTTGATATAACTTTGGATTGTAATTGGATCCTGTTTGTCCTGATTAATAAAATAAACCAGGACATCCACTAACGCCTGAATCAATCTGTTTTTGTCTCCGTAAACCTTGCTGATGTCCGGGTCGGTTTCAAATTGGATATGGGTAACGTTTTCTGCTCTGAAGCGCAATTCCTTGATTAGCGAAGCGTATCCAAACACTTTGAATTCCAAGTTGGAGAGCTCGGGCGTCAATTCAGCCATGGAGAGCATGTTTTCGACCAGTTGATCGAGTTTGCCAATTTCGCTTTTAAAGTGGTTGATTAACTCCTGGGTGTTTTGTTTGTCCACTTCGCCATCTACATTTTTCCTGAGTCTTTCGGCGATATTGGATGAGGTAACAATGGGTGTTTTTAACTGGGATGAAATGTTTGAAAAGAATTGGTTTTTTGCCTGATTGGTCTTTTCCAGTTCTGAAATGGTTCTTTCCAGTTCATCATATGTTTGCTTTAATTCCTCGTTTGTCTTTAAAAGATTATTTTCGTATTCCTTTTGGATTGTAATATCTTTGACCATTGCTGCGAATAAGGTCAATTCATTATTTTCATCGGTCGAAGTTTTAACGGGTGATATGGTTATCTGGGCCGGGAATTCAGTCTGGTCCTTTCTCAAGGCTGTTTTTTGCTCTTTCCAGCCTTTTTTGAATTTTGCATTCCAGTTGGCCTTTTTACTGATGAAATATTTAAAGAGGTGTTTCAAATTCAGCGAGGAGATTTCTTGGGAACTATAGCCGAATTGATCGTGAAACGCCTGGTTAGCTGACTGAAGATTCCCTTCATCATCGGCAATGACAATAGCGTCCTGATTAAATTCAACGACCTGTGAGTAAAGCTTGATTTGCGCGAGCTTTTGCTGAAGTTCTTTTTTAAGTTCCTGAGATAATTGGGTTATTTCTTTATTATATTTATTTATTTCCTTTTTTTCTAAAACCGCTTCCTCGTAAAGTTTAGCCCTATCGGTCGTGAGAGAGAGCTTTTCAGATAAGATACCAGCGAACATCTTTAAAAAAGAGTTGCCCAATT
>JAOUME010000290.1 GCA_029881655.1 Deltaproteobacteria bacterium | reverse complement strand
TTTGAATTTAGCCGGCTCACCATTGACCAAAACCTCTGTTATAGGAGAAAAACTGCTGATTTCAACGTTGATTTCTCCCGGCTTCCGGTCAACCTGATTTTCTCCCTCCAGATTGTGAGTATTGCTGAAGACCAGTAAGCCTTGAGCCTGAGCAGTGTTATAAAACACCAGACAGACTAAACAAAATACGATGTTGATGACGGTTTTATTCATTAGATCAACTCTTCGAAAATGATTTTAATAATAAGCCACTACGGAATAAAATTCTTTTTAGTTGTTTATTAACCTATTCAGGAACTTTTTGCAAATTATACTAACGGAATAATTTTTTGAAATCAACATAAAATTGACTATTGTTAAATTAATTTAGTAGAATACCTCTAGATGCGCATTAACACAGCATTTTTTGATGTGCTGATTTTTTCACCTTTTTCACGTCCGGCAAGTAGGGATTTTGAAATATTTTTCTTTAAATTTACCGGAATTAAGGATAAGCTGGATTTAAGCGAACCCCAAGGGCGGGCCTATCGTAATCAACCGATATAATGAGGTTTTTATCATTGTCTTTGTCTGCTAACAGGCAATTCCCAATCGGGCAGAGCCCTGGGAACCAAAGATGCCTGACAAACTATCGGAGAACGAAAATAGATTTCTGGAAACCGGATTTCCCAATACAATCGTCAATTTTCGTGAATCGAACTTGGCCCGCGCTCCGCTCATGGCGCAAGGCCAAAGTATGGTGTTTGAGGATTTCAACTGCATTGAACACGGCTACGGCTGACAGATGTAACGACCACTCCCTTCAGCAGTGTTTTAATTGAAATAATATTGGGATAAAGCATATATAAAGATGATTTAAGTTAGAAATGCGGTATGCAGTCAATCATCTTCACAAGAAAGCCAATTCTGACTCTTTTTTTATTAGAAAGATACTTTTTAATCTGGCGGATTACTGGGACAATTTATTTTATCAATAAAAACCTTATTTAATCATGAAGTAGCATGGCGATCAAATTTGAACAGCTAAATAAACTTGCTTAAGGTACAAAATATTGATATGAAAATTAAAATCGAGGAAGCAGCCGTGACCCCTTATCGGTCAAAAAACAACAAACTGAATTTCTATTAATTTTGATCCTTTGGGTGGTGTTACCATGATACGCTCATATGTCTTGCGATTATTTTATTATGCTACGACTAATAGAATTTATATAGTCTTGTTGTTTTTTAATAGTTTAGAGATGTTAAAAACGAGGGATGAATCAATATTGATAGTGAACATTCAAATGTGAGAAATTAGTATGGCTAAAAAAAATATTCTTGTAACTGTAAGCTCAGCATTTTTTTCAAATATCTATTGGATTTTTGAGTTTTTACTAAAAATTGGGATTTTTATTTCTGTAGTAGGCTCTGTTTACCTTGCTTACCTGGTGTATGATCAAAACTTGGAATTGTTGCGCATCTACGAAAAATTATTTCACCTTAATTCTAATCAATTACAATATCAAGCAACACACATCAGCACGAAAAATGATTATTTCTGGCCCGCTTTCCCTATCGCTTTTTTCATTATAACATTTATATTTTTTATCAGCCGTAAATTTAAAAAACAATTTTTAGATTCCATCGGGTATAACCCACGGTATACTCGTCGCGCTCCAAGGCAAAAGGCCGCTATGCAGCATCCGAGACAAAAAGTTTCTAAGCCGATAACAAAAAGCAGAGCATCCGCTTCCCAGTATCAACAACAAGTAAATGTACAATTAAGTGTTGCAAAACATCCAGGAATCGCGGCCGTTTTGTCATTTATGTTCGTAGGTCTGGGTCAGATATATAATGGCCAAATATTAAAAGGAATAATATTTATTGGAATTTATATATTTTCATTATTTTTAATTTTTGTTGTCATTGGACTTATTACTACACCCCTTTTCTGGTTATATGGGATTTATGACGCTTATCAAGAAGCGGAAATGATGAACAGAGAGTAATGACTGGGCTTTCATCAGTAAAATAACAGAAATTAAGTGGAGCGCGTCAAACAGTTTTGAAAGGCTTCCAATAGACTTTCCCACCATCACCAGCTAGGGCTTGTAATACTTTGGGCACCGGCATTGTCCCTAAGATCTTGCCAAAATCAACAGTCCCATTTTGGAAGTCACCTTTTTCACGTCCGGCAAGTAGGGGTTTTGAAATATTTTCCTTCAAAT
>JAOUME010000291.1 GCA_029881655.1 Deltaproteobacteria bacterium | reverse complement strand
AGATCGTGGATAATACGAATGACTGTTCTTTCGGTGATTCCAAGCGCAATAGCTATTTCACGCGACGTTAAATTTTCCTCGCGATCTAGCAAGGTCAGTACAACGGCGTGATTTGTAATAAAGGTCCACTTGTTTTCAGTCATAAGCTCCTCTCAAATCTAATCTAGATTTAATATATGACATATATTTCATGTATTAAATCTCATGCTTCAGTGTTTGTCAAGGTTGTTTGAGCTGGTTGCTGAACGATATCATCTACCCTCCTTAAAGTTAATTGCCCATCAACCCAACAAAATCATCACCACCAAGCACTCTTATATTCGCTGGGTTATCAAAGGAGCAAGCTGCTGGCATAGGCGAGCATTATGCGGAGTTGTATAACACTGATTTCAGACATCAGAGTCTGGCGTATGTGGAAGGCGCGCGGGAATTTATCAAAAGGGATTAGCTTTCTTCTATCTTCTTGGATCGTTAGATGAAAATTGGTATAGTAGAGTAAGCTTATTTGCTCGTATCAAAAGGAGAAAAGATGATGAATACCGAAGGCCAAACAAATCCCGACAAAAAGAAAAGTGAAGGAATGGCAAGCGGATTATTCCTGATTGCCATTGGCGTCATATTTCTTGTGATGCAATTCACTGATCTCCACTTTAACAATTGGTGGGCACTGTTTATTCTGATCCCCGTCTTTGTTGCATGGAATCGCGCCTTCAGCATATTCAGCGAAACTGGAGAAATCACAAAAGAAGCGACCCAGGCAGTTACAGGGTCTTTGTTCCCGTTATTTGTCGCCGCGATCTTCTTATTCAACTGGGACTGGGGACAAGTGTGGCCTGGTTTTATTATCCTTGCTGGGGTTAGTGCTTTGGCCAGGGGCTGGAGACGACAATCGGATTAACCGATAAATAAGGATGAATGATTAGGCAAGGCCTCCGAGTTGAGCTCGGAGGCCTTTTGGTCTTTTGTTAATCCAGTGCAATAGTTCCTTTACGAAGCAAAAATGGCAATCTATGAATGATCAGTGGGGAAAATTCCTTACAAGACTTGACTCTTCTCTTTGCGATTTATACAAAACAGCGCCTGCCGTGAACGACGACCACCTTAGTATCCGTTTGCTGTGGGCACTTTTATAAATATATCGGAATTGACTTTGACTTCTCGTTTTTGTATGATGGATATGCTCGCAGCGAGCGGCTAGTGTCATTGTGTCGGGAAATCCGGTGCAATGTGTCCGTTTGCTGCGAGCACTTCTGTATAATTCTCTCGCAGAACAGTTGATTTTCATCTTTGTTTTTTGTATGATTAATATGCTCGCAGTGAGCGGCTTTATCGTTGCGCCATGAAAAAAAGCGGTGCAACGTGTCCGATTGCTGCGAGCACTTTATTAACGTAACTCATTTAAGCGTTCGAACACATCATCGTCAAAATGGGCTTTCTCCCAGTTATAAGCTCTTCTAATACTTTTGATTGTGGATGAATCAAAACACGCATCATAAAAATAGGCATCATTAATATCTGCTTCTTCAAATCTTGCGCCATTAAGATCGGCTTTTTCCAGATGCGCTGACTGTAATTTAGCCTGAAAGAATTGCGCTTTTTGAAGATTGGTTTCTTTAAGATTTGACGATACCAAATTTACCCGATGAAAATGTGCCCCTTCCAAATTTGCTTTAGCAAGGCGAGCTTCGCCCATGTTTGCATCTGTAAATTGAGCTTTCTTCAGGTTGGCTTTATAGCCTTTCATGCGAAACAAATTGGAGTTCTCTAAGTTTGCTAACTCCATCTGGGCAAACGCCAGATCAATATTACTTAGATCCAGGTTTGATAAATTAATCCGGTATAGGTGGGTGTAAGTAAAATCATATTCCCCTAATCGATTCGTACGATCGGTACAATCAGATGATGTCAGGTACAAGCGAATTGCCTTGGCAAATGCTTGAATGAGCAATCTGTTGACTTGAGGCTTGTGCTGTACCTTCAAATTGGCGAGCAAAATCAAAAAAACTTGTTCATGGAAGGAAGCATATTCATCTTTTAGAAAAGTCATTATGGAAATGATTGCACTTACTTGCGTAGACGTATTTTCAGATCCAACATCAGCAACAATGGCCGTAAACTTTTCATCCATACGCCGACGACTTTCTACCTCACGTTGCTCTCTGTCCCATTTTCTTTCTGAAAACTGTTTCCAAATCGTGAGAAAAACACCA
>JAOUME010000016.1 GCA_029881655.1 Deltaproteobacteria bacterium | reverse complement strand
AGATCAGTCAGGGGATCTCGGTGGATGTGATGGAGATCGATGCGGCTTCCAACCGCGGGATCGAGCATATCCGGGAATTGAGAGAGGGCGTGAAGTTTTCCCCCGCCAAATGCCGCTACAAGACCTACATCATCGACGAGGTTCACATGCTGACCACCGAGTCGTTCAACGCTTTGCTGAAAACCCTGGAAGAACCCCCATCTCATGTGAAGTTTATCCTGGCCACCACCGATCAGTACAAGGTACCCACAACGGTCATCTCCCGCTGTCAGCGCTACGACTTTACCAACATTTCCTCCAGGGACATGGTCGATTACCTGAAAGTCGTGGTCAAGAACGAGAAAATCAAAATCAGCGACGCGTCCCTCTATCTGATAGCCAGGGCTTCGATGGGAGGCATGCGGGACGCCTTGACGAGTTTGGATATGCTGGTCAGTTATTTGGGTAATGATATTAAAGACAAAGACGTGGTCCAAGGATTGGGATTGAACGATACCCGGGAGGTCGATTTCATGCTTGGATTTATCATCGACAAGGAACTCTACAAGGCTCTGGAGGTTTTCCAAAAGCTTTATCAAAGCGGGAGAACGCCCCAACACATCATCACCGACCTGATGGGAGCGGTTAAGAACCTAAGCCTTCTTGTGTCGCTGGATCAACAGCAGGTAGGCTGGCATCAGTATCTTCCCGATCAGCTGGAATTTTATCAAGAGCTGAAGGGGAAAACCACGCTGAGTATTTTGCAGCAATACTTCCAGCTGTTATTAGAACTTGAAACCCAGGTCAAAAAGAGCTCTCAGGCTTTTTTATGCATGGAAATGGGGCTGATTAAACTTTGTTCGGTGGAGTCTTTGGCCGGAGTCGCCGAAGTGATTTCCGCCCTCAGAGAAATCGGCGGTGAAAAAAAAAAGTCTCCGGCCCTAAGGATCAGTTAGGAAAAGCCGGTTTGAAACCGGCGGTTCAGGAGAAGCCAGAGCCAATACAGGCACAGGATCAGGCACAGGATCAAAAGTCGGATGCGGCTTATCTGGAGAAACAGCATGAAAAGTGGCGGGGGTTTGTCGATGAAGTCGCCAAGTCGGGAGAACCGGTTTTGGTCTCGTTGTTAAGGAGTTGTTCTTTAGAGGGTCTTGATGATAAAAAGCTGGTGATCGGGACCAAAAACAAGGATGTCTTTACGAAGGAGAAAATCAAGAGGATCAATTCAGTCGCTGCCGGATATTTTAGGGAGGGTTATCATGTCGAAATCATTACGAGCGAGAACTCACCTAAAAATTCGATCAATTATCAGCAGGAACTTCGACGCGAAGAGAGAATCGCCCAGCTGAAAAAAGAGGCCCGAGAGGATGTAAAGGTTAGGGAGATTCAGGAAATCTTCCCTAAAAGCAGGATCATCGATATAACACTATTAGAGGAGTGATGATGTTTAAAGGACTTGATATGAACGAACTCCTTGGAAAGGCCAAGGAAGTTCAGGAGAGTTTTGAGCAAAAAAAACGGGAAGCC
This sequence comes from Deltaproteobacteria bacterium, assembly GCA_029881655.1. Lineage (GTDB taxonomy): Bacteria > SAR324 > SAR324 > XYD2-FULL-50-16 > XYD2-FULL-50-16 > JAOUME01. The sequence goes on along the minus strand of JAOUME010000016.1, from coordinate 29,239 downwards.
GCGCAGAAAAAAATCGAGGTCGCGGTCGGTGGTGGGATGGTCAAGATTACCATGAACGGCAATCTTGAGGTTTTAGAGCTTTCGATCGACCCTGAGGTGGTCGATAAGGAGGATGTTGCTACGCTTGAGGATTTGGTGCGCTCGGCGGTCAATGAGAGCGTCCGCCAGGCCAAGGAGTTGTCATCAACCGGGTTTTCGGATATCATGTCCGGCATCAATCTGCCGGATTTTAAGGAATTCATGAAATAATGAGGCTTCCCTACCCTTTGACAAAGTTGATCGATGAGCTGGTCAAGCTACCCAGCATCGGTAACAAGTCCGCCCGGCGGCTTGCCTTTTCTCTGCTTTTGCAGCCCGAAAAAAGCGCTTACGATTTGGCTGAAGCCATCATTCAGGCCAGGAAAAACATCAGGAGTTGTCAGACCTGCTTCGGCTTTTCGGAGTATGAGGTTTGCGAGGTCTGCAAAGACGAGAAGCGGAACCGGGAGATTCTCTGCGTGGTGGAAGATCCCAAAAATGTTTTTACTATCGAGTCCAGCGGTGTTTTTCAGGGGATGTATCATGTTCTTGAAGGGGCTATCTCGCCGATTCAGGGAATTTCTCCTGACAAACTTCGCGTCAAAGAACTTCAGCAAAGGGTCAAAGCGGGCCAATTTTCAGAAATCATTATTGCGACCAATTCGACGCTGGAGGGTGAAGCGACGGCGCACTATCTGACGGATCTGCTCCAGGAACTGGTTGAAAAGATCACGCGCATCGCCATGGGAATGCCGATTGGAAGCGATCTTGAATTTACCGATATCAATACGCTGGAGCGTTCTTTCGAAGGGCGGACGTCCTTGAACCGATAGGCAGGTGTGCTCATTATGGCCTGGCGGGTTTGGGCTTTTTGGAGCTGATCTGGTGTTTCCCTGCGCGAAAAACGCCGCCGCTTTTTACGGGTTCCCGTAATTTAGGATTGTTTCATGGTATGTTTATTGAATTTAAATGCTTGTTAAACTAACTAAATCAAATAGAAAATCCAAATAATCTGAACGGAAACAAAAGGTATTTATAATGAAAAAAATCGCCATTGTCTTTTCGATAAGCCTCTTTTTGGGAGTCTTTTCTGCGCAAGCGAAAGAAGCATATGAAATCCAGGGATACAAGGTGCCGAAAATTTGCCTGAAAGACTATAACCGCTGTATTTTAAAGAAGCTGTACAGCAGCACTTACTGGTGCGTGAAATCGGATCACCAAAGGACGTTGGATACCCGAAGGACAACCCAGCCCATTAAAAAAACGACCCGGGAAAACATAGGGCACTGCACCACAACGATCCCCATCCAGGATACGGACGATTAGTTATAAGAAGTGAGTGAGGAATGATGGCCGTTGATTTATGAAGTATATTCCAGATCAGATATTTATTGAGCCTGAAGTCGAAACCTCTTTTTATACTCAAAAAGTATTAAGCAAATTTCAGGATGTCCAAAGACGGGTTCTGCCCCAAGGAGATGGACTCAAACTTCTTGAGGAAACCACCAGAAACCTCTTTAAGGGGAAAAAAACACTCTTTTTAAAAGCATTCCACGCGGAACCGGCAAAAATTTGCCCGGGTTATTCCGATCAGGTGTTGTGTTGCAATTATTATGTGATCAACCTGATCGAGAACTGCCCACTGGAGTGTTCCTACTGTATCTTACAGGCTTATCTGAACAAAACCAACCTGACTTTTCACGTCAATGTCGAAGAAATAATGCGGAAAACCGCGGAACTGGTCAAAAGCCAGCCAAACCGGCCTTTCCGTATCGGTACCGGTGAGCATTCCGACAGTTAGGCGATGGACTCCGTTTTTGAAGTCAACGCCTTTCTGGTCGAGAGCTTCGCCCAGCTGGAAAACGCCACCTTAGAGTTGAAAACCAAGACAGACGAGATAGAACCCTTGCTGGGACTCGATCACAAAGGTCATACCGTTATCGCCTGGTCGTTAAATCCCCAGGAGCTGATCGATTCCCAGGAGATCCGGACCGCGTCCCTTGAGCAACGTCTCAAGGCGGCAAAAAGGGTCGTTGAGGATGGCTACAAAGTGGCCTTTCATTTCGATCCGATCCTTCATTATCAGGGATGGCAGGCAGGGTATGAAGAAACCGTGGAGCTGATCTTTGAGCACGTATCGCCACGGGATATCGCCTGGATCAGTATGGGAACTTTTCGCTATATTCCAAAATTAAAGGCCATCGCTGAGGAAAGATTTAAAAGGACGGCGATCTTCGCCAACGAGTTCATCATGGCCGAGGACGGGAAAATGAGGTATTTAAAACCCATCCGCACTGAGATGCTCTCAAAGGTATCCGGCTTCATCTTAAAAAAAGCGCCCAAGGTCCCTCTTTATTTGTGCATGGAAAAGCGATCCGTCTGGGACCGGATTTTCGCTGAGCACCCCCAAAGCCCGGCCGAACTCGAAGCCTATCTGAATTCCAACCTTAAATAGACCAAAATATTTTTTTGCTTTGTTCTGAAGGAGGTTATACCATGAGGATAGGAAGTGGTACACCCGAAGGGATTTGAACCCCTGGCCTTCTGTTCCGCAAACAGACGCTCTATCCAACTGAGCTACGGGTGCGTTTTATTATGGTTGGCAATCACTGGCGGAGAGACGGGGATTCGAACCCCGGGTACCCGTAAGGATACAACAGATTAGCAATCTGCCCCATTCGGCCACTCTGGCATCTCTCCTTAATTTGACTTGGTTTCCTTGATTTTATCCCGAAAAGGAAATCCGGGGGTCTCTTCGATAATTCCGAAAGAAAACGCCTGTTTTTACGTTTTCTCAGCGAAACTTAATTTTTACTAAACTTTTTAAGCTCTGACAAGCTCATTGTTTAAGCAAGTCGATAAAACCATAATAAAAATTATAAGGGAGGGATTTGACTCACAATTGATAACCAAGACCGTAAGTTTGCGTTGGACGGCAATTCCGTAACGCTCGGGGCATTTCATCGATTGAAATTAAAGAGACGCAAAGTAAAAGGGGTCAGACGCCGCTGCTATCTGAGAATTTAAAGAGCGTCAGAAAAATCAACTTAAAATAACTGAAGACGCTGAGACCTTTTAAATATCTCAGGTCATAGGGTAGTTTTTTTAACTGGTCCTCGGTGTCGGCTCCATAGGGGGCATAGAGCTGAGCCCAGCCAGTCAACCCCGGTTTGACCAAAAACCTCTGATTGTATTCGGGGGCCTCTTTCGCCAGTAAATCAGCGAAATGCTTTCTGATGGGTCTCGGGCCGACGAAGCTGATGTCGTTTTTTAAAATATTCCACAACTGGGGTAGTTCATCTAATCTGGATTTCCTTAAAAAAAAGCCTAACCGGGTTATTCTCGGATCGTTTTGCTTCGACCAGACGGGACCTCCAGATTCGGCGTCGAGGCGCATTGTCCGGAATTTAATCATGTTGAAGGGGATCTGATTGATTCCCAGTCTCTCCTGAACGAAAAAAGCGGGACCTTTGGACTCCAGACGGATCGCGATCGCGATTAAGATCCAAAACGGAGAGGTTATCAGGATACCAATAACCGAGAGCAGGATATCCAGCCCTCTGATGATTAACAAATTCATTTAAACAGATTCAATAATTGAAATTGGGATGCCGGTTTTGGATTCAATTGACCAGTATGTTACTTTAGATAGCAATATACCCCTTTGCTGTAAAGGTTATAATGTACATGGAGCTGATCATCAAGCATTGCCGCCTCAGGAATCATGGCGGATTTAAAAACTGGCTCTGTCTGGCGGCTTGAATTAACAAGGCTCGAAGCGGCTCTTACCTGAGAATCAGTCTCTGCGGTATCTTGATCTGGCCGTCTTAAAAATCCCTCGGCCAATAATTCACTCTTATTACAAGCTCTGATAAGTTTTTGACTGGATTTACATCGCAAGTGGGTTGGATAATAAAAAATTGCGGGTAAGTAAATTGGGGAGGTAGTAAACTCGGAATCGTTGCGGCCTATCTTTTTTACGGCTTTTCGGGTATATTTTTTAATTTAATGCTTAGAGAATAAAATAATGTCTGAAAAAGAAACAGCCTTTAACAAAATAACGGAAATATTATCTTATGTAATGGGTGAAAAACTAAATAACTGGAAAGCGACTTACCCTAAATTCCCACATGGAATTTGGTTTAGAGGGGAACCGGAAGGTGATACGCCTTTAACGCCATCGGTATTTAGAAAAAAAGATAATGGTCATCAACAATATTATTTTGATGATGAACGAAAAATGTTCACAGATGCCAATCTCAAACTGTTTGGTGATACTCGATTTGTGATTGATAAACTATGCATGATGCAACATCACAAACTACCGACCCGACTGCTGGATTGGACTGAGAATATTTTATATGCCCTGTTTTTTGCGGTGGATAATAAGGATGATAAAAATGCCAAACTGTATATTCTTAATGCTTCTCGTTTAAATGGAATTGTTGAGGATGACGTAAACGCATGTGGGATATATCAACCAAGTAGCTACCAAGTTGCTTTGAGAGCAAATATCGTAAGAGCGGATTGGTTTATGCCCATATTAGCAAAGACAATGGAAGAGCTTTCTTTGGTCGAAAGAGATAATTTATTAAAAAGATTATCAATTAAATTCGGGAATGTGTATCAGTTTTACAAATGTATTTACGATAATACATATGCTAATAATTTTACAATATGTAGGGGAAAATACAATAATAATGAATTATTAGAAAATGAATCCTATTTTAGAGATTACTTGTCAAAACCGATTGCCTTTACACCAATTTACAATCACCAAAGGATGTATAGTCAACAAAGTGTCTTTACCATCCATGGTGGTGCCATAGAACAAGTAGAATCAGCCAAAATAAACAAGCCAATATCGATTATAGATATTAATAAGGATTTGAAAAAGGATTCGGGCGATGAAATACTGGTCGAAATTGATATCGATAAAAGCTTAAAAAAAGAAATCAAAAAGGCTTTGGTCAGTCTAGGAATTCATCGAGGATCGATCTATCTAGACAAAGATAATCAAACTGCTCAAATAAAGGAATTCTGGGAAAGAGACTAACTATCCTACCCAAAAACCAACCCATGCCCAAATCCATCTCCATCCTGCGGGGAATCAATGTCGCGGGTCAAAAGAAGCTCTCGATGACCGATCTGAAAGCGCTTTATAAGAGGTTGGGCTTTAAGAATGTGACCACCTATATCCAAAGCGGCAACGTCATCTTCGACTCGACCGATGAGTCGAAGACGGAGCTGAAAAGCAGGATCGAGGGGGCGATTTTAGCTGAATTCGGTTTTCATGTGCCGGTGATCATCCGTAGCGCGGGCGAGATGAAAGGCGTGATTCAGAACTGCCCCTTCGGCGAAGTGGATATGGAGGAAAACGGAACCAAAGTCCTGGTGACTTTTTTGTCCTCCGAACCCTCGCCAGATAAAACCGCCCAACTTCAAAGTCAGGTAGCCCCTCCGGACAAACTGGCCGTGATAGGCAAAGAGGTCTATCTTTATTGTCCGGGCGGCTACGGCAAGAGCAAACTCTCCAATCAGTTTCTTGAGTCCAGACTCAAACTCAAAGCCACCACCAGGAACTGGAAAACCGTCCATCGATTAGCTGAATTATCCGACTAGCGAAATCAAGACAGTTCCCAACCACCCGGGTCATAGACCATCCTCTTGCCGGATAAATCGTCTTTCGTGTTTAAAGAAAATCGGTTAAACTAAAAGTGGTGGGAAGAGCGGTTATCATTCGCAATAAACGGCTTGATTTCGCGGGGGGCAAAGACAATGAAGTCTTTCGTAAAGGGACTGGTTCGGATTTTAATATTGATTCTGCTCTTGATTTTGGTGATGGCGCCACTGGCCCGCGCTGGGGAATGGGGCGTTAATCTTTACGGACTTTCTTATCATGAAACCCGGACCTATACCGATTCCAGTGGAAACCGGAGACACTGGAATGAAACCAATTTCGGTCTGGGTCTGAATCAGGTTTTTTTTCGCTACAAGGGCGGCTCCTTGTTTCACGAAGAAGCCACCTATATCGACTCTAAGAGAAGATCGCAGTTCTATTTCATGGTCGGTGTCAAATACGAGTTCCTTAAAAATATTGAGCTGGGAACCGCTGCCGGAAGAATGGCTACCTATAACAGAGAAGTCGATGTTGTCGGAGTTCTCATGGTCCTTTCCTACCACTATCGATCCGTCATATTTCATCTGGCGGCTCCGCCGATTAACCGACAGGCCGTTGCGCTATACATGACTATTAAGCTCGATTAGGCTCATCGGAGGGATTCCTGTTTGTTGATGAGCTGGACAAAAGTGGTTTGATTGCGGTCGGGGTGGAACGCTTCAAGGAAAATGACGGACGAATTTCCGCTTATATGATCACTTTCGTGAAGGATTGATTTCGTGTCTGGGAGTCGACCTTGTCGATGATATCCTGAAAACCTTTGACGGAATAGGGTTTGATTAAACAATAATCCGCGCCCGCGGCTTTGTACTCATTGGACAGATCCTGCGCCGAGGAGACGATGATCGGGATCTTATCGAAGGGGGGGGTATTTTTGATTTTCTTGATGAACTCAACCCCGTTGATATAAGGCATGTTGTAATCGACGACGATAAAATCGATTCCGGGGATGGCCCTCAGCATCACGAAACCTTCCAGAGCGTCCAACGCCAAATAGGTCTGGTGAATTTTTAGCTGGGCGATGATTTTATTGATAACGGTTAACTGGGAACGGCTATCGTCGATGATCAGGATTTTCACGCGGGCTCTGTTAAATAAGATTAAGGAAATCGGTTGTTTTTCTTATTAGCTTATACAATCGATACCGATTTAGTCTAAGCTAATCTTTCAAGACTTTCGTTTTTTTGAGAAGTTGTTAAGACTGACCTGGTGACAGGGGGATATCCCAAGAATAGCGGCTAAACCTGTTCGATGTTTAAGGGCAGGCGAATGGTAAAGCAGGCTCCCTGGTCCTTGTTGGAGGCGCTAAGTCTTCCCTGGCAGTGTTTGTCGATGATGATTTTTGACATATAAAGCCCCAGTCCGGTTCCTATGGCGTCGTCTTTGGTGGTGAAATACTGGTTAAATATTTCATCGATCACCGGGACCTTGATTCCGCCGCCGTTATCGATGATTTCAAGCTCCTGGTAGGAATCGGTTTGTCTGCCCAGGATATAAACTTTAGGATCTTTGGTTTGATTTGACTTGACGGCGTCGATCGAGTTTCTAAGAAGATTGATGATCACCTGAACGATTTCATTGGGAAAGGTTGTGATGTTTTTATTGAAGTCATAATTTTTAACTACCTCTATGGACTCGATTTCCAGGGATTTGCTGATAATTTTTAAGCTTTGGTCGATGATCTGATTTAGGTTGACGTTCAATGGGGTCTTTGTCGGCTTTAAGAAATCGCTAAAATCATTGACGGTATCGGTGAGATACTGGACCTGTTCCCCTATGATATCAAAAAGGCCCTTGATATTTTCACAGAAGTCGGGATTTTCGCTTGCATTAAGGTCAAATATCATTTTTACTCCGGCTATCGCGCTAAGGGGTTGTTTCCACTGATGGGCAATCAGGGACATCATTTCTCCCATCGCGGCCATCTTCGATTGCTGGACCGCGATTTGTTCGCTTTCCTGTCGTTTTTTAAGCTCAGCCTCGACTCGTGCCTCAAGATGTTTATTCAGATTCCTTAATTCTTTCTCAAGGTTTTTATTCAGCGCGATTTCTTTATTCAGCTCCTGATTTCTTTCTTCGGCAAGCTCGTATAAGCGCGCGTTTTCGATCACGATCGGATCAAAACCCTTGGAGTCTGTTGGGTTTCGATCGACGATTTCTTCCTGGGACTCCGTGACGCGGGTGCTGGGGTGGAAGACTTTGTTATGAAGTTTTAACGACTTCCCGTTTCGATTGGCGATATAAACCAGGGAAGCATTTAAGGGACAGGATAAAAAAGGATTGTGGGTGATATGCTGGAGTTTTTCATAAGCTTTCATCCCGTAGAGATTATGCCAGATAAAATTGTGTCCTTTCTCGGCGGGAACGACCTCCAGCTTGTCCACGAATCCGTTTTCCACGAATAGATCGATGACGCGATGGATATCGGAGAGATCATTGGCCTCATCGATGGAGTACCCCTCCTCCTTTAGATATTGGATGACTTCATAGCCCACGTCTTTGACGATGGTATCGTAGGCGAAGACGTTGTATTTCGAGAGGATCTTACCGAATCCAAAGAGAGTGGCCTCGTAAAGTTTCTCTCTGAATTTTGTTTTGTCACTCATCTGAACATATGAGAAAATTAAATCATCCTTTTTTATTTTAAAGTAGCATAAAAATAAAATTATTCAAGCCGCAATAATTAAAAATCAAAGAAAGTCATTTGACGCGAAAGGTTTTCAAAGGGCTGGGCATGGATTGAGAAAGCCACGGCCTCATCTCTACGCCAAAAGATTTTTCTCCGCAGGAGCAGCCTGCTTTTCTTCATGAATCAAATTCAGCTCATCGTTGGATAAAATATTTTCCATGTTTAAGATGATGATGACTCGCTTGCCCAGTTTGGCGATCCCCTCGATATAGTCGGTGTCGATATTGGAGCCCAGGTCCGGGGTTTCCTCAAAGTCACTTTTTTCGATCGTTACGACCCCGACCAAAAAATCGATGATCGTCCCGGTGAGTTTGCCTTCAATATTAACGACCAGAATGCAGGACTCTTTGTTGTCTGCCGTCTCGTCAATCTTGAACTTCAGCCTCAGATCAATTACCGGAATGATCTTGCCCCTCAGATTGATGATTCCTTTCATGAAGTTCGGAGTTTGGGGGATCGGATCGATGGTGGCCATACCTACCACTTCCCTGGCGGCCAGGATTTTAATCCCGTATTCCTGGTTTTCGATCATAAAGGTCAGAAGCTTTCCTCCAGACAGATCAAATAGGTCGCTTGCCGGTTCGGCCATTGGCTTTCTCCATGATAAGGGTTCTATGCGGTTTGCTTTATTTGATTGATTGTTGCCAAGCTCCTTCTTGACCGCGAGGACTTTAAAAGTCCTTAAAATCGTCAGCCATGGGTATGGCTTGAGAAGGCTTGATTCTTTTCCCGTAACCCGCTCCGACCGTCACCAAATCCGATCCCGCGAAAGGCCTGTCGCTTTGCCTCGTGTTCGTATCAACGCTTAAGTTCCCGGTCATTTTGGCTCCACCGTTATCCTTGGAGGAATTGACACCGTTGATGCCGACATAGCTTGAGATTTCAACGACCAACTCCTGAAGGGAATAAGCTTGAGCCGAAAGCTCTTCTGATGCCGCGGCCGTCTGTTCCGCGCTGGCGGCATTGCTTTGGGTAACCTGATCCATCTGGACCAGAGCCTTGTTGATTTGGCCTACGCCGGAGGCCTGTTCCTTGGAGGCTGACCCAACTTCGCTGATACTCTTTTCCACGGACTCGATTTTTATCAGTTGTTCCTTCGAGGAAGCGGAAATTAATTTCATCAGATCGGCAACTTCGATCGACTGCTGTAAGATATCCTCTAAAACCGCGTGACCGTTATTTGCCAACTCCATGCCGTTTTTGGACTTGCTGGCGCTGTCCTTGATCAAGGTGGAAATCTCTTTCGCGGCAGATTTTGAATTCTCGGCCAGCTTGGAGACCTCGTCCGCCACGACGGCGAAACCTTTGCCCTGCTCGCCCGCTCTGGCCGCTTCGATTGCCGCGTTGGTGGCCAGCATTTTCGTCTGATGAGTGATTTCGTTGATGACTTCGATGATGTTGGTGATCTGCTCACTGCCTTTGCTGATCTCACTCATGGCCTGATTGATGACGCTCATGGATTTGACGCCCTCCTCCGCCGATCTGCTGGCTTTTTCAGCTAAAGCGGTCGCCGCGTCTGAATTGGCGGTTGACTCTCTGACGATTGCGGCGACAGACCGGGTTTCTTCCGCCGTCGAGATGGCTGAACTCGCGTTTCCTTGAGCCTGGGTGGCAATCTGCTCCATGGCGCTTGAGGTCTCCTCCAGACTTGCCGCCTGGGTCGAGGCTCCCTGAGAAAGCTGTTGGGAGCTGTTTGAAATCTCGGTCGAGGCGCTACCTAACTGGGTGGATGAGTTTATCAGATTACCCACCAGCCTTTTAAAGAGGTTGTTGATGTTAAGAGTAATAAACAGGGCAATTAATATTCCCGCGACGACCACGATAGAAATCAGGACTATCACCTCGATATTGATTATATTTTTGGCCTCCTGGGATTTGCTGTAAAAGCCATTGGCCTTGTTCTTGGAGAAATCCCTTAAACTGTCCATCTGTTTTTTGGTAGCCGCCGCGGCCTTGGAACCCTTGCCGCCCGTAACCATTACGTAGACCTGTTCTCCCTTGCCCGCTTTCTTGGCGTTGATGATTTCGTCTCTAACGGGCTTCCAGTCCCTAAAAGCCTGTTCAGCGTCCCTGACCATCTGTTTGTCGCCCAAAAACCGGTCATTGATGATTAAGAAGTTCTTTTTCACCTTCTCCGCTTCGGCGTTGATAAGGTTATCGGCCCCCTCGACGCCCTTTAAGTCCTTGGAAAGAGCCACCCTGAGCATACCCCCCCGGATCAGGGCGATGCTGTTGTTGATCTCCAGAACGGCCATTGTTACGCTGTAGGGATGTCTGTACATCTTGTCCGTAAAACCCGCCAACTCCTTCATGCTTTGGAAACTAATAAAGCCAAGGACTCCGGTTAAAATGATCAATACGCCAAAACCGACCGTTAATTTCGCGCTGATTTTTTTTAGGCTGAAAAAACTCATCATGTCTCCTTCCTGGAAATATTTATGATAGGGCCGAAGCGTTTAAAAAAAAGATTGTCATAACCATAAAAAGAGCAAAGAAAAAGGCTCCTTTTATAGATAATACTCGCGCTTGGAAAGCGATGCGTGAGGGCTTTTAGAAACCATACATCCCTTTTTAGCCGGGTTATTTCATCCCTGCCAGACTTGAAAAAAGGACACCGGGATTTTCACAGATACATCTATTTTATGAATTAATTAAACAAATAGGAAGGATTATATTTAAGATGAGTTTGTCTGATCAGATATATTTGACATCCCATTGGATTAATGAACGAACGACACGATTCCCAACTCTCTGCTTGGACGGGAAAATAAAAGGTTCCAACTTACCAGACAGGACTTCGGTTGGTTATTTGAGTTTGGATGCCAATTGCGATTAATCGGATGATATCATGCCTTGATGAAAACGAAATCATCCTTGATCATTACCGGATAGACCTTAAGGCTAAATCCATTTTTTTCGAACTCCTTACCGGTTTTCAGGGAAAAGGCTTCCTTGCGGAGCGGACAGACCACCTTGGGCTCCTCCTTGAAATCGCCGACAATCCCCCGTGAGATAACCATTTGCTCACAATGGGGGCATTGGTTCTGGGTCGCGAACCAGTGGTCCTCATTGTAGTGAAACAAGGCGACCTGCTGATCATCAAGTAAGATATTGCCTCCCGACCTCTTGGGGATCAAGTTCTTGCGGATTGTTTTTATCCATTTTTCCATCTGTGTCTCCTTGATTGATTATAAAAAATATTACGCTGGAAATGATGATATATATTGACTCGGGTCCCTTTCTCAATACTTAAAAAGACTTCATAAATATCGATTTATTAAAATAGCCTACCCGTATTATTGCAGACCTTATGCCGCCGCAATAAAGCTAATAAAACAGAATAATAGGCACATTTATGACGAAACCAAAAATAACAAAAATAACATTAACGACAATACTGATAATCCTCTTAAAGACTTCCACCCGCCAAATAAAAACGATTGACGAATAGGCAATTTTAATGTCTAATTAATACTAGCCTAACAAAAGACTCACCTTTTAATTCCCTTTTTCAATACTCCCGACTTCATAGATATTATTCGTTGATTACTTGTTTTATCAGTAATTTAAATAATATTTAAGGAAGCTTCATGTCACCTAAGAAACTCGTCGTCATCGGCAATGGGATGACCGGTTATAAATTTCTGGAAAAGTTTTGTTCATTTAAGGAAAGTCTGAATTACCAGATAACGGTTTTTGGCGAAGAAGCCTCTCCGGCTTATGACCGCGTCAAACTGAGCGAATCTTTCAAGGGGAAGACTTTAAACGATTTAACCCTGGCCCCTTTAAGCTGGTATCATGAAAACAAGATTGCGCTTCATATCGAGACTGAAGTCATCTCGCTCAACCCGCGTGAAAAATATATCCTAACTAAAGACCAGAGAAAATATATATACGATATACTCGTCCTGGCGACAGGATCGACCGCTTTTTTGCCACCCATACCGGGATTAAAGGCGGGACATTACCATTTCTTCAGAAATATCCGGGATGTGACGGAGTTAAAAAAGCGGGCCTTAGGCAAAAAAAGGGCCTTGGTCATCGGAGGAGGTTTGCTGGGGCTGGAGGCGGCAAAGGTGGCCTTTGATTTGGGGTTAAAAACCGAGATCATCGAATGCTCGGACCGCCTGATGGCGCGGCAGCTGGACCAAGCTGGCGCTGAGTTGCTTAAAGTCAAAACCGAAGAGCTGGGCTTTGGGGCGCGTCTAAATAATTTCGTCAAAAAAGTCTGTCAAGAGGCCGATCACATGAGAATCACGCTTGATGACGGGAAAGAAATAAAGACCGATCTGATCCTCATATCAGCGGGGATCAGGCCCAGGACAGAGCTCGCGCGAAAGGCGCGGCTTCAGATTTCCGCTTTAGGCGGCATCGTTGTCGATTCAAAGATGATGAGCAGCGAACCTGGTATCTTGGCGATCGGCGAATGCGCTTCCATCGAGGGGATTTCTTATGGTTTGGTCGCGCCGGGCTATAAAATGGCCGAAATCGCCGTTAATCGGATTTTAGGCAAAACAGGCGATCCCTTTTCCTTTTTCAATTCCGCGAAATTAAAATCCTTTGGTGTTGAAGCGGCCAGTTTCGGCGAAATTAACGCTCAGGGCGCGTCGGTAAAAACATTAACCTTGGAGAACAAAAAGGATGGTCATTACAAGAAGTTATTTTTAAGCGGCGACGGTAAGCGGCTTTTGGGAGGTATCTTGGTGGGTGACTGCGCTCAGTACCCCATACTGTCCCAGATGGCGCAAGCCGAAGCGACCGTTCCCAAGAATGCCGAATCGCTTTTGTTTACCAAACCGAAGAGCGAAGCTAAAGATACCCTGGCTTTGGCTTTTATCTCCTCGAAATCGGTTATTTGTAACTGCGAAAATCTAAAAAAGGGGGACCTTGTTGCCGCCATCAGAAAACATCATATCCAGGATGCGCGAGAGCTTAAAAGGATCACCAGGGCCGGGACCGGTTGTGGCGGTTGTTTGCCGATGTTGGAGGACATCTTAAAACTGGAGTTGGAAAAAGAAGGTTTGAGCCTGCCCAATTTCCTCTGCGAGCATTTCGCACTTAATCGGCAGGAACTCTTTATCAAGCTTAAAAAGGACAAGCTCAGGACTTTTGACAAAGCCATCGAAAAATATGGCAAGGGTGAGGGATGCGAAATCTGCAAACCGACCATAGCCTCTATTTTGGCGAGCCTCTGGAACGAACCGATTTTAAACCAGCAGGAGATTCAAGACACCAACGATGCTTTTTTAGCCAATATCCAAAAAGACGGAACCTACTCTGTCGTCCCCAGATTGCCTGGAGGCGTGGTAACCCCGGACCAATTGATCCAGATAGGCCAGATCGCGAAAAAATACGGTCTTTATTCGAAGATAACCGGCGGACAAAGAATCGACCTCTTCGGCGCCAAGCTGGACGATCTGCCGAAGATTTGGAAGGAGTTGGTTGAATTCGGTTTTGAAAGTGGCCATGCCTACGGGAAATCGTTAAGAACGGTCAAATCCTGTGTCGGATCGACCTGGTGCGGTTATGGTATGCGGGACAGTTTGAAACTCTCGGTCGATTTGGAAAACCGTTACAAGGGACTTAGAACTCCCCATAAACTTAAAGGCGGTGTTTCAGGCTGTACCCGCGAATGCTCGGAGGCCATCTCGAAAGACTTTGGCGTTATAGCGACAGACAAGGGCTGGAATCTTTATGTTTGCGGTAATGGCGGAGTCAAGGCCCAACACGGAGTTTTGCTGGCGGAGAACTTAGATCCCGAGCGACTGATGAAATACCTGGACCGTTTTTTGATGTATTACCTGCAAAGCGCGGACAGATTAATGAGAACCTCCACCTGGCTTAACCAACTCCCCGGGGGCATAAGCCATCTTAAAGAAGTTATTGTTGAAGACAGTTTAAATCTGGGGGAAACATGGGAAGCGGAAATGAGTTATCTATTGAGCCAATACGAGTGCGAATGGAAAAACGCGATCAATAACGAGCAACTCCTTGGCCGGTTCCAGAGCTTCCTGTTCGATTCAAATCAGGCATCGTAGAAATGGCGATAAAATCGGGGACGCGAGTTGGAAATATGTTCGAGGACACCTATTTATTAAGCGGACCGGGTTGATGGTGGTCATCCGGTTGGCAATCCTTTTTTAAAGCTTTTGTTATACCGTTTTTCAGGTCATTGGATGATTTGAATTTAATGAGGCTGAAAATGTAAAAACGATTATTCGCTTTTATTTTAGGGCTGGAAAGCTTAAAATAAACAATAATTTATTGTCTGAACATTTAGTTTGAATTAATTCTGAAATAGGACGGGAGCGTTGAAAATAAATCTTAAATCCAGTTCTCAAAGATGGTTTTTGTTATTGCTGGTGATCATGATTTTCATAACCGTCGCGACAGGCGGCGTGCTAACCTATCTGTTATATGAAACCGCTTTTGAAGAGCAAAGAGGAAGGCTAATCGAAGCCGCTCAAAGTCAGGCCCGTCTGATCGAGGCCGTTGCCCGTTTTAACGCGTCCTCAGGCAATTATAAAGATCTTCAGGAGGCGGCGGTCGCGACCCGAAGTCAAATTATAGACGCTCACTCGCACTACAAAGGATTCGGAGAAACAGGCGAATTCACTCTCGCGAAAAAGGAAGGTGATCAAATCGTTTTTCTGCTTTCTCATCGGCATCATGACATGAATGATCTCAAGCCCGTCCCGTTTGACTCTGAAATCGCGGGGCCCATGCGGCAGGCCCTCTGCGGTCTTTCCGGCACCATCGTGGGTTATGACTATAGGGGGGTTAAGGTTTTGGGGGCCCATGAGCCGGTCGAGATATTGAATTTCGGTATCGTGGCGAAAATCGACCTGGATGAAATCCGCCGTCCTTTTATCAGGGCCGGATTGATCGGCGGGTCAGTCGGAATGGTTTTGATTGCCATTGGGGCCTTCCTTTTCCGCTTTATTAGCGAACCCATCATTGATGATTTGCATAAAAGCCATAAACAGCTGGAGGAATTCAATTATAATCTGGAAAAAAAAGTCCAGGAAGAAATCGGAAAAAACAAGGAAAAAGACCGGTTGATGGTTCAGCAATCGAGATACGCTCAAATGGGAGAACTCTTAAGCATGATCGCCCATCAATGGAGGCAGCCATTAAACGCGATCAGCATGGCCGCGATCGAAATCTCATTATCCGATTCAGGCGATGAAAACGAGTTGAAACTGAAAAGGGAAATGACGAAATTTATCGAAAAGCAGACCCAGTATATGTCGGAAATCATCAATGACTTTATGAATTATTTCAAACCGGAAAAGGATAGGGTTCTGTTCGGATTTAAGGATGTTTTTGACGATATCCTGATGCTGATCGGTCCTCAGCTTAAATCAAGAGGGATGAAAATCGAGTTTCTCTACGATGAAAGTGTCGTTTTTTTAGGTTTCAAAAAAGAACTTGAGCAAATTATCATCAATGTGGTTTCTAACAGCAGAGACGCTTATATAGATCAAAAAATAACGAACGGAATCATCACAATCCAGGTCGAAGATCACCCGGATCATGTCAGGCTGTCAATCGCTGATCAGGCGGGAGGGATTGATCCCGATATCATCGACCGGATATTCGATCCTTATTTTACGACCAAGGAAAAGGGCACTGGAACCGGCATTGGTCTTTATATGTCAAAGGAGATCATCGAGAGAAGTTTTAACGGCGCGATCAATGTCGAGAACATCGAAAACGGAACCCGGTTTTGTATCTCGCTCCCGAAAACAGAAAAAGCGTCTTTTGCATAAACTCTTTAGCGTTAACCGATTTATAAGCTTGCTTTTTAACGGTTATAAGATGAACGAAATAAAAGCTTGCCAAACTATTTAATAAAAGCTAAATTGAATAATTGAGGTGAAAACCTCATCATGAAGACTTCGTTTTTTTTCTTCGAGCCGGGTTTAAGTCATGAAGACCGACCCGCCATCCAGAACCTTTACGGTTCAGACCTCCAAGCAGAAGAACTGGTTTTCCCTATCCGGTAACGAATGGTCCGGATTTTCAAAACCGCAACGTTCTTGTCTCCAACGAGCTATTAACGAAGCACACTGCCGTCTTTGCGCTGGTATGGGTTTATGTATCCAAAGCGCCTGTGTCGGATTACAACCTAATTTCAAGGACATCCATTGAACGATTTTACAGAATTTGAATTACTGCCCCAATTGCAAAAAGGGCTTAGCCGGATCGGATTTAAGACACCGACGGCGATCCAGGTACAAGCGATCCCCCATCTCATGATGGGCAAAGATTTGGTGGGCATAGCCCAGACCGGCACGGGCAAGACCGCAGCCTTTGGCCTTCCTCTGCTTGACCTTTTGGGTCGCAGGGAAGAGAGAGCCCCTGCTTTTGGCTGTTTAAGCCTGATTTTAGCTCCGACGAGGGAGCTGGCCCAGCAGGTTCACGACAGCATCAAGGAGTTTGCTCGGGATATGCGGATTTCTACGACGGTTATTTACGGAGGGGTGAATCAGAAGTCGCAGGTGAACGCGCTCAGACGCGGAGTGGATATCATTGTCGCGACTCCGGGAAGGCTTGAAGACCTGGTGAGACAGGGCTACGTGAAATTATCGAGTGTTTCCGTGTTGATTTTGGATGAGGCCGACCGCATGCTGGAAATCGGGTTTATGCCCGCAATCAAGCGCATTGTCGAGCTTCTGCCTAAAGAAAGGCAAACCGTGATGTTCTCGGCGACCATGCCCAAAGCCATCGAAGAGTTGACGAGAAGCCTTTTAAAAAATCCCGAACGGATCATGACCAGCCCCGAATCAACCACGGTGGATCGGATCAAGCAACAGGTGGTTCATCTTCCGGGAAATCGAAAGGTCTCGTTTCTAAAAGAGATTTTGGCCGAGGACGGAGTCTATCAGGCGCTGATTTTCAGCCGAACCAAACACGGAGCGGACAAACTCATGCGAAATCTGGGCAAGTCCAATTTCGAGTGCGATACGCTGCACAGCAACAAGTCGCAAAACGCACGCCAAAGAACCCTGAACAACTTTAAACGGGGAAAGCTGCGCTACCTGATCGCAACAGATATCGCCACGCGCGGACTGGATGTTGACGGGGTGAGTCATGTCATCAACTACGATCTGCCGGAAGAACCCGAAAGCTACGTCCACCGTATCGGACGAACAGGCCGGGCTGGACGTGACGGGATCGCTATTTCGCTTTGTACGCCCGAGGAAACCGGAAAGCTCAAGAGCATCGAGCGCACCATCCGGGCGATACTGCCTATGCGGAACCTGAATTTAGACGAGGGAGCCCCGTTTGAGGAACCAGGGACGCCTGAGCCTATGACCGAGAAACAGCTTCAGGAAAAACCGAGAGGCAGCGGGAACCGCAACTCAGACCCAAAAAAGGAGAGGGGAAATTTCAACCGGAGAGACAGAAAGCCTTCCTTTAATTCCGAGCGGCCATCCTGGAAAAAATCGAAACCTTCAGGAGCCGGTTCCGCCGAATCCAGGGTTGAGCGGAGCGGCAACAGCCGGGACGACAGGAAGCCTTCCTTTAATTCCGAGCGGTCAACCTGGAAAAACCCGAAATATTCAGGAGCCGGCTCTGCCGAATCCAGGGGTGAGCGGAACGGCAACAGCCGGGACGACAGGAAACCCGCTTATAATAAAACCAAGTTCAAGAGCAGCGCTCCATCCAAATTCAATCGGGATGACAGCGGTCAAAAAAAGCGCAGGGGCAATGTCGGTCCCAGAAAATCCGCCTGATTTGCTTGACTTACAATCCCGGGCTTTTGTCCGGGGTTTACCCCTCCCCTGCGATTAGCCCTGCGGGGTTTAAGTTTGGAATTCCTTTATATTAAAAACAATCCACAGATTTTATCTCTTCACTTCGATTCCAGTTCTTTTTGGATAACCTCTAAACCTCTAAGGCGGTTTAAGGTACAAGCCAGCTCAAAGGAACGGAACTCAGCGAAATGGCCCGATATTTGATCGCTTAAGATATCCAGGCCTTGGGTCTCAATGTCTTTCATAACCAGGTCAATGATTTGAGTCAGAGACAATTTCTGATCCATATACTTTCTGGCGTAGTCCAGGGCGTAGGCCAGGGCTTTTGTTTGTGACAGTTCGATTAATTGCTCCGTATCGGTTAAATCGATTACGCTTTCCCCAAAGTTTATCCGGTGAACTTCCTTGGCGTAGATTCTTTTCTTTCCGGATTTATTACGGGGATCAATGCTTTGTGGAAGCGGGATTCGTTCTTTGATCCGAAAGGAAGAAATATCAACTTCGGGGGTTCTTTTATCATGAAAATACCCTGATATTTCATGGGCATTACGAGTGACATCAACCGGCTCATACTTAAGCATTTGTATGACGTGATCAGACACATCGAAATAATCTCCTACCCCACCCAAAACCAGGATGGTCGATATTTGTTTTTCTGAGTAAAGTTGTTTGACCTTGTCAATGAACGGGGTGATGGGTTCGTCATCTTTGATGATCAGCTGTCGCATTTTCGAGTCGCGAATCATAAAGTTTGTCGCGCAGGTATCCTCATCCATTAGAAGAACCTTAGCCCCGACCTCAATAGCCTCGATGATGTTCGCGGCTTGAGAGGTACTCCCGCTCGCGTTTTCGGTGGAGAACGCCGTTGTGTCTTTTTTATAGGGAAGATTCGAGATAAAAGGCGAAATATCCGTCTTTACGATAGATCTCCCGCTATAAGCTCTTATCTTCACGGTGGAGGAAATGGACGCGCAGCCTTCTCTTCCATCGCCGGGGATGTGATTATAACACCCCAGCTCAAGGGCGTTTAAAAGAGTGGATTTCCCATGATAACCACCTCCGACGATCAGGGTGACTCCTTTGGGAATTCCCATGCCTAAGACCAAACCCGCGTGAGGCAACTCAATTTCAATTCTCAGGCTTTCAGGCGAGGTGAAAGGGATCATGGAGTCATTATTCATCGGCTGGTCACTGGTACCGCTTTTCCTGGGCAAAACGGATTTTTCCGCGACAAAAGCCACCATCCCCATGGAGTCCAGTTTAGCGCGAAGATATTCCTGGTCCTCGACGGTCTTTACATGTCGATGGAGTTCCTCATAATTGATGTTTTCATCGAATAAGGCTGACTCGACGATTTGAGGGAGTTCCTCCAGAAGCATCACTTCGGCTAACTCGGAGTTTATTTGACGTCCTGAAGCGGGCATGCCCAAAAAACAGCGGACTTCGATCACCTGCTCATCGGTTATGATACAATTTCGATCCAGCACCGCCTGTCCCGGCTGATTGATGGTGATGACACCGCTGTATCCCGTTCCCCGCCCACTCCTTGAAACTTTGACGCAAGCCTCATAAAACCGTCGGGTGAGATAATCCTTGAAGGCGATCTCCTGAGTTTTGGAGCCACGGTTAAAATTAACAATCCGCGCGTCACCGCGAGTGACCAGAACACGATAGATTCCGGTGTGTGGGGGTGCGTAGGGGTCCTTGGGTATTTGATGGATGATCAGTTTAAATTTGTTTGAAAAATCATATTCACCCCGAAGCGACTGATAGGCGGCATAATCTCTGCCATTGATCGATTTCAACTTGTTTTTGAGAACCAGCTCGTTTAACACCGTCTTCTCCGGATTAACGCCTTCTGCTTTAATTTAAACTTCCCAAAATCCTCGGTGGAATCTTGATCGGATTTCAAATTTGTTTGCTCCAATTCATGCTTGATCGCGGCGAATATTATGATAATACCGATATCACACTATACCAGATTATTAACAAAATGAAGCCTATAAAATGAAAATAATAACCGCCAAGACGAAAAGAACTTTAGAGAATTTAACAGGAGGAAACAAACTTCAACGCTGACTGGGTTTTTTTGTCACCGGATTTTATGGGCGAAAAACGAACGGCAGTATCCAAACCCCAGCCGGAAGCGTCGCGGATGGATATCCGCGCGAGCCCTGGGTACCTGCCTTTTGAAGAATTATTCCGTTTGGGCCTTGATTGCCTCAGGGATTTCTTCCGGTTCATCTTTCGGGTCATTGACCATCAAAAAGATAAAGGCCAGCAGGCTGAAGCCATAGATAAAAATTCTCCACCAGCTCCAAAATAAATTGAACTGTTCGGATAAAATCCCCAGAACAGCCAATAAAAACATCAGGTAGAAACTCCCAAATACTTTGTATTTGATTGATGTGGATAGTTTCGCGATTTTTAATCGAGTAATTTTTTGCATAGCGACCCGGCTTTATGGATTAAGATAGCTTAATATTTAATGAAATATAATATATCATAATGTATATATTTGAATAGATCAAGAAAAATATTTAAACTCATTAGGGCCTCTGAGCGAGATGACATCCTCATTCAGCGTTGCCTCGGACAGCCTGTTTTATCAAACCATTAAAAAGACCTTTCGGTTTCCAAAAAGCCAATTTATTTTGGGTTTTCTACAATTAAATAATCAGCGATCGTACTTTGAGTCTCGACTTTTCGTTCCATGAGGCATCTCCTTTGGGTTGTTTTAATCAGACAATATCATTTAAAACAACTATCTGTGTTTCCTCCCATGCAGAGGTCTTGCTGGTTAAAATTAAATTATTTTTTTAATTTCTATCATTTTGTTTTATTGGCTTTTTTTAATATATATTGTTGTTTTAATCAAAATATATTTTGCCTTTTTCCGATTTCTATGCTTTACTTCTCTACATGATGATTAATTAAACATTCAATGGATTTTTGGAGTGATGATATATCAAAGCACTCGTAATTCACTGTTCATATTGAACACACATCGGTTTTAAGTTGTAAAGCTTCAGAGCCGCAAACTTCGATTTTTTATGATTTTTCCTTGTTTTATCAACAGCCGCAACTGTTTATTCACAGCAGCAATTGTGTTAATTTTCGGCTTATTCATGGCCAGCGATACTTTCGCGCAGGATATCCTTATTTTTAGTTCATCTCACAGCAACACTGAGGAAAGTATTCTGACGAACAAAAATGGAACACTCGTCGTAGAAATCAGCGCGTTCGCGCGTATCACCAAGATCAAGGTCAATGGGAAAAATCAAGTTTTCAGAAAAAAACAACGTTCCACGCTGAAAATTCCCTACAATTTAAAAGAGGGTGAAAACGAGTTTGAGGTAGCCGTAGAGACCAAGGAGGGTTCGGATTCGAAGGAATTCGTCCTGGTTTATGAACCTTCCAGTGGTAAGAAAAAACAGCGGCGCAACACAAAAGCTTACCAAGTTGTCACCATCGCCAGTCTTCAGCAGTTAGATAACGTCGGCAACGCTCCAACAGACAAAAAATCAGGCAATAAACTCACCATCACCGTCAATCCCACTTACAATTATTCGCTCAGTAAAAGTTCCCAACTTCAGGTACAGGGCGTTTTTTTAAGGGATAAGTTTCTTGATACCGCTTTAGCGGATTACGAAATTTCTTTTAACCAGATCAGCCTCGAATGGGTTAAAATGAAGACAAAAAAATCAGGCGGGATGAGTTTTGGTTTGGGTTATAATGATATCACCAACAAATCAGCCGGTTTCATCACAGGCGAAAATCAGATTGAAACGGATTTATTTCTTAACGGGCGCTATGGTCTGAAGTTCGGCAAAGACATCGCTCTTGATATCAACGGAAAAATCACCCAGATTGACGCCTCCAACGAAACGGCCGGGGACAATGACGCTGACGGACTTTTATATGCTTTTGACCTGCATTACAAACAACCCTTCGGCGATTTCAACTTAGGGGCCAAAGGCTTTTATGATATGGCGGATACCAAGGGAAAATATCAGGCTTACGACAGGTCGGGAGTTGAAGTCACGCTAGGCTATCCTCTGATGAAAAAACTGATGATAACGGGTAATTACCTGCAAAAAAAGACGGTTTATATTGAGAGCGAACCCGATCAGCCCAAAGAATCCAGTACCTTGACCGATTATGGCCTCAAGGGAATCTATAGCTTTTCTAAAAACAACAATCTTTTTGGCATCGCGCAGTACACCAACTCTTCTCAGGATTCGAACATTCAGGAGAAGGTTTTTAAGAGTTCCGCCTACAGCCTTTCGGCGGTTTACATTTTTTAACCGATGCCAGACGACTTTCAACTAAAGAGAACTTGATGAAGCAAAACTTCAAAATTGGTTTGATACTGATCCTGTTTTTCGTGATTTCTCCGGTTGCGTTCGCTCAGACCGTGGGACACCTGATCATCACAAAAGGAAGGGTTCTGGTCCATCACAAGACCATAGACAAGGTCTATGACAAGCTGAAGGTCAAGATCAAAATTTCCAGGGGAGATGAAATCCATTCACAAGACGACTCTAGAGGAGAGGTCTACCTCAGGAAAGAAAACGAAGTCATTCAGCTTTATTCGGAAACCTTTTTGAGGGTCGATTCGGTAGCGTCATCCAAAACCGAAATCAGTATGCCGATCGGCAAGGCGCGTTTTCAGATCGATTCAAAGAAACGGCGCGGAAGACGTTTCCAAATCCGAACCACCAATGCCCTGATCGCGGTCAAGGGAACCGATTTCGTGGTTCAGAGCGATGGGGATAAAACCGAAGTTCTGACCGTGGACGGTCTGGTCAGTCTGGCCAACCTCGAAAATGCGTCGAAAACCGTCAACATCCCTAAAAGAAACGCGTCCAGAACGGTTAGGGCCTTTCCACCCTCTTTACCCTCGAAGGTTTCCGAGGATACGGTCAAGGATATCCTTGAACAATCCACCTTCGATGATTGGGATGATATCGACTTTAAGAAGACGCCAGAGGAAATGAGGAGCGAAACCAGTTCGCAAGCCGTTGACGTGCCTAAGATAGAGGAAATGTATGAAAATCTGGATCAGATTCAAACGCAGGTAAAACAAGTTCAAGAGACCGTCGATCAAGTCGAGTCGGTCATCGGTTCCGCGGGAAAAACCGTCGAAATAATTATCACCAACCCATAAAATAGAAATGGCAAAGATCAACCATAATAAAATTCTGATTCAGTTTTGGTTTCTGCTGATTTTAGCGGGTCTGATGCTCACCACTTCCTGCAGAACCCAAAGGACAGAGAGCGACAAGCCCGTCTTCGCGAAAGTTTCGATGGAGATCAAGCGCTCGCCACAATATAAAGCGTCGCTCAACAAAGCGCCCATTAAATCAAACGTCATGGTCTGGGTCGAGGCGCAAACGGCATTGATCGTCGCGGTCCCTGAAACTGTATTGACTGTTGGCAAATATAAAGATCTGACCGATAACATTCTGGGGGAAGGGCTGGTGGATCTCAGCACCAACCGCGTCGTCATGTCGGTTCCACTGGATACACCCATCAAGCTGATCGAATTCACTTACGCCGACAAATGGACCTTGAACCAGATAAGGAAATATGAACCCATCGCCTATTCCGGGGGGATTTCAAACGTATTCATAATTCCATCGAGCGCAAGTCAAGTAGAAGTCTCGATCGGAATCCAGGGAATAACTCTAATCACCGGAAAAGTCGTGGACGCGATGAGCAAAATGCCTCTGCAGAATGTGCTCGTAACTCTTAGCGGTTCGGATAATACCACCTACACCGACGCGAACGGCGATTACTTTTTATTAGGTGTCGCTTCCGGACGGCAAACCGTTGTATTTGGGAAAGACGGCTTGCACAACAACGCCATCTCGATTAATGTCATCGAGGCTCAGGAGAATATCGCGAGTCAGGTCGCGATGGTTCAGAATCTAGCTCCCGGAAACGTAGCGGTTTCTTTGACCTGGGGAGATCAACCGCTTGATCTGGATTTGCATCTCATCTCGCCGAACTTAGACCATATCTACTCTCGAAACCGAACAACTCTTGGTTTTGGCATCGTCATGAATACAGATTCCAACTCGGGTTTGGGTCCAGAAACCATCGAAATCAGACCTTTGACTACCGGAAAATACGAAATATATGTTAAAAACGTATCCGGTTCCATAGCGACCCCTTTGAGCCTGTCCGGCGCGGAAATCAGGATATTCGACTCAAATGGCTTCGTGAAAAAAATACCGGTTCCGGCTGGAAGCACCATCTTCGAGAATTACTGGCACGCGTTCACTATCGACGATCAGGCTATCACGCCGAATAATCCGTTGGGGATCACCGTTGATAATACCTTTTCCAATACCGATCCCTGGTTTCAGCTTTTTGCGGATACGACGCCGCCTGTGATTAATTATATTTGGGGACATACCGACTTCACAGTCACTGAAAGTTATATAAACGATTATTATATAACAGAGAGCAATGAATTGGCAGGAACTACCGTCAACACGAACAACGTCACCATGCTGGATATGACGAACGGCGCTCCCGGAGTCCCAGTGCCTATTAATGTGGAGTATTATAAAATTAGCAATATAATCAGGGTGTACGCAGTAACGCCTCTGCCCTATTATACACCAGTTGAAATTACACTTGGAACCGGAATTACCGACGCGGCTGGAAACCCACTTGGCGCGAGTGCGGCACCAAACCCAATGTCCACTTTTACAGGTATGAATCCTTGGTTATCGACCAGTTGCGCGACTTTCATCAATTCGCCGCCACCGCCATCAGCCACGGCTCAGATGGAATGTATCATACCCAATTCAACCGCATTCCTCTATACTGGAGACCTTGTAAGATTTGGCGCTGGTCTGAATTTGCCAAATCCGAACGACACGACCGTAACCGTATCCATAAGCACTCAGACGGCACTCAACGCTGGAGGACAACCTGAAATCACGGCAAGGCCAATGACCTATAATAGCCGGGCCGGAATATGGGAAGTTACCTTTACCCACGCTGAATTATCGGCAATATCAGCAGGGTTTTGGTCCCCCGCGCAGATCGTGATTACGGATAACCTTAACAGCGCGAATTCCAGGACCTATACTTATGATCCGAACAGCCTAGTCAGTTCCGCTAATTTTATTTATTTCGACTGGGCCGCGTTTAACTGGGTAGATTCACTACTACCAATATTTTCTATCAGGGTAATGTAATTGTTTGTCTTTTGTAAACCGGCCGGAGTTTTCCGGTCATCTGTTTTCACAGTAGGAACCAGGGGATGATCCCCTGGTTTTCGTAAACCAAAAAAGAGGAGATTGGGTTATGAAACGTTTAATTTCTAAAGGCTATCAGGGCGGCTATATCCTGATAATGATGATCTTATCGCTGACTTTGGTCGGGTGTAAAACCGACAACGCGGTGACGACAGCCGCCAATACGGGCGAGACGACCTACCTTTACGGGAAGATCGTCGACGCGGAGACAAGTGAAGGAATCGCCAGCGCGCGCGTCTCCGTCAAAGTGGACGGCACCTGGCATTCGGTCTACACCAAGACCGGAAACAACGATGAAGTCCTTAACAACAAGGGCGATTTCGTCTTCACCAACCTGAGCGTTCCCGGTACCGGTGAAATGACCATCGTGGTTGATCAGGGCCGATCTAAAACCCAGTACATCCCCTATTACGGTACTCTCGGATACGACTTACCTACTACGCTGCCGACTGATTCTACCTACATCAATGACGGAAATATCGGCGATATCCCGCTGAATAGGGGTACCACAGCGACCGTTTATGTCGTTGACTCCCAGTCGGGCGATTTTATCACCCGCCCCGGAGACGAACCGATCGCCATTTATGACGCCGACGCTCGAGACGGCGTCAGAGGATCAGCCGCCGTTCCTATAATAAAAGCCAAGCAGGATACAACCGACTTAAACAAGTACAGCATCGACGTTCCTGTCTTGAACCTCACCACACTTTATGTGCCTTCTTTTTACGGGACCGTGGTCTATGACGCGACGGGGGATATCACTTCGGATAGCACCCGTTTTTCCACCAATATGGCAACAACGATTACCGAGTTCGAAAAAAACGCGGGTAGCGTGACCAAATATATATCCATGACCAGACTGGCCAATGGAACTGGGCTTAGCACCGTCGCAGACAACCTCTTTGCTGTCGGTACGGGTGTCGGAACCGCTCAGACCGTGATCAAGAAGAATCAGGTCATCAAGTTGTTCTTTAACATGCCGGTCCAGTTCGATACGACCAACCATACGTTCCTGTTATATACGACCGACAACCTGAGGGCTCTGACAGCTACGGAATACGTGCTTAATACGACGGTCGCGGTTACGCCTGCGCTCAGCATGGATAATACGATGCTGAGTTTGACGCCGAATACGGCGCTGACCGAAAACGCGACCTACTCTGTTTCGGGTATGCTAAAAAGCTTAAGTAACACCGATATCACTTCGATGGAAGAGGTCTACCAGATCTCTGGCTTTATTCCGAATATGTACGTGGATAATTCTTCCGCCACCAGTATCGGCGGAGCGACACCGAAAATCACGCTGGATAACTTCAACTTCTGTACTGGCGGTTCCAGGGTCCAGACACCCACCACGCCTCTGACTACCGATACCCCACCTGCTTGGGGTACTGCGATCGGCGATTGTACAGTCGGTGGGGATCCAAACAGCCTTTATCTTGTCTTTCCTGAGCATGTTTGGGGAGCCTTTACCGTCAACAGCTTCACCCATGCAGGTACAACCTATCCATCACCCCTGGTGACCACTGCGATCGCGGGTCAGAGTCAGCTCACTGGTGCCTCAGCCTACGCCGCCGATGGACTTGGTTATTTCGACAACACTATCGGTTATGAGGGCACAGCGACTCCTGCCATTTACACCGCCAATGAGGCCAATCCCGTAACCAGGATGGGTTCGAATTATGGCGCGGTCGGTTTCAGGACAAGCGTTCCCTGGGCGAGCCTGAGTAATGGATCAGTTCCCATCAACGGTGGGCCTACAACCATCGATGTCAGCGATGATACGGCCACCGCCGCCAACACGGTGAATATTTCGCTGGATGTCTACGATGGCATGGGTAACCAGCTTCAAACAACTACCGAGTACACCATCGAGTAGTTTAGAAGTCGGTTTAGGAACCGGAAAGCCTTTCACCAATTGGTTTTCCGGTCTGAAACACCCCTTCAGATTCAACTCCTCTCATTTAAAAAAGCGGATAAGAAATTATCCGCTTTTTTTTTAATAAAACTTATCAAAGACTTTTTATTTTGGTAGGCTTCATTAAAATGAACAAACGTCAAAACAAATCCCTTTCGCGTGATGAATAATGATTTATAGGACTATTATCCTGAATAAGGCATGGTTTCTCTTACTCCCTTTTTTACTGTTTTTATCCTCTTGCGAGAAAAAAACCTCGGAAGACGGAATAAGAAATCTCAAGGCAAAAACCCCCGACAGGACGATCAGCTGGGTTAAGAAACAGGAAATAAGCGGCTTGAAGCTGGATCACCTCTCGATGGCCTGGAACGGATCGAGCCTCCTTTTCTCGGCCAGTGAGAAAAAGGTCACCACCGATCCCATCAGCGGTCAGATCATGATCGGAATTTCCCAAAACAAAAACGGCAGTTTCACGGATTGGCGCGTCAACAACCCTATCAAGAACCTATTCTTGGCAGGCTCGGGCAGTCAACTCCTGATCGAGACGGAAGACAACCGTGTGCAGTTCTACCGCGACTGGCATGACAATCTCAACTTCATCACCCTGGACGAGAAATACGAGAAGGCGGTCTTGGCTCCGACCGGGAAATGGATTTTAGCCGAAGAAGTCGTGGATAAAAATTCGGCCACCGGCACCATCACCATTTTCACCGATATCGGTAAAATAGCCGGAACGGTCACCACGCCTTCAGCCAGAATGAAGTACCTGAAATATTTCCCCTTTTTGTCTCACCATCAAAGATGGCTTTTGATCTCCGAAAAAGGTGAGATCACCTATTACGATGGCGATAAGCTCATCTGGCGAAAGCAACTCGTTGGAAATCCGGGATTAGTCGCCTCCAGCTTTTTGGAAGGGGGACAGATCCTATTTTCGACCGACCAGAATCCTTCCCGCCTATCCATGTTTAACGACCTGGGGGAAGTCACAGCCAATGCCGAGATCGAAGGCGAAGTGGTTTCTCTGGCCTGCTCAAAACTGGGAGGCAACTGCGCGGTCCTCTCCCGGACCAAAGAGAACCAAATGCTGAGCTTTTTGACAAAGGACCTCAAGAACATTTTCAGTTATGAAACGAACACCGTACCAGGTGAAAAGTCCAAGGTCGTTATCGCCGATCAGGGAAAAATCATCCTGGCCGGAATGAAAGAAAAAAGCGGCGATTATATCTATGCCTGGAACGAGAGTGGAATGGCTCAGTGGAAGATCAAGCTGAAAGAGGGATTAAGGGACTTCGTGGTTTCATGGGACGGAAAATGGATCACGGTGCTTACCAAGAACAACCAGGTCCTCTTTTATGATAACCACACCAAGATACAAACACCTCCGAAAACGAAATAAACCGGTGGTTTTTTAGCTCTCATGCCAACTTAATTAAAGAAATTCTCTGGATTCTCCAGCAGATCCCTCACCGTTGTTTTATCCTGGAAAAAACCAGGATGAATCTCAAGTTGACTTAAAATCTGATTAAGTTTCACGCCAAAGACCAGTTGTTCCTTGTGATGGTAAAACAAGGGAATCAAATCCTTGATAAAGATCTCATCCGGTTCGACTCCGGGTTGATAGCGGTTCACGGTATTGCCTTTTTTACTTCTCTCCGCAAATACGGTCACCAGCCTTTCCTGGGCCAGATTCTTTAAGATTAAATCCAGTCTCTCCCTGTTCAAACCCAGCATGAGGTGAATCTGGTCAAAGTCGGGAGCGCCATCGCGTTGTTTGAATTTGTTGGAAATATACACCAGCACCCTTAAGGCCGAAGACAATAAGGATTCGTCATTGATCCTCTCCTCTAAATCCAGGTAACCTGTCCCCTTATAGTATTGGAAAATAAAGGTCAG
>JAOUME010000121.1 GCA_029881655.1 Deltaproteobacteria bacterium | reverse complement strand
CCCCTTTTTGACGTTGGAAATCAAAGCGGCGTAAAATTCATCCGACCAGTTGGCGACCAACTGGGTCTCCAGCGCGCGTGCGGCGATTCTTCCCAGAGTGGAAAACAGAACCGTGACGGGAACATTCAGCTTTTTCAGGGTCGCCGTGACGATATCGACATATTCCTGTTTGCCCGAGGCAAAACCGATCAGCATACGGGACAGGGGACCGACTTCCATCGCGTGACCCATCCAGCGCGGCGTCTTAAGCCAGCTGTATTTGTGATCCACATCCAGCTGTTTATAGGGCGGCTGCGGGCCGGTGTAGTTCAGGTTCGTTTCCCCGTCGAAAGGATGCATGCCCACATCGTCGCCGCCCGAATAGCTGTACCAGGAGTGATTGATAAATTCCTGGATCTCCTCGGCGCTGGTGGCGTCGATCGGCAGGACTTCCTTCAGGTTCCGGTTTAAGATGATGCCCCTTGGGAACTTAAAGCTGCCCGGATCGTTGTACCCGTTGACGGGCAGATCGCCGTAGGACAGATAATTGCTCAAGCCGCCGCCCAATCCGGCCCAATCGAGATAATAAGGCGCGACCGCCAACACGTCGGGCAGGTAGACCTGCTCGATGAAGGCCTTGGCTTGCTTAAACAGGTCTCCCACATGAGCCAGCCGGTCGATGTTGATGGCGTTGACCTCCTCCAGATTGATCGAGCAGGGCATGCCGCCGACCACGTAGTTCGGATGCGGGTTCTTTCCGCCGAAAATGGCGTGAACCTTGACGATCTCCTTTTGCCATTCAAGGGCCTCAAGGTAATGCGCCACGGCCAGCAGGTTGATGTCGGGCGGCAGTTTGTAGGCCTTGTGCCCCCAGTAGCCGTTACTGAAGATACCCAGCTGTCCCGACTCCACGAATTTTTTCAAGCGGTCCTGTACCGACTTGAAGTAACTGGGAGAGCTCTTTGGCCATTTGGAAATACTCCTGGCGATTTTTGAGGTCCCTTGGGGACTGGCTTTGAGGGCACTGACGACATCAACCCAGTCGAGCGCGTGAAGGTGATAGAAATGGATGACGTGATCCTGCATGTACTGGGCGCAGAACATCAGGTTTCTGACCAGCTCCGCGTTGGGAGGTACCACGATACCCAGGGCGTTCTCCACGGTCCTGATGGACGCCAGGGCATGGACGGTGGTGCAGACACCGCAGACCCGCTCGGTGATGGCCCATGCGTCTCTTGGGTCTCTTCCCTTCAGGATGATTTCGATGCCCCGAACCATGGTTCCCGAACTCCAGGCATCCACAATCTTCCCGTTTTTGATTTCAGCTTCGATCCTCAGGTGACCCTCGATACGGGTGACGGGATCGACGACGATTCGAGTGGCCATTAGTCACCTCCTTTATTCGCGTCGATCTGTTCGCGAAGTTTTTTCTGTTTGGTGAGGTTGGCTACGACCGCGTGAGCCGCAATACCTACGCCCGTCGCGATGCCGGCGGCGATGCCGATCTTATCCGCGTTCCCCTCGATGCCGAATCCGGCGGTATCGGGCAGATGGTTGTAAAGCGGGGCGTTGTCCCAGTTCCCGGCTTCGCTGCACCCGATACAGCCATGACCTGACTGGATGGGAAAGCTGGTCCCCTCGTTCCACTTGGTCACGGCGCAGGCATTGTAAGTCACCGGCCCTCTGCAACCCAGCTTGTAGAGACAATAGCCTTTGCGGGCATTCTCGTCATCGAAGCTCTCGGCAAAAAGCCCCGCGTCGTAATTCGCGCGGCGGTAACAGGTGTCGTGAACCCTCTTGGAGTAAAACGCCAGAGGTCTGCCCATGCTGTCGAGCTGAGGAAGCCGCTCGAAGGTCAAGAGATGAACGATGGTGCCGACCATGACTTCCGCGATCGGCGGGCATCCGGGAACATTGACGATGGGTTTTCCGCCGATGACCTTTCGCAAGGGTTTGGCATCGGTGGGGTTCGGTTTGGCGGCCTGGACGCAGCCTGCATAGGCGCAGTTTCCCCAGGCGATCATGGCGAAAGCGTTTTCAGCGGCTTCCTCAATGATGTCCAGAGAGGTTCTGCCGCCGATACAGCAGTATACGCCATTGTTGGCGGTCGGGATCGATCCTTCCACCGCGACGATGTACTGGCCCTTGTATTTCTTCATCGTTTGATGAAGGGCTTCTTCCGCCTGATCTCCGGCGGCGGCCTGCAAGGTTTCGGAATAGTCCAGAGAGATATGGTCCAAAAGGATATCAGCTACGATGGGATGGGAACTTCGAATAAAAGATTCGCTGCAACAGGTGCATTCCTGAAAATGAAACCAGACGACCGGAGGCCGCGGTTTGTTTTCCAAGGCGAAAACGACCTCGCCGAGAGAACTGGAAGAAATACCAGCGGCAGCAGCTATCCATCCGCAGAATTTTACAAATTCCCGGCGGGAATAACCTTTTTCCTGCAACGATTCCCAAATCGTAGGACGGGATTGACTCATCTTGTCCTCCTTCAATTAAACTGGGAAATTCTCTTACGCTGAAAAAGACTACATTTTGTGATATTATAGAATGTTTTTATTAAAATACCAACAAAAAATTACTTTTATTTGTCATAGCCTGGTTTTAAGTTTAAAGCGTTTTTTTTATGGGGGGGAATGGGAGGTCTGTCTTACAACCGCCATCATTTACATTCAACTCTGGGGTATAAATCCTAAGAGGAATATGAGAGGCTAACGGCGATTTAAGGAGTCCACTTCAGTGTGGCAATTTCAAAAAGTTTCGCACAAAAGATCAAGCATCCCCCCATTTTCGATGGTAGATTATCTCCATGAGCTACATAGAACAAATCAATATTGCAATTTCGTATATTGAGGATCATCTTTTTGATCCGATAACTTATGATGAAATATCCAAGGTGTCTGGATTTTCTAGATGGCACTTTGGCCGAATTATTAGGGCAATGGTCGGTGATACGATCAAAGAATACACCCAAAAAAGAAGATTATCCTTTGCCAATCACTATCCAGCCCATTTAAATTATATTTTGACCTTTCTCCCGATTAGCGGGACCGCTTATTATTGATCAGCTCATCCCCAAGCGGTTATTAAAAATAAGCCGATTATTGATAAAGTAAGGATAATAAAGAGATATTTCGAGGAGTTGACCGAAAAACTAGGGCTGAAGGTTGCTTTTCAGCCAGTCGTAAAAGGCTGTAAGGCCAAACCCCTTGGTCGCTGAGACAGTGAAGATTTTGATTTGGGGTTTGATTTTCAGGGCGGCGGCCTTGGTTTTAGCCAGGTCGTAATCGAGATAGGGCAAGAGATCGGTCTTGTTGATCAAAAGGACATCGGACACCAGGATCAGGTCAGGGTATTTGGCGGGTTTGTCTTCTCCCTCGGCGCAACTGATCACCGCTATTTTCTTATGCTCTCCCAGATCAAAAGCCGTCGGGCAGACCATGTTGCCGACATTTTCGATAAACAGCAGGCTTTTTCGAGGCAGCTCTAGCTGGTGGAGGGCCTTGTGGATCATTTCCGCGTCCAGATGACAGGCCGAGCCGGTATTGATCTGGACCGCTTTGACGCCGGTACTTCTGATCCGCTCGGCGTCCATCTGGGTCTGAAGGTCCCCCTCGATGACGCTGATCGGAATCTCCTGGCCCAGATCCCTGATCAGTCTTTCCAGCAGCGCGGTCTTGCCGGAGCCGGGCGCGCTGATCAGGTTCAGGCAAAAGACGTCTTCGCGGTTTAAATGCTCACGGTTGTGACGGGCGATCTCGTCGTTTTTATGGAGGATATTCTTCTTTAGACTGATTTCTCGGGGTTGAGATAAAGGATTTTTGTGATGGTCGTGAAGGGGTTTTTCCCCGTCGATCATCGTCACGTCCGTTTCCAGGCATCCGCAGTCTTGGCACATCAGGCATCCACCTCAATACTGTTAATGACAAGCTCCCTTCCGCTGATCAGTCTGGCGAAACCGCCGCACCGGCTACAGATCAGGCTCCCTTCGGGGGAATGATATTTTAGACCGCAATAGGTGCATTCCCCCATAAAGGGAATAACCTCGATATCCAAAACCGCTTTTTCGGCCATGGAATCGAGGACCGCGATCTCGAAGGCGAATCTCAGCGAATCGATCAAGACACCCGCTTTCTCACCCACCGAGAGGGATATCCTGGTGATTCTACCCGCCCTGGATTTGAGCGCCTCTAACTGGCAGGTCTCGATGACACCGCTCATGATCGAAATTTCGTGCACCCCCACCTCGCCGAAAAGATTCCGTTTTCATCCTTCTCGCCGCTTCAATGAGCGGAGAACCGGTGTTCGATAATCCGGTCAAGCTGTTTTCCTGGCGGAAAATTTAGCGATCTTTCTTGATAGCCATCCGGTAAATTTTCCAAGATAAAGATAAACCAAAATCCCTAAAACACAAAGAACGATAACAGGCGTGAAGTCTGATAGCAGATGAATCCAATTACCATGTATGCCTATGACATGCATCACGCTTTCATGAGCCGTCAATACGGGCGCGAAGCCATAAAGAGCGACAACAGCCGATAGTGTCTTCAAGGTTTTTGAGCTAACCATTTTTTCCCCCGGAGAAAATATTTTCATGATTTTCGGTAACGACCTTCTCGATTCATTTTGCTGTATTCTAGCACAGCCCTGTCGGGTTTGCCAATCTATTTTACGCATTTTTATTAATGGGGCCAAGTGCTGCCATCAGTCTGTTTTTAATGATGTTTGACGCTGTACGCAGTAAAATATATAAACTGCCGGATCTCATGTCCGGGATCCAGCCAATTCTCGGTTTGGTTGATTAAATTGAGATCAGCTTGAGCGTGAAACAGTGGGCGGGACGTTCCAAGAATGGGAATTAAATCTTGCCTTTTGTGGTTTGATTCCATAAATTAAGACTCATCCGACTTGCTTTTGCCGCTAAACATCGATTATGATTTACGCTCATATATAAAGCCGGTCTCAGGTCCATTTTATTTAATTGTTATTTCCCGTTTTAAAAAATCATCTTTTGTCGGATAGGGCCTTTTATGTTCCGCTATTCCATCAAAGCCAAATTCATTTTTTTCATGCTTCTGGTGGTTCTGTTGACTCTAACGCTGTCTTATTTTTCTTTTCGCTACGTGATTGACTCAATCGAGCTTGAGTTGGGTTCGCTTTTCGCGGAGAAACAGGTGCTTTACGACAGGGAGCGGTCATTGCGTCCCATCTTAAGGGAACTGGCTCTGTCTGAGAAACTTATCAAATCAAAGGTCCTTAAAGACTGGGCTCTCAACGAGAAGGACCCCCGGCTAAAAAAAACAGCGATTGAGGAACTTGAAAGCTTTAGAAAGGAGTTTATCGATAAGAGCTATTTTTTCGCTATTAAATCCTCGGGGAATTATTACTATAACGATTCCCAAAACCAGTACGCGGGCAGACAGCTGCGCTACCGGCTGAACCCGGGCAGTCCGGGGAATCTCTGGTTTTACAAGACCATGGAACAGGAAAAACCCTGTCTGATCAATGTGGATTACGATGAGGCCATTCACGTTACCAGGTCTGGATCAACTGCGTGGTCAGATATAACGGCAGGGCCTTGGGCGTAGCTGGAACCGGAATTGATTTGAGCCGTTTTATCGCGGCGGTCATCAACGATTCCCAGTCCGGAATCAGCAACCTGTTCGTTGACTCCTCGGGAGCCATTCAAACCCATAAGGACGCGAAAGAAATCGATTTCAGATCCATCAGTAAACAGGCGGGAGAAAAAAAGACCATCTATAATATGATCGATGACCCTGTGGAAAGGTCAAGCCTTAAGGAGGCCATCGACGAACTGAAGTCCGGTGAATCCGAAGTTAAAACGCTGGTCCTTAAAATCAACGGACGGGACTATATGGTCGCTCTGGCGTATATTTCCCAGATCGGCTGGTTTAACATTACCCTGATGGAAATGGGATCCTGGACGAGCGATGAAATTTTCACGCCGGTCGGGATTTTGCTTGTTTTGGCTTTGATTCTCCTGGCGGTGATTTCTCTGTTTCTGGTCAAGTTCATTGTTCTGGACCGTATCACCCGTCTTGAGAAAAGTTCCCGCGAGGTCACCCAGGGCAATTTCGATATCGAGTTGGTGGATGAGAGTCCCGATGAAATCGGCCGACTAAACCGGAGTTTCGTTGAGATGACCGGGGAAATCAGGGCCAACACCAATGGCCTGGAAGAGAAAATCGCCGCTAGAACGGTCGAACTCAAGCAGGCCAACGAAAGCAAAGATAGGCTCTTTACGATACTGGCCCACGATCTTAAAGGCCCTATCGGCAATCTGGCGACTCTTTTTAATGATCTGTCCGAAGAGTTGGATTTCAATAGTCCCGATTTGATCAGTTCAATCAGAAGCTCGACTCAAAGCACCTACGACCTGCTGGAATCTCTCCTTTTGTGGGCGCAGTGTCAAAGCGGCAATTTCGAGTTTATGCCAAGGAAGATTCCGCTTAAGGAGACGGCCGAGAAGACGCTGAAGCTTTTTGAGCTGCAAGCCAGGTCGAAAAAGATCAAATTCAGCCTTGAGGTCGGAGAGGATTTGTACGTGACCGCCGATGAAGCCATGCTGAAGACGGTCTTTCGCAACCTGATCAACAACGCGGTCAAATACTCCTACGAGGGAGGGGAGATCACCCTGAAAGCCGACCGCAGAAACGATCTGCTTGAAATCTCCGTCACCGATCAGGGGATGGGAATCCCCGCGGATATTCTTTCAGGCCTGTTTGAATTAAACAGCCTGAGTCCCTCCAGAAGAGGCACCTCGAACGAGATCGGAACGGGTTTGGGGCTGGTGCTTTGCAAGGATCTGATCGGGATCAGCGGTGGACGGATCGGAGTTGAAAGCAAGTCCGAAAAGGGGAGCCGGTTTTGGTTCACCCTGCCCATCGGGTAAAAGGAATGGGAATTTTACCGCCCCCGAAGTTCCGGGATTTAACCTTAATCATGTTCCCGCACCTGATCATTAACGCCACATACTCTTTTTGCGCTTAAACCATGCTTGACGCTTATCTGAAACCGGATTACGATCGCTGCTGTCTGATCACGATCGATGTTCAGTCCGATACACTGGACGGGAAACCGTTTGAGGTACCGGGAACCTCCGAGGCCTTGCCCCAGATCATCTCCCTCTCGCGGCGGTTCAGGGGGCTTAAGAAAAACATTGCCCATATCGTGCGTATCTACGAACAGGACGGCAGCAACGCCGATCTATGCCGGAAATCGGCGCTGGAGAGAGGAACGCCGATCCTTCTGAGGGATTCCGAGGGGTCTCAATTGGCTGAGGGTCTTCTTCCGGCGGCTCAGAGACTCGACGTGAGGCTTTTGAAGCTGGGCGAGGTTCAGATCCTGTCCCCCTATGAGATTATCATCTATAAACCCAGGTGGGGAGCTTTCTACCGGACGGCCCTGGACCCATATCTCAAGGCGTTGGAGATCAACACGCTGATCTTTACGGGCTGTAACTTCCCCAATTGCCCCAGGACGACGGTCTATGAGGCCAGCGAAAGGGATTATAGGATCGTCTTTGTCCGGGACGCAGTCTCCGGGGTTTATGAGCGGGGAATAAAAGAACTTGAGGAGATCGGCGTGACGGTGATCTCCACGGATGACCTGCTAAGGGCGTTAAGCTGACCGGAGAACCTGTCATTAGGACTTATGACAGGTAAAAAGGATTAGAGAGAGTAACCCGTTATCAGCAAAACGATGAAAAACGGCTGTGGTTATAAGGCAAAAGGTTAAGCCTGCCAAGATAGAGACTTGAGAAAAAAACCCAACCTACAGCATTATCTCCAAAGCCTTCACGAATCTCGGGCTGAAGATTTCAAAAAGGATCACCACGCCAAAGGCTCCGACCCAGTATACAGTACTCATATCAATATCTCCCTGTTAGATGGTTAGTTTATCTATTGTTAATGCAAATGCGCCGCCATTAGTTAAGAACCGCTTTCAAGCCCTGAAAAAACCCCTTTATCATTTATTTCCGCTGACTCGATTTAAAAGGTCTGCCGTGAAACAGCGGCTTTTTACCCAAAAAAAAGAAATAACCCCTCCCGCGCGGGTAGGCCTGAAAAGAGTAGAACCTCTAGGAAAAATAAGGCTTGATCCCGCTTAGCCCCTACCCCCTGCCCTTGGCGAAAAGACGGCCTTAAGGGTAAAAAGGGGCGGGATTAACGGGTTTGGCCTGAGAGCGCAAGGGATGATGGGACTTGGGTGATTTTAAGGGAGGGCGGGTAAAGTTGAAAGGGGGGGTACCTCTTTTAGGATTCCAAAGGGTTTGCCCTTTGGCTGCCAGAGGCTTAAAAATAAACGGCTTGGCCGTTTCCAAGGCTTAACCGGCCGTCCCCCTTAAAAGGATCAAGCCTTGCTTGATTCCGGCCGTCCGCTTCGAGGTGAAGAGGTCGCGGGATTAACGGGTTTATGAAGGGAGGGGAGAAGGATAAAGCACGATGGTTCGTGCCTTAATATATTTATTTTATCTGATTTACACAGGGGAAAAAGACTTTCCGCTGGCTGG
>JAOUME010000289.1 GCA_029881655.1 Deltaproteobacteria bacterium | reverse complement strand
TTTAAGCCTTGATTTGCGGGTATATTGAGGATAACCTTGAAAAATCCACAGAAACAGTAAATAATAACGCGACTAGAAATTCCTGTCTTCACTCAGATATTTATTTTTGACAATAAACAACAAGCCTTATCAGGAGGAATTTAATGACCAAGGAACCGAAATTTTATCACCCTCTACCCGAAGTCATCCAAAATGCGACCGTCCAGGAATATGACAAAACCTATCAAAAATCAATCAGCAACCCAGAGGCTTTCTGGGGTGAACAGGCAGGGAATCTGGATTGGTACAAAAAATGGGATCAGGTTTTCGATGGCGGCGACAAACCTTTTTTCAAGTGGTATACCGGGGCTAAGACTAATATTATTCACAATGCGATCGACCGTCATCTAAAGACGGCCAACCGCAACAAACTGGCATTCATGTGGGAGGGAGAGCCCGGCGACAAAAGACAGTTCTCCTACCATGACCTTGACAACGAGGTTTCAAAATTCGCCAATGTCCTTAAAAGCATGGGAGTGAAACAGGGAGAGATCGTCACGATCTATATGCCCCAGATCCCGGAACTGGTTTTCGCGATGCTGGCCTGCGCAAAGATCGGCGCGGTTCACAGCGTCGTTTATGGCGGATTCAGCTCAGAGGCTCTTGCCGGAAGAATCCAGGATGCCAACAGCCGGTTTCTGATCACGGCCGATGGTGGATACCGCCGGGGCAAAAAGACCGATTTGAAGTCCATTTCCAACGCGGCGATGCTGGAATCCCCTTCGATTGAAGCCTGCGTCACCGTTAAAAGGACGGGAGATGATGTCCATATGCAGGAAGGCCGGGATTTCTGGTATCATGATCTGGTCTGTCTCCCAATATCCCGCGGCCAGTGCGAAACCGTTGAAATGGACTCCGAGGACACCCTCTTTTTACTTTATACTTCAGGCAGCACCGGAAAACCAAAAGCCCTGGTCCATACTCACGGCGGCTATGGCGTTTATGTTTCGACGACCCTTAGGATGGTCTTTGATATCAAACCGCAAGACCGCTTCTGGTGCGCGGCCGATCCCGGCTGGATCACCGGACACAGCTATATCGTTTACGGCCCTCTGATTTTAGGGGCGACGGTTATGCTGTACGAGGGCGCGCCGAACTTCCCTTTTCCCAACCGCTGGTGGGATATGATCGAGCGCTATAAGATCAACATTCTT
The DNA here is from genome assembly GCA_029881655.1 of Deltaproteobacteria bacterium. Lineage (GTDB taxonomy): Bacteria > SAR324 > SAR324 > XYD2-FULL-50-16 > XYD2-FULL-50-16 > JAOUME01. The sequence goes on along the minus strand of JAOUME010000289.1, from coordinate 1,039 downwards.
TATACTTCCCCCACGGCCATCAGGGGGTTGATGCGGTTTGGCGAAAACTGGCCTAAAAAACATGACTTGAGTTCCTTGAGACTCTTGGGTTCGGTTGGTGAGCCCATAAACCCTGAGGCGTGGAAATGGTATTTTGAGCATATAGGACAAGGGCGATGCCCGATCATGGATACCTGGTGGCAAACCGAAACCGGCGGTTTCGTCATCACGCCCCTTCCGATTACGCCCCTAAAACCCGGCTCGGCCAGCAAGCCCTTTTTCGGAAACGAGGTCGGTGTGGTCGATGAGGAAGGCAATGACAGCAAGCCCAACGAAGAGGGATCACTGGTTATCAAAACCCCGTCGCCGGGAATGGCCAGGACCATCCTGGGCGACCCTGAGCGTTATATCCAGACCTATTGGAAAAAATACGAGAAGCAAGGCTGGTATCATGTCGGAGATTCGGCCCGAAAAGACGATGATGGATACTACTGGATAATCGGCAGGAGCGACGATGTGATCAAAGTCAGCGGCTACAGGCTCGGAACCGCCGAAGTCGAGAGCGCTCTGGTTAGTCACCCCTCGGTATCAGAGGCGGCCACGATTGCCCTGCCTCACGAAGTCAAGGGCAACGCCATTCACGCTTACGTGATTTTACGCGCGAACGAAAAACCGAGTGAGGAGCTGGAGGTCCACCTCAAGGATCATGTGGGGAAGGTCATGGGGCCAATTGCCAAGCCCGAGACCCTGACGTTTGTCGATGGGCTCCCCAAAACCAGAAGCGGCAAGATCATGCGCCGTGTCCTTAAAGCCCGGGCTTTGGGACAGGACGAGGGGGATTTGAGTACCCTGGAGGACTGAGCGGGACCGTGGTCGCCTTGAGGTTGACGCTCACAGGGCCATGATCTGGGTATGAAAACTGCAAGTATTTAATTATCATTCCTGAATGATAATTAAAAAGGATTAAACGAAACATGATGAAAAAATTTCTGCTTGTTGCGGCGATAGCCTTGTTTCTGGGCTTTGGTGAGCTGTCCGCGGCCAATTTGGATTATATCAA
>JAOUME010000120.1 GCA_029881655.1 Deltaproteobacteria bacterium | reverse complement strand
GACCCCTTTTTCTCTAAAGTACTGACGGATTTCTCCGATGATTTCCGCTTTTTTCCTTAAACTCTCAACTGCCGCGCCGGATTGCCAGGAATCCATTATTCCTTGACACGTTCGACATATTCACCCGTTCTGGTATCCACCTTGATCAGGTCGTCCTGATTGACAAATAGCGGAACATTGATCTGGGCTCCGGTCTCCAGAGTAGCGGGCTTGGTGACGTTCGTCGCGGTATCCCCCCTGACTCCGGGCTCACAGTGCGTAATCCTTAGAACCGAAAAATTGGGAAGGCTGATCGAGACAGGATTGTCATTATATATCATCACAGTGACGATCATCTCTTCTTTGAGCCATTTCGAATTATCTCCTACCTGTTCGCTAGTTAACTCAATTTGCTCATAGGTCTTGTTGTCCATGAAGTGATAACTGTTATCCATCAGATAAAGAAACTGCATATCCTTATCCAATACATTGGCGGGCTTGACTTTTTCACTGCTTTTATAGGTTCGCTCAATCACATTGCCGTTTAAGAGGTTTTTAACCTTAACGCGGTTGAAAGCCTGTCCTTTGCCAGGCTTGACGAACTGGTTTTCCACAATAATAAAAGGCTGTCCATCGATCTCAACTCTCAATCCTTTACGTAAATCATTGCTATCATACATAATTTATATATCCCATTTGATTTTTTCAAACATCAAGACCAAATAAAACAAGGGCCCACTTTATTTTAAGAAACGTTTTAAGGTTTATCAACCCCTGGTTCTTTTTATTAATCCCAAAAGGACGAAATTCAAATTAATTCAACGCCGCCGCTTTGTCAAAAGGGGACTTTGTGTTTGCCTGGTTTAATATTAATTCTGGTAAATTACAATTAACAGCCATGCTCAAATGCCCATTCAATATAATTCCGCGATAAGCTGAAATCCTTTATATTCCCAACCCCCAGCTGAGGCGGAGAATTGCGCCGGTTATTTATTGATACAAAAGGCAGTTAATATATCTAACCAGAAAATAAATATTTGATACATTTAGTGATAACGTTCTATTTTCATTTCAATGCAGGCTTTCTTGTTAAATATCATTGAAATGTTTCAAATACCCGTCAAAGGCATTCGGCTATAATTGATTCTTGTCATTATTTGTCATTATAATGACTACGTTAAATATTAAATATTGCTAACCTGTTAGAAGTAGCTTTGATTTTTTAGTTATTGTGTAAAATGATTGGACTTAATTTCGATGCTTTTACCGTTGGTCTTGACATGGTTTTTTCAATAAGCGTAAATGAAGGAATAAAGAAAATGAGCCGGATAGTCAAAGAGAGGGCAAACCCGGTTTTTAAAATTTAAATTCGATTATATCCATACCAATCCATTGGGAGAAATCATGTCTAAAGACTATATTTTTACTTCTGAATCCGTTACCGAAGGTCACCCTGATAAAATGGCCGACCAAATTTCCGACTCGGTCTTGGACGCGCTCTTAGAGGGAGATCCGGAAAGCAGAGTTGCCTGTGAAACCATGATTACGACCGGACTTGTCGTGCTTGCCGGTGAGATCACCTCAAAAACCAACATCGATTTCCAAAAAGTCGTTAGGGACTGCATCACTAAAATCGGCTACGATGACTGCAAAAAGGGATTCGATGCCGCGACCTGCGCGGTGATGGTCACGTTGGACAAACAATCGCCCGATATCGCTCAAGGGGTCAACACCGGCGAGGGACTACACACCGAACAGGGTGCGGGAGACCAGGGGCTTATGTTCGGTTACGCCAACAAGGAAACCTCAGAATTAATGCCGTTGCCTATATCCCTGGCGCATAAATTGGGCGAAGGCATATCCAAAAAAAGAAGGTCAGGCGAGTTGGGATATTTAAGACCGGACGGCAAAACCCAGGTTTCGGTTCAATATATCAATGGCAAACCTCAAAGAATCACCGCTGTTGTTATGAGTGTGCAGCATGACGAAAAAGTAACCCACGAACAGATCAAAAAAGATCTGAAAGAGAAAGTCGCTCAAGACATCATCCCTGCTAATCTGCTGGATGCCGATACCGAATGGCTGATCAACCCGACGGGACGATTCGTCATTGGCGGTCCTATGGGCGATTGCGGTTTGACCGGAAGAAAAATCATCGTGGACACCTACGGAGGTATGGGCCGTCATGGTGGGGGAGCGTTCTCGGGAAAAGACGCATCCAAAGTTGACCGCTCGGCCGCTTATGCCGCCAGATACGTCGCGAAAAACATCGTTAAAGCCGGAGCGGCCGATGAGTGCGAAGTGCAGATCGCCTATGCCATCGGTTATCCAAAGCCCGTCTCAATCAATGTCAACACCTTTGGGACCAACAAGGTGGATGAAAAAAAACTTGAGGACGTGATTCGTCAATTGTTTCCTTTGACCCCCAGTTGGATCATCGAGACCCTGGATCTAAAAAGACCTATTTTCTCGAAGACAGCGGCTCACGGTCATTTCGGTAGAGAGTTGCCTGAGTTTACATGGGAAAAAACAGACCGGGTCGCCGATATCAAATCAGCGCTCGGAATATAATATTTTGTTATTAATACTAAGTTATGATGCAAACAGATGTTGAAATCATCAACAAACTGGGCCTTCACGTCAGGGCAGCCACCCATCTGGTGAAACTGGCGTCCAGTTTTGATATCGACATTACCCTGAGCTGTAACGGACAGACCGCCGACGCGAAATCAATCATGGATGTTTTAATGTTGGCTGGCACCACTCATACTATCTTGCGTATCGAAGCTTCCGGTAGTAGCCAGGAAGAAGAAGATCAAGCAATCGAAAAGATCACGGACCTTATTAAAAACCGCTTTTACGAAAAAGAATAATTCCAAACATGCGTATTGACGGAAAAACCAGGCTTTATGGTATCATCGGAAATCCTGTCAGCCATTCTTTTTCCCCCAAAATGCAATCAGAGGCCTTTTTCGAAAGCGGTATCAACGCGGTCTACCTGCCCTTTCCTGTTGAGGAAAAAGCGCTTCCACATCTCCTTACATTTTTTGATATCACTAAAATCCATGGCTTTAATGTCACGGTTCCCTACAAAGAAAAGATCCTTCCTTTCCTGGATCACCTTTCTACCAAAGCCGAAAGGCTCGGCTCGGTCAACACCGTCGTCAAAACAGATGATGGATGGATTGGGCACAGCACTGACGGAACCGGTTTTATCAGATCTCTTGAGGAAAAGAACTTTCAGTTTAAGGGAGCGAGGGTTTTGATCCTCGGCGCCGGTGGCTCCGCCAAGGCTATCGCTCATGCCCTCGCTGATGTCGAGATATCAAGTCTTGGTATCATCAACCGCACTGCCAATAAGGCTGATGCTTTGGCTAAAGACTTGATCCTCCATAAACCCGACCTGAATATTCAGGTCAACCCGCGAATCCCCGCGCCCGGCTATGAGCTTTTAATCAACTGCACCAGCATCGGCATGATCGATGATCTCTGCCCCATCTCAGAGGATTTCATTAAAGCCTCGAGCTTCATCGTCGATATCATCTACAACCCACCTTTAACCCCTCTTCTGCGACAAGCCCAAAAACATCAAATTCCATCCGAAAACGGTCTCGACATGCTCCTTTACCAAGGAGTGGAGGCTTTTGAAATCTGGACCGGCCAAAAAGCGCCCGTGGAAGCCATGAAAAAAAGCCTTCTGGAATCGCTGAGCAAAGTTTTTTTTGACAAATAATGGAAAACTGTTAAAAATAAAACAAAATTATCATAAACCCACATATTGGAACTTCCTGATGTTTAAAAAATTGTTCAAACTATCCGGCTTTAAAATCTCGAGCCTGATCACTTTACTGTTTGCCATATTGTTTCTTTGGAACTATCTGGGCTTCAGTTCCGAAAGTTTTTTGGACCTGATCGATAAGAAAGTGATTGATTTCGTTGTCCGCGCCAGGGGTAATACCTTAACCAACAACCAAATCGCCATAGCCGCTATTGATACCGAATCGGTGGACCGCTATGGTAGATGGCCCTGGGGAAGGGATATCATGGCGAAACTGCTTCACGAACTTCAAACGCACTACGAAATCAAAATCATCGGTTACGATTCGGTTTTCTCGGAGCCTGACCCCAACGATGTCACGACCGAAAAGGTTATTGGCAAATTCAACCAGAAGTTCAAAAAAGAACTCAAGGTGAACAGGAATGTTGAACGTCAACTGAACAAAATCTCAAAGGGCCTGGACGATGAGATGAAAAACGACATCAAATTCGGCAAGGAACTCAATAAGTGGGACAATACCGTCTTAGGCTATTTCTTTTTCCCTACCATGGAAAGGCTCAAGCACATGACCGAAAAGGAACTGGCCGATTCCGCGAGCCGGATTCGCAACTCGGAAATCACCATCATTCAAGGCGCCAACAACTTGGAGTACGCTCCAATTTATGAAGTGCTGGCGGTCGAGTCGAATATCGCGGCCCTTTTCCCCGACAGAAGCCTGAACGGTTACTTCAATGTCTTTCCCGACCCGGAAGATGGTACCGTCCGCAGGGTCCACCTCGCATTGAAGTACCAGGATAAATATTATCCCTCTCTGGATCTTCAAATTTTGCGTCTTTATTATGGCAATCCGCCCATCAAGATGATCGTCAACGAAGGGGGTGTCGAAGGGTTCCAACTGGGGGAAAAAACAATCATCACGGATAACGACAGCGCCGTTATGATCAATTATCAAGGGGGCTCCTTTACCTTCCCTCATTATTCGGTTTATAAAATCATTAACCATCTGGTTCCCAAGGAAGCTCTCAAGGACAAGATCGTTTTGTTGGGTGCCACCGAGGTCGGGGTTTTCGATTTAAGGACAACTCCGGTCGGAGTCGATTTCCCTGGAGTGGAGGTTCACGCGAACCTTATCCACAACATCATCAATGACGACTACTTTCACCGCTCCGATTTTGTCGATTTCATCAGCTTACTATGCATCCTTGTTTTCGGACTGGTGATGGGCATCGTCCTACCCAGGCTCAAGGCGCTTTCGGGCTTTATCTTTACATTGGTCTTGATCTCCGGTTATCTCGCGGGCAACATGATCACTCTTAACACCAGCAACACCTGGGCCAGTTTCGCTTATGTCCTGGGGGTAATCATCTTTAACTGGTTTGGTATCGTCCTGTATCAATATTTCGGAGAAGAAAAAGACAAGCGTTTTATCAAGGGCGCTTTCCAGCAATACCTCTCGCCTGAAGTCATCAACCGTCTGGTAGACGACCCGAGTCTCTTGAAGCTTGGAGGAGAAAAAAAGGAACTCACCGCTTTCTTTTCAGATTTGCAGGGTTTCTCCAGTGTTTCAGAGTCCTTAAAACCGGAAGAACTGGTAGACCTACTCAACGAATACCTCACCGCCATGACCGATATCATCATGAAGTACGGTGGTACGGTGGACAAGTTCGAAGGCGACGCCATCATCGCTTTTTTCGGAGCGCCTCTCGTACAACCCGATCACGCTATCAAGGCACTTTATACTTCCCTGGAAATGCAGGATAAAATGATTGAAATGAGAAAGGAATGGAAGGCGCAGGGCAAACACGAACTTCAAATGCGGATTGGCCTTAACACGGGGGATATGGTCGTAGGCAACATGGGTTCGGCCTACCGCATGGACTATACCATGATGGGTGACGCCGTCAATCTGGCCGCCAGACTGGAAGGAGTCAATAAACAGTACAAGACCTACACGATGATCAGCGAATTTACCTATGATCAGGTCAAAGACCAGATTGAGGTGCGGGAACTCGACATGATCCGGGTCATGGGAAAAGACCAGCCAGTTCGCATCTACGAGGCTCTCTGTAAAAAAGGAGAACTCCCCGAAGAAAAGGAAAAGGCCTTTAAGTACTTTCAAAAGGGGTTGGAACTCTATCGGAAACAGGACTGGAAGGAAGCCTACAAGCATTTCCTGCAAACCAGTAAAACCATAGAGAATGATGGCGCTTCAGAGGTCTTTATGGAGCGTTGCAAAAACTTCGCTAAAAAACCACCCGGAGAAAACTGGGACGGGGTCTATCAGATGACCAGCAAATAGGCAGACACAACATCCCTGACCTAAAAGACTGTGATGTCTTCGGTTTGATGAACAAAAAAAGCCTTCTCCAATATTCATTGGAGAAGGCTTTTTTTAATTTATGCCAATCAAATCAGAATCCCATAAAAAAACCCAACAGAAAACCGGAAGTGGAATCATCCTGGCTTGTATCAGTATCCTTTACGGATTCCATAAAATAGGCGATCCCCGTTTGGAAATCATCGTAATCCCTGGCATACCCGATTTCAGTCCTGGAAAATTGAGTTGGATTGGATGAATCGTCAGTCGTGGAAATGCTCGAAGTCGCGACCGTCATTCCGCTTTTCTTATCAAAACCGATATCCCCTGACAGGTTGGTTTTCATCGAAGATACATCTTTCGCGTTAGCCGAGGATTCAGTGACGCTTTCGAGATTGACCGCAAAAGCGATACTCTCGCTCATCTTGTAATTGACACCCAGCGAAATAGCCGTACTGCCGTAGTCGCCGTAAGCGGTAGCCTCAGCCGTGGGATTTTTGTTCGGATCAAGTTTATTATCGACCATCACATAGGCAAAACCCAAATCAAGTGCGTCAAATTCCCCTCGGTAATAAACACCGAGAACAGTTTGATCCACCGAATTATCCGCCGTGGTATCGGTATCAGCGACATGCTGAATATTATTAAAACCAAGGGCCACATCCAGTTTTAATTCCTTAAAGCCGACCGAGATGTAGTTCCCCTGAGCCACATAGATTCCATTATAAAACACTTCCCCCCAAAAAGGCAGATAGTCCATCCCCTGGGTCACATCACTGGGATCAAGATAACCAAGCTTGTATTCCATGGTTTTACTTTCGATGCCAGCGTAAAGCTCATAAAGCCCTATTGTGGAATCACTCCCTTCGAAAGCCAAAACACTCTTGGTGGTATAGTCGCCGACATTATTTGAAACCTCGAAACCAAACAAACCGTAGGTGTTGTTGGTCATCGATGAAACCGAAGTATCGCCCGACGACGCGCTACTTGAGGTGATCCAAGCCCAAACATCACCAGACGCCTTTAATTTTATATCTTTTTCCTCGGCGAAGACCACTCCCGTCACCATTAAAGTGACTAAAATACTCAATAATATTTTTTTCATTTTGCTCTCTATGATTTAAAACCGATTAACGACCACTAGATGAATGAAAATCCCAAGCCAATATAAATTTTATTTAATTTTATGATTTTAATCAACTATTTTTTAACCGAGGGGAGGAACGGGAAAAGATGCTGCCAGAAAATCAAATTTAAAGCGCGTTGATAAAGAGCAATCAACTATAAGAAATCACAATTAAAACAATTTTATAGGTGATTTAATAATCCATTCCTTCGACTCGATGGGAAAGCACCGGCATGTTGGTTCTGACTTTATTGAGGTATTCCAGATCAATCTCGCCAAAAAAAACGCCCTCGCCTTCTTCGGCAATCAAGCGAATATCTCCCCACGGATCGATCAAAACGGTACTGCCGAATGAAGTCCTTTTTGAGTTGTGGGCTCCATACTGCGCCGGAGCGGCGATATAAACCTGATTTTCAATCGCTCGGGCCTTAAGCAAGGCTATCCAGTGAAACTTTCCGGTCTGCATAGTAAAGGCGGAAGGAACAAAAATGATCTGGGCTCCCTTTCTGGTTAGATTTTGATATAATAATGGAAATCTTAAATCATAACAAACCGACAGCCCAACCCTGCCAAAATCACTGTCACAGATTGCAACCTGGTTTCCGGGTGAGATGGTTTTTGACTCTAAGAGTTGAACACTGGGCAACTGGACATCGAACAGATGAATCTTGCGGTAGCTTGCTAAAATCTCACCATTTTTGTCGATCAAAACGGAAGTATTGAAACATTTTTTATGATCGAGGGGATTTCGCTCCAAAAAACTCCCCATCAGGACCGCAATCTTAAATTTTTTGGCCTGTTCCTGAAAAGTTCTGACAAATTCCCCATCAATATCCTGAGCCACATCCAAATATTTACTCTCGGGTCCCATAAATAAAAAATTTTCTGGAAAGGCCACAACCAGCGTGTTTCTCTGTGCTGCCTGGTTGATAAAATCCAACGCGGTATTGAGGTTTTCCTCAACGTTATCCTTTGAAGTCATCTGAACCAATGCGATTTTTCTTCTCATATTTCTTTATCTCCTCCCTTTTTCCTTTAATTCCAAAGAAGATTCCAACTCCTCTATCCTTGATTCGGCGCTTATGCGAAACGAATCGGTTTTTTTCAATAAAAGTAGTTTTTTATAAAGATCCAACGCCCCTCCTAAATCTCCCGAGCGCTCTTGAGTCACCCCTAACCACCAGGTCGTCTCCCTTATCCGGTTTGAGTCGGGATAACGCTCCATCAGCTCGAAAAACCTCAGGCTCGCCTGCTCGTAACGCTCGCTTATAAAATGGATATAACCCGTAAAATACAATGCGTCGTCTATCAAGTCCGATTTTGGATACTGTTGCCTGAACAAAGCGAAATCAAAGAGGGCTTTTTGCGTCTCTTTTTTCTTAAAAAAATCAAAAGCCTGATTGAACAGCTTTTTCTCAGGACTCTCAGGAACCTCGTTGTACTGTATTTCGCTTTTAAAATACCCTGAAAGCTCGTTTAACGCAATCGTCTGATCCCCCAGTTTTTTCCTTAAAAGTATCAACTGATTTTTAGAGACTCTGGATATTTTTTTC
>JAOUME010000288.1 GCA_029881655.1 Deltaproteobacteria bacterium | reverse complement strand
GCAAAAAAAAGCGGTCGTCAAAGTCAGAAAACCGATTATAAGGCCAGGGATCAACATTTCTCAAATACTTTTATTTGTTCTTCTTTAACAGCTTTTGGATAACCCCCGAAAAACGATCCAGAAACTCTGGGGTTTTTTCCATAATATTCTCAATGGTTCCCGCGCTCAAATTCTGGATGGAAACCTGTTCGTCTTTGATGACGATAAAGGCAACCGGTGTCAGAAGGACTCCGCCTCCGCCCCCCCCTGATGTGGCGTTTTTTTTCTCCAATTCTCCCGATCCAAAACCAAAACCGACCTTCACCGAATTAACGGGAATTAAGGTCACGCTTCCGACATGATATGGCTCACCAAAAACAGTTTCAGACTTAACAAAATTTTGAAGCTGTGGAATAAAATCATTTAATATGGTATTCTTTTCTTCTTCCATAAACCCTCCAATTACATAAAAATATAGAATATAATAAATATTATTTTGGTAATCTGCCTTTTTCGTTGTTTTAATATTATTTTCTAATGAAATCAATCTTGATTATTCTCTCCAGTAAAAAGATATTTGGCTCCCATTTGTATTTCCCACTTATACGATCCTTTTTTAATGGTCTTCCTCCAATTGGAAACATCAAACATGATCCAAATAGAATAATAAAACCAATGTTTTAACCAAAGCTGAAATCATAAAAGTGAGGCAATCAAGGGAATGCCGATAAAAGTCCCCAGAGAACTACCGACATTGCTAAAGACTACGACCATTAGAATTTTGGTGATCTCGTTTCGGCGAAATCCTTTAAATGATTTAATATCCTCAGGAAGATTTTCGAAATCTTCCACCTTTGGTTTTCTAAGCCAGGCCTCAGTTAGACCTGACACCCAACCCGCCGCTATAGCAGGGTTTAAAGAAGTGATCGGAGCCGCGATAAAAGCACTTATGACCGTCAAGATATGCCCTCCCGCCAAAAGCGCGCCGATCGCCGCCAAAATTCCGTTTGCCAGGACCCACCTTTTAATCATTTCCATACTGACGTTACTTTCCATACCCAAAAAACCATATACGATAACCCCAATAATCGCCAGAGGAAGTCCCCACTTAATCAGTTTCCAGATCAATTTCGGCTTGGGTATGGTCTCGAGTTCCTCAAGCACCGCACTTTGCCCAATGAATGCGGTGATCCCTGGCAAATGACCGGCCCCTAATACGGCTACGACCTTATTTCCTTCAGCACGCAGAATTTTCGTAGCCATGTACCGGTCTCTTTCATCAATAATGACTCTTTTGATCCCTGGCATTTCTTCACCCAGTGAATTTAAGGCCTCGCTGAGAAAATCCTTTTCCTTAAGGCTCTCGATCTCTTCACTGCTAATTTCGGGGGACTCGAATCCACTTCCGATCAATTGTCCCAAAAGCTTTACTTTTTCCCATAAGGTCAATCCGCCCCAGGCTCTCTTCAAGGTTATACCAACATCCCGATCGACCAAAACCTCTTTGGCCCCTACCTTTGACGATTGATCCAAGGCTGCGAGCATCTCAGCGCCTGGTCTAACTCCAAGTTTATCGCCCATTTTTTTCTGAAAAGCAGAAAGAATTAGATTTACCATCAAAAGCGAAGCTTTCCCTTGTCTGATTACCTTTACGATATCCATGTTCTTCCAGTGGTCGGCGTTTTTGATCGACTCATAACGGCTAGCGCAAAGTTCCACGCAAACAGAATCTGGCTTTTCATCCTGAATGATCTGTTCAACTTCCAGTATGCTCTCCTTGGAGATATGAGCTGTGCCTATCAAAATAATCTTTTTATCACCTAACTGAATATCTTTTCGCATGGGTGTAAATTTTTACAGTATGGTCTTAACTTTTAAGAAGGGATTTCCAATAAATCATTCAATCAAGTCCAATCATAAAAGATAAGCCAAGCTTGCACAAGCAGAGTTTTAATTTCCAAATCTTACAGCGGGCTCTTTTGGCTTAGTTTTTAAAAATTCATATAAATATTTGTAATTAAGTGATTTGATTGATGTTTGATCAATTAATTTGCACTTCTTTATATACTAACATGGAATTTCATAATAATTATTTTTCTTGTGTGAAATTTTTAAAAAGCTGGCAAATCCATACCTGATCCCTTTCTGCAAGATTAAGTTAAATTTGGCATAATAAGCTGTTTTTATATGCTTAAAACGTTTTTAGCTGCATTCCCAGCTACTTGCGAAATTTTAAGAAGTCTTTACAAGCTTGCGTTTTATAGTATAATAGCATTTGGTTTTTTACTAATTCCATGGAGGA
>JAOUME010000287.1 GCA_029881655.1 Deltaproteobacteria bacterium | reverse complement strand
GCTTGTACGAGGCGAACAATACTGAGGAGCCCTGTGCGGGAAAACCGCACGCAGGGATCTGTGAGAGGGCGGTCGGGTAACTGGCTGGTCTATCTCGATTGTTCTAGATAGATAATGGACAGTCAATTGTGTAGTGAACTGATAATAAGGTATAAAATATGACAGCAGGCTCAAAGTGGCGGAAATGGGATCTACATTTACACACACCGTCTTCTTATGATTACCATGACAAGTCTATTAGTAATCAGGAAATCATAGATAATCTTTATGCAAATAAAGTTGAGGCTGTTGCTATAACAGACCATCATGTTATCGATATCGAACGAATAAAAGAATTACAAAAACTTGGCAAAGACAAAGTATCTGTTTTGCCAGGTATTGAGTTTAGGGCAGAATTAGGAGGGAGCGAATCGGTTCATTTTATTGGAATATTCCCGGAAGATTCTGACATCGAACACATTTGGATTAATCTGCAATCAAAATGTCAACTTACTGTGAAGGCTGTTGCTGATCAAGGAGGTGACGAAAAAATTCATTGTGATCTCAAGGACACATGTCGTTTAATTCATGAACTAGGCGGCATTGTCTCTGTGCATGCGGGAGCAAAGACGAATACTATTGAAAATATAACAAACACATTGCCATATAAAATGGCACTCAAGACAGATTTAGTATTAAACCATATTGACATATTGGAGTTAGGCACAGAAGCAGACCAGGATGACTACAAAAACATTGTATTTCCAGCAATTAACCATCAACTCCCAATGGTCATATGCACAGATAACCACAACATTAAGGACTATATTTTCAAGCAAAACTGCTGGATTAAAAGTGATCCAACTTTTGAAGGATTAAAACAAATTATATTTGAGCCTACATTTCGTATTCATATAGCAGAGTCCCCCCCAATTGATCCACCTATAAGAATAAATACCGTCTCTTTTGTTTTTTCAGCTACCGCCACATTTGAGGATGAATTATTTTGCTTGGCTGGCAAAAAAGATATCGTACTAAGTCCAAATTTCACATGTTTTATTGGAGGAAGAGGGTCAGGGAAAAGTACAATTTTAAATCTTATTCATGAAAAACTGCGCCCAAGTGAAAATGCATTTTTTAAAAACAAAAAAATAAAAGATGCAGATGGTAAGCCTATAGTTATCGGAGACAACGTTTGCATTGACGGAGATACCGATGAAAAATACATCGAATTTTTGAGTCAAAATGAAGTCGAAGAGTTTGCACAGGACTATCACAAACTTACCACGTCAGTATATTCTAGAATTACAAAACGAGACGAAGAAGGACTAATTGTAAAGTATGAAGAATATCTCAACACCCAACTCGATTTATTGAAAGAGCATATTCTTGATAAGATCAAGATCATAGAACTAACAACAGAACTATCACAAAGTCGAAAAGAACTAGGGGCAAATAAAAAAATAATTGAATCGTTCTCAAGCGATGAATATTTAAAAATAAACAGTGACTTAAAAGCAATTACCGAAGAGTTGAATTCTATTAAAAAATCCCAAACGAAATACAACGAACTCATAAAAGAAGCAAATGGTATAATAAAAAAATTCGATCATAATGACCAAACAAACATTTACGGCAAACAAATTGAATATATCATTCACGGCATTAAGGAGCTTTTAGCTCAATCTCTAACTGTTGACTTCCAGGAGTCTGAGAGTGATAAAGCCACTTTGGAGGAGAAACTTACTGTAAGAAGATCCGATTTGAAAAGATATTTGACAGACAAAGGGCTAACAGAGGAAAATCAAAAAGATATAGCAAATGCGAATATATCTACAACTATCATTGAACAAAAAATATCTGAGAAGAATGAGGAAATATTTGCATTACAAAGCAAAATAGATAGTTTTGATTTTGAGATATTGCAAAACGCAAGTACAGATTATGAAAGTGAAATTAAAAAGCAAATAAAATTAGTCAGTGACGTCCTAGAGAAACTTGAAAGTAAATCGGTAAAACCGATATCATTGTTTTTTGATTTTGACATAACCAAAGCGAATGAAGAGGTCTTCTCAGATTTCAAGATAGCATTCGAGGGTAAAATTTCTGGAAGCAACCATAAAGGAGATAATATATTAAAGGAAATTCTATTTTGTATCCCTCCAAACGAATTAACAGATCATCCAACATTTTTTCAAAAGATATCTGACTATCGTACGTCATCAGCTGCAAAAGCATTTCTACTTGAATTATTCTCTGACAGATCAAATTTTGACATATACAAACTCTTGGCGACATTAAACTTTCTTGATT
>JAOUME010000286.1 GCA_029881655.1 Deltaproteobacteria bacterium | reverse complement strand
TAGGTTTTCGTAGATTTGATCAGGCTGCCCAAGAAGAATTAAAACGCTGGATTGAAATACAAGCAAAACAAGGTGTTCTACCTGATGACTTATTTCACCAAGCTGAGAAGCATTTACTTGATAAACGTATTTTGTTACCTGGTTTATCAACGATTAAAAGACTAATTACGCAAGTTTGTACGGAGGTTCACGCCCAAGTCTTTGAAGCAATTTATCACAAACTTTCACCTGAGTTACGTAAAAGCATTGATCAGTTTCTAACAGTACCTGCTGGAAAACATCATTCATACTTTTATTTGTTGAAGGTGTATCCCCCAGCCGCCAAGATATCCTCCCTCAAAGTTTATCTTGAACATTACCAAACTTTGGCTGCAATCGGAATTGGTGCCCTTGATAAACATATCATAAGTCCTGATTTTCAAGAATACCTATTTAAGTTAACAAAAAAATACAATGTCAAAGACCTTAAACGTTTCACTAAGCATAAAAGATACGCTTTGATGACTTGTTTTCTACTGGAAACACGAAAAATATTGCTAGATTATTTGGTTAAGATGCATGACCAATATGTAATGGAAATATCTCGCCAATCTAAAAATATTTATGAAAAAAAACATCGTCAGTTTCGAAAACGCCACAAAAAGGCTGTGGATAAGATAGCTAGTATGACAAATACCTTGCTTGATTGGCCAGATGATGTACTCATATCAAAAAAAGCATTTTTGAAACAAGTGGGCGAGACTGAATTGCGAACTTCACTTGTTGACCTACATCTTTTTAAGGATTTGGTGGAGCGAGGCTATGGGGATATCCTCTTGGCTAGATATCCTAGTTTACGTAAATATTTTGCTGATTTTCTTCACCTACCTTTTGCTAGCAACAATGACAGTCACCCATTGATCCAAGCTATTGAAATAGTCCGACAGTTGGATGCTAACAAGTTGAAACATCTTGGTCAAAATGTACCAATATCTTTTGTTCCTAAAGAATTGCGGAAAGCTCTGAAAGATGATAAGGGAAATATCAATCGCAATGCTTGGGAAATGGGTCTTGCTTTAGCTATCAAGGATGCTCTACGTTCTGGAGACCTCTATCTCCCTCAAAGCAAACATCACCTTTCTTTTTGGGATTTTATGCTTGCTGAGACCCAATGGCATGAGATAAAAGAAACGTCCTACATAGAACTTCAACAACCAAAACCATCACAACTTAAAATGGAACTTAGTAAGAAATTTCACGATGAACTAAATCTTGCTAAAGAGAATTTCTCCCTTGATAAATTTGCCCAGATACATAATCGTAAATTGAAATTAAAACGAGATGACAGGTTATTTGTTCCTGATATTGTGTCTAAACTACAAAAAGCTATTAATGCTAGTTTGCCTAGTATTAGGATTGAACAATTATTAATCCAAGTTGATCAAATGACTGCTTTTAGCAAACACTTTGTGCCTATTCAAGGTCATCATTCAAAGCCAAAACAATTCTATAAAACATTAATTGCTACGCTCATCTCCCAAGCTACTAATCTTGGAATAGTTTCTATGAGTGCTAGTGTCAAGGATATATCTGTAGATATGCTACGGCATGTCCTTCATTTTTTTATCCGTAAAGAAACCTTAACCGCAGCAAATGCTCAAATCGTCAATCGTCATCATCAACTCCCTCTCAGTGCCATTCATGGAACTGGCAACATTTCTTCGTCTGACGCACAACGTTTTCCCCTACGAGCCAGTAGTCTTTTGGCTTCTTATTATCCTCGTTATTATGGCTATTATCAAAAAGCAATCGGTATTTATACTCACATTTCTGACCAGTACTCGGTTTTTAGTACTAAGGTCATTTCTTGTAGCCCTCGTGAAGCTTTATACGTCCTAGATGGTCTTTTAGAAAATAATACTGTTTTACAAGTGCATAAACATATTACTGATACCCACGGTTATACTGAAATCATCTTTGCTCTATGTTATCTACTAGGATATGAGTTTATGCCCCGCATTCGTGACCTTAAAGACCAACAACTTTATCGGATTGATAAAGATTTTGACTGCGGTGTTTTTACTCCCTTGCTTAACAAAACAGTTGATATCCTTGTTGTTGAGGAGCAATGGGATGCTATGATCCGTGTATCCCTCTCTCTCAAACAACAAACTGTCCCTGCACATATTGTGGTTCAACGCTTGCTTAACCGTTTTCCCGCTGACCGTCTATCCAAGGCTTTTACTAATTTGGGACGTATTCTCAAAACTCAATATATTTTGCGGTATCTGACTCAACCTCAATTGCGTAGAATGGTACAA
>JAOUME010000119.1 GCA_029881655.1 Deltaproteobacteria bacterium | reverse complement strand
TTTCTCGTCACCGCCCAGATATTCCTTGTACCACTGAAGTGCCTGAAGGCCATCAGCGGACTTGCCGATCTTCAAGGTAGGTCTGGCCACTGAATCGAGTTTGACTCTCCTGCCGATCCTGTCTTTAAGATCAAGCAGCAAATCCAGGTTCTTCAGCGATTTCAGCTTTTGCAGTTTCTGATTTCTTAAAGGACCTTTCTCATAATAGCCGCTTAAGACCACATAATCAAAACCGATATGGTTATAACCGATCACTCTTGGGCCTGAACTCAGATGGGCGATCAAATCCTCGACCTGATCGTTTAAGTAGGTAAAATGCTTTTGTTTTTTCGAATCCCAGACCACCCCCACCGACATTCTCATTTCGGCGATATTGCTCCAGCCTCCTACTTCCTCGGCCGACCGTTGGGTTTCCAGATCAAAGACCAAATATTCATTCGACATTTTTTTCTCTATTAAAATGATTATTTTCACGGCCAGTCATAAAAGCCGATTGTCGCTTTTTACGTATAGCTTTTATAAACGGGTTCTGCTACCTTCTGCTAAGTCAATTTATAGTCTGATTGGATATAACCGACATCCCTTTAAATCAAAATAAACCGGTATAATTCCCTGCCTCCCGCGGGCGATAGAAAATTAAAGGATTCCTATTTGCCGCGAAAGGACTTCAAACAGTCATTTGATTTTGACCTTTGAGTATAACTAATCAGATTTAACAATCAAATAGATCCTTATATTGGTCCTTGCCAATCGAAGGCTAAGCTACATGATTTTTAATGGAAAGTAAAATCAGATCCGTTCTTTTCGAGTTGGGCTTTATTGAGACCGGTTTTTTAAACCGCGGGGATGCCCGTTTTGAAGACTGGATGGAGCCTTGGCTATCCAAAGGTTATCACGCCGAGATGAAATGGCTTGAGAACAACCGTTTTATCCGCGTCGATCCCTGCTCGATCTTGAATGAGGGCCGCTCGGTGATCACCATGGCTTATCGGTATGGCACGACTCCACCAAAAAAATGGGGTCAAAAAAATCCGATCAGCAATTTCGCCTGGGGTGAGGATTACCATAAGGTACTTAAAAAAAAGCTTAAATCAGCCATCGAAAAACTTAAATCAGAAATCCCGGGCTTTATTGGCAGGGGATTTGTGGATACGGCCCCCCTCCCCGAGAAGGTTCTAGCCGCCAGAAGTGGGATCGGCTGGATTGGCAAGAACGGCCTCCTGATTCATCCGAAACATGGCTCCTACCTTTTCCTGGGGGAAATCGTCTGTAATCTTGAGTTGGAATCAACCAAACCCATAGAGGATCAATGCGGGACCTGTGAGCTTTGCCTGAAGGCTTGTCCCACCAAAGCCATAAAAAATAACCGTTCCATTGACGCGGGTCGGTGTTTGAGCTATTTGACGATTGAAAAAAGAGATGGATTTAACGAAATTGAGGAAAAAGAGATCGGATACCATCTTTTTGGATGTGATATCTGCCAGCAAGTCTGCCCAAAAAATAAAGACCGAACGCCTTTGGCCGACTCCCCTTTTGATTGTTATCCAAGATGGGAAGATCTCGATATACGTCAAATTTGCGATTTAAAGGAAGAACAATTCCAGAAGCTCAGAGAAAAAAGCCCTTTAAAGAGAATCAAGCTTGAGCATCTAACCAGAAATGCGCAGGCGGTCGTAAAAAACCAGTCCAGATTTCCCGATTACTAACCTCCTCAATCATCCAGACCGAAAAATGCAAGAACAAGAGAAGCTTTTATCCAAAGACTTCCAAAAAGAAGACGAAAAGGAGTACCAGCTAAGGCCTCAGACATTCGAGAACTACATCGGTCAGGACGCGTTAAAGGAAAACCTCAAAATCTTTATCGCCTCGGCAAAAAAAAGGAGACAACCTCTTGACCACGTCTTGCTCTTTGGACCACCAGGACTCGGCAAAACGACTCTGGCCGGGATCATAGCCAAGGAGTTGGGCTGCAACCTGCGGGGAACCTCGGGACCCGTTATCGAAAAACAGGGCGATCTGGCCGCTATTTTAACCTCGCTTGAGCCAGGCCAGGTGCTTTTTATCGATGAAATCCACCGTATGAGCCGCGTCATAGAGGAAGTCCTTTATTCCGCTATGGAGGATTTCACCCTGGATATTATGATCGGGCAGGGTCCCAGCGCAAGAACCATTAAGCTTGACCTGCCGCGCTTTACCCTGATCGGAGCTACCACACGGACCGGCCTCATATCCAGCCCCCTGAGAGAGCGTTTCGGAATCCCGCTTCATTTCGATTACTACCAGCCCGAAGAGCTCAAGGAGATCATTATGCGATCAGCGGAAATTCTTGATGCCCAAATAATGGACAAGGCCGCGCTGGAACTCGCCGGAAGATCCAGAGGAACCCCCAGAATCGCCAACAGGCTGTTAAAAAGGGCACTTGATTTCGCCGTGGTTAAAACCGACAGTGTCATCACCTTTGAGATCGTCCAGGAGACCCTCTCGCGCTTAGATATCGATGAGATGGGTCTCGATAAAATGGATAAACGGATTTTAACCCAAATTATCGAGAATCATCAGGGAGGTCCGGTCGGAATAGGCACAATTGCTGCAACAATATCAGAAGAGGTCGATACCATCGAGGAGGTCGTCGAGCCTTATTTG
The DNA here is from genome assembly GCA_029881655.1 of Deltaproteobacteria bacterium. Taxonomy (GTDB): domain Bacteria; phylum SAR324; class SAR324; order XYD2-FULL-50-16; family XYD2-FULL-50-16; genus JAOUME01. The sequence continues at coordinate 6,188 of JAOUME010000119.1, read as the reverse complement.
CTTAAGATCGGTTTTTTAAAAAGAACCCCCAGAGGCCGGGTTGCCACACCCAAAGCTTACGCCTATCTGGGAATTTCCTTGGAAACAAACGAAAAAATAAGCTGGCTTGATTCCAGCTTATAGTTTTTAGCGTTTAATATCATCTCAATACATTATGCAAAAAGCCTACATACAAACTTTCGGATGCCAGATGAATGGCTATGATAGCCAATGGATGAAAGAAATCTTGCTGGAAGAAGGTTATGACATCACAGATGAAGTGAAAGAAGCCGGACTCGTCCTGATCAATACCTGCTCGGTCAGAGAAAACCCTGAAAATAAAGTCTACAGCCTGCTTGGAAGACTAAACCGGTTAAAGCGGCAAAAACCCGGGATGATCATCGGCGTCGGTGGTTGCGTAGCCCAGCAGGAAGGAGAAGCGATCTTAAAAAGAGAATCCAGCGTGAACATGGTCTTTGGTACGGACTGTTTTTTTCAGCTCCCCGAAATGATCAAGCAAGTCAAAGAAGGAAAGAGGGTCGTTTATACCGATTGGCTGGAAAGACACCGGAAAATCCAGAATTTCATCCCTGATGAGAAGATCGAATCCGCCCGGATCGAAGGCAATAAGGCCATGATCGCCATCACCAAGGGATGCGATAATTTCTGCAGCTTTTGCATCGTTCCAACGACCAGGGGAAGGCTGGTCAGCCGTGAGGCCGAAAACATCATCGCCGAGGCCCAAAGCCTGATTAAAAAAGGGGTCAAGGAAATCCTGCTTTTAGGTCAAAACGTCAATTCCTATCAAACCCATCAATTCAGCTTCGCCGGACTTTTAAAGTCGGTCGCTGATCTGGAAGGCTTAACGCGCCTCAGATTCACCTCGCCCCACCCAAACGATTGGGACAATGGATTAACCGATTTGATGGCTTCGCACCCTAAAATCTGCAACCAAATCCACCTCCCGATTCAGGCCGGCTCCGACCGGATCTTGGAGTTGATGAGAAGGGGGCATACGGTTATGGAATACCTCGATAAAGTGAATTATATAAAAACTAAAATCCCCTCGATCTCATTCAGCACTGACATCATTGTCGGGTTTCCGGGGGAAACCGACGATGAATTCGAGAAAACCCTGGAAATACTACGGGCGGTTCGCTATTCTCATGTTTATGCCTTTAAGTATTCCTCCAGGCCCGGAACAAAAGCCGCTGAGATGGAGAATCCTTTAACGGAAGAAATCAAACAGGAACGGCTTTCAAAGCTGATTTTACTTCAGGAAAAAATCCAGGAAGATCTTTTTTCCCAATTGATCGGTACAAAACAGACCGTGTTGATTGACAACGCGCATCCCAAGGAAAATGGCACGATGAACGGAAGAACCGACTCCAATATACCCATCAGCATACCTGAGACGGATTTAACGTCTGGAGAGTTAGCGGAGGTGTTTATAACAAGGAAAAAACAGTACTCACTGGTAGGACGGCTGGTTAGGAGACTACCCCATTAGGAAGCTGTCCTGGCTATTCACCTATAATCTTCACCAGAACTCTTTTTTTTCTTCGGCCATCGAATTCGCCGTAAAAGATCTGTTCCCAGGGACCGAAATCGAGCTTTGCGTCGCTGATGGCCACCACGACTTCCCTTCCCATGACCTGCCTTTTTAAGTGCGCGTCCCCGTTATCTTCGCCCGTGTTGTTGTGCCTGTATTGAGAGATCGGCGCGTGAGGCGCCAGTTTTTCGAGCCAAATCTTATAGTCCTGATGAAGACCGGACTCGTCATCGTTGATAAAGACCGAGGCGGTGATGTGCATGGCGTTGACTAAAAGCAGACCCTCCTGAATGCCGCTGTCATTTAGGCATTGTTCCACATCCCGGGTGATGTTGATCAGTTCCATCCGGCTCGAAGTGTTAAACCACAGTTCTTTTCTGTAATGTTTCATCAGCTCATCCCCTTAACAAGTGGAATTCTTATGGTTGAAATGGTTTTCACGAAACCGACCCGGATCATATCCCGTTCCCGTACATTTTCAATTCCCTGTAAATCCATATAGACATCGATTTTTGAGAATGCCAATTCACAGGACACCAGCGCCCTTTCCCTAAGCTTAAGTCTTTCGATGGGATTGCTGGACGCCCTGAGTTGGTCCTGCAGCAGTTTCGCCAGAAAGATATGGGTTTTGATGTCGTCAGGATCAGTAATGCTAAGCTGGGTCAGCTCCTTAATGACGGAGTCCCTGGTTTTGCCTTTTTTCAGCAGCTGAGTCAGTTGCCTTTTCCTGAAGCGGCTTTCAAGCCTTTTCAGTTCGAGATTCAAATCCTCTTTGTAAAGTGTCCTTTTTCTTACTTCGGTAAAACCTTTTTGTTCTTCCTCCTTGGTCAGTTCGAAATTGGGCAACTCCAGCACGAAATCCCCATCGGCCAAATTCAGTACAAAATTTTCCAGGGGATTTTTCGTCTCCTTACTGCAAATAAATTTGGCGAGGTATTTATTATAAATCTGATGAAGCACCATCGCCTTCGGAAACGACAAGTAAGCCTGATGAATATATGGCATGCCTTCCTGGATGATTTTCGCGTGAACCATATAATTCTGGCTCGATTCGTTAAAGGATTCCTTGGCAATCTCCAGATCCATAGACGTAATCTCTTTGTGCTTACCGAAGCGTTCCCGAATGAGATTGGATCTTCTCATCACCTTGATAAAGGGTATGATCTCATCAAAGGCGTCTTGCGTTTTTTTACAGATTTTTTCGACCTCGGCCTTGACGGAATCGTCATACTCCTTGGGAAAATTGAAATCTGGATTGATTTTTGACTTGGGAGGGAAAAAAGTCTTGATAGCAGCATTCACCTGATTGATATTTTTAAATATCGAGGGTTTATATTGCTCCAAGGTCTCGAAAAAAGCCACCCCGTCCTCATAGGAAAAAAAACAGTCCTTTTCTTTCATTGATTTGATCAGCTCAAAAAGCAGATTTCCTGAAAGCTCCAGGGTGTTTTCCGTATTCCCGTCGAGCCTCTCCTTAACGATACTGCTGATAATATGGTGGAATACGTCTAAAAGCGCGGTGGTTTCTTCGGGATTTTGCTGCCAATGCTTAAAAAGATGGTCTTCTTTGACCTCAAGGCTTTCAGAACCGAAGGAGACGATCAGTTCCTGTCCTTTTTGTGATGGGTTATAGGGTTTTAATCCTTCAGGCATTTTGGGGTAGTAACTTCTAACGACTTGGGATAAACTTCGGATAAAAGAAAATGGATTATCAAACCGCCGTTTTTACAATGTCTTGTATTAAGGCAATCGTGGTTTTACTACCGCCTAGATTATCAAACCATTTTCAATATAGCATCTTTTTTCTTAATTAAAACCTAAACTCTCTTAATAACAAAATAATAAGAATCAAGCGGTCACAGCTTATCGGCTTCTTTTCCAGGAAACCGCGTAAACGACCCGGACTCAAACCTAACATGAACAATCCGAAAGACAAGATATTCAGCCTTGAGGAACTGGCGCCGATTCTTCAAAAATCACGTGATAACAACAAGAAATTCGTTTTTACCAACGGCTGTTTCGACATCATCCATACCGGTCATACAAGGTATCTGTTTGAGGCGCGTCAGGCGGGAGATTTTTTGGTCGTGGGGGTTAACAGCGACCGCTCGATTTCTCAGATCAAGGGAGACAAACGCCCTATCATCAAGCTGGATGAACGGATGGAAATTCTGGCGAGTCTTTATTTCGTGGATTTCGTTTTCTCATTCGACGAACCGGATCCCTGCAACGCGCTACGGAAGTTAAAGCCGGATATTTTAATCAAGGGAGGCGACTGGTCGATTGACCAGGTCGTCGGCAAGGAAATCGTCGAAGCCTATGGCGGCAAGGTTTTCACCGTCCCCGAGATCAAGGGAAACTCCACCAGCAGTATCGTCGATATCATTCTTCAAAACCACAATTAAACATCTTTCATGTTCGACAGACGACTACTGGCTCATTTCGACTGGATTTTGTTATTAATCGTCACCGCAATATCCATCATAGGATTTTTCTCCATTTATTCGGCCTCACTCAGCTACGAAGCCGCCAACCTTTATTATCAAAAACAGATCGTCTGGTTTTACCTCGGTCTGGGCATCATGTTCGCAGTTATTTTTTTCGATTACAGATTGCTCTGCCGTTTTTCCTTTTGGGTTCATCTGTTTTTAATCTTGTTATTGATTTTTGTCTTATTGTACGGAACTGGCGGACCCAGTTCCAAAGTCAACCGCTGGTTAAAACTTGGTCCTTTTTTTTTCCAGCCATCCGAGTTCGTCAAGTTCAGCCTCATCCTTTATCTGGCATATTATTTCAACGACCCCAGACGCGTCAGCGACTTGGGATTTAAGGATATCCTCTGGCCCTTAGTCATGACCATCATTCCTTTCATCCTGATTTTAAGACAGCCCGACCTGGGAACCGCCGGCGTATTGCTTTTGATCTTTCTTCCGGTTATTTTCTTAGTTGGGTTGAAATATAAAGTGATCATCATCAGCTTTGGGCTGGGGTTGGTGTCGCTACCGTTTATCTGGTTTTTCCTCTTAAAAAACTATCAGAAAGAGAGGATCTTGACCATGATTTCCCCTGAGAGAGACCCCCTCGGGACCGGATACCATATCATTCAATCCAAAATCGCGGTTGGCAGTGGCGGATTATGGGGGAAGGGCTATCTTGAAGGCACTCAGGGGCATTTAAATTTTTTGCCGGCCAGGCATACCGATTTTATTTTTTCGGTTTTCACCGAAGAGATGGGATTCATAGGAGGCATTTCCCTGATCGGGCTTTATTTTATCCTCATTTTGTGGTGTCTGCGGTTTGTGGGCAAATCCAAGGACCGCTCAGGAACGATCCTGACCGTCGGGGTCACCTCCATTATGGCAGCCCATATCACTATCAATATATCCATGGTCTTGGGTCTGATGCCCATTGTCGGGATTCCTCTGCCATTTATGAGTTATGGTGGGTCTTCCATGTTATCTCATATGATCGGCATCGGACTGATTTTGAATGTCAGGATGCGGCGTTTTGATAATAAGTAGCTTTGATTACCAGGATTTTTTCCTCTCTTGCGCCTGCTGGTAAAGCTTCTCGTATTCCAGCACCGCCTTTTTCCAGGAAAAATCTTCTTTCATTCCTCTTTTTTTCATCTTCAGTATCTCCTGGGGCTTATTATACCATGTATAAAGAGCCCAACCGATGGTATCCTTCAGAGCCATCGGTGTCGTCTCGTCAAAGGTAAATCCCAGCCCCTTCTTTTGAACCGGATCATACTTCGCGACCGTATCTTTCAATCCCCCTGTCGCCCGCACGATGGGAATCGTGCCGTAAAGCATACTGTATAGCTGATTGAGTCCGCAGGGTTCATACCTCGAAGGCATGATAAAGAAATCGCTTCCCGCCTCAATTAAGTGAGCGAGATAAGACTGAAAACCAATATAGGCTCCCACCTTGCCGGGATACCATTTGGGCAGATCCCCAAATACGGTTGTCAAAAGCGGATCACCCGAACCCAGGATGATCAATTGAATATCCCAGGTAAGAATCTCATGTACGCAGCCGAGAAGAAGATCCAACCCCTTTTGACTCGCCATTCTCCCCACGAAAGAAAAAATAGGTTTTTTCGGATTAAGCTCCAGCAAAAACTGTTTTTGCAGTTCTTTCTTACAGTCGGCTTTGCCTTTTAAACTGCTGACCGAATAATTCGCAGGCAAAAACGCGTCGGTCTGAGGGTCCCACTCATCGGTGTCGATCCCGTTTAAGATACCGATAACATCATCCTTCCTGCGTATCAGGAAGGGGCTTAAACCATTGCCTCCGGGTTCTCCGAGAATCTCCCGAGCGTAGTTGGGGCTGACGGTCGTGATTTTATCGGAGTAAAAAATCCCTCCTTTAAGTAAATTAATCGCTCCAAGGGCTTCAAATTCGCTATCTCGCAACTGCATCCAATTCAGTCCGATAAAAGGGCTGATCCCTGGCTCGACCTGTCCCTGATAGCCCATGTTGTGAATGGTCAGTACAGAGGAGGTGCCCTTGAAATAATCCTTATCCCACTTCCAGGTTTTAATATAGTAAGACGCTAGCGCAGTTTGCCAGTCATGACTATGGACGACATCGGGTATAAAACCCAACTCAATGCTGAGATCCAGTCCGGCCTTGGACAAAAAAGCGAATCTCG
>JAOUME010000285.1 GCA_029881655.1 Deltaproteobacteria bacterium | reverse complement strand
AGCTAAAGGCTAACGGCGCGAAACCTCGGGAGCGTAAAACGGCGGGCAGGATATTTCTATTTGTGAAAAAAAGCATTGTATGGTAGTGTTTTTTCAAGGGAAAATGAAATAACCTTTTGATATAAAAAAAGCCAATGTTTATCAAAAAAAAACGGTCACCCCACCCCTTCGGACTTATTTTTATTCTCACCTCCGCGCTGATTTTTACCGCCTGTAGTTCCCCTTTCCACGACGCGGCGCTCAGGGGGGATTTGGGGACGGTAAAAAGGATGCTGCTCAAGGGCGAGCGGATCAGCAAAAGGGACATCAACGGCGACACCGTGCTTCATATCGCGGCCAGAGAAGGAAACATCCGGCTGGTGGAACTCCTGTTGGGTCTCGGAGCGGGTCTGGATCAGCATAACAGCTATCAGAGAACGCCGTTGTCGGTCGCCGCTTCTCACGGAAAACTGGACATGGCGAAGTACCTGCTAAAGCTGGGCGCCGATATGGAGGCTCAAGACTTTCAGGGCAATACCCCCGTGATGCTGGCCGCGGCGGAAAATCACGCGGAAGTGGTCCGCTATCTGGTCCGCCAAGGGGCGCGCTTCTACCATGTCAATTTTTACAAGGAGACCGCCTATAAACTGGCCACGCAAAACGGGCATACCGATCTGGCGAAATATCTGGTCGGCCTGTCGGGGAGCCAGAACCCCCCGGACACGGACACGGAGCCGGAAACGGAGACTCCCGACGACCACATACCACCCAGGCTGGTGATCACCTCACCGCGGCAAAGGGGGATCGAGTTGAGCGAAGCGGGTAAGACCATCCTGATTGCCGGAACCGCCTCCGACGAGTCGGGCCAGGTCCGGGTCTTTGTTATGGGACAGGCGGTTTATCTCGATGAGCGGGGAAATTTCGAGTTGATGCAATCCCTGGAGACCGGAACCAATGAGATCGAAATTTACGCGCTGGACCGGGCGGGAAACAAAAGTCATGAAAAACTGACCGTTCGATCCTCCTTCGTCAAAGCCAAGCCGGACAGGTTAAATAGAGGCAAGTCCTACGCCTTGATTATCGGGAGCAATAATTATCAGCGCCTGCCCAAGCTGGAAACACCCATTAATGACGCGACCGTTATTGACCGGCTTTTGACCCTTCAGTATGGATTTCAGTCCGAAATGATTCTGGACGCGGATAAGGAAGCCATCAGCCGAGCGCTTAACCGCTACCGCTCGGTTTTACGTCCCGAGGATTCTTTTCTGCTTTATTACGCGGGGCACGGCGTTTTCGATAAAAACGTCAACAAGGCTTACTGGCTCCCAGTCGACGCGGAAAAAAAGGATGATACGAACTGGCTGATCACCGATGCCATCACCGCTAAAATCCAGCGGCTCCCGGCAAAGCATGTACTGGTCGTTTCGGATTCGTGCTACTCGGGGACTTTGACTCGCAGCGTTAGTTTAGATGAGAACGGCTCGGATAGGCTTAATTATCTTAAAGCGCTACAAGACCGCCATTCCCGCACCTTAATGGCCAGCGGGGGCAATGAGCCCGTCAGCGACAGCAGCAAGGGAGGCGCGCATTCGGTTTTCGCCGAAGCTTTCATAAAATCCCTGAGTCAAAACCAAGACGAGATGCTTAGCGCGGAAAAACTGTTTTATCAGGGGGTCAAGGAGTATGTGGCCGGGAACTCGGAGCAGGTGCCGGAGTACTCCATCATCCGCAATTCAGGACACCAAGGCGGGGATTTTATTTTTTATCGCTCGAAAAAACCATGAGGCAATCAGCTCAACCGTGAAGAGACCGCATGATTTCTATTCTGTTTCACAGGCGCGTTAAAAGCGGAGATTTCATGATCAAATATTTTGGGTTGTATATCGTGTTTTTCATGATCGCCGACCCTCCGCTCGCGGCGCAACAGGTGGGTTTTTTTGAGGGGTTGGGCATCTCATCGACCAAGCAAAGTGAAAAAACCTATCAACAGTCGACCAAACCCTCCACCGAATCAACAACGGCGTTTTCCAAGGCCAGTCTAAAAAAGACGGGAAAGAGCCAAACCTACAGCTACCAGCAGACCACCTTACCTTCGGCGGAAAAAACGTTGTATTTTTTAAAGCAATCCAGCTTGAAATCCGCGGAATACTCCCGTTTAAGCTATAATAATTCAACGGTTCCCAGCGCAAAGGCGATCGGCGATATTTCAAAGTCGAGCTGGGAGAATTCCACCGCGCCGACCGGAAAGTGGAGCGGTAACACCACGGTCCTGACCGCCAACGGCAGTACCTACGGGACGGTTCTGACCGGAAACGCCTCTAACTGGAGCTGGGA
>JAOUME010000284.1 GCA_029881655.1 Deltaproteobacteria bacterium | reverse complement strand
TGATCCCCGGCAGACTGGTCTCGAGTTCTCCGACGAGTTTGACTTCAGACAAAGTCCCCCTGATTTTTTCAAACAAGTAATCTCTCAGTAAGACGAGTTGATCAGATTCCTTCTGTCGGTTTTCACCGCAAATCTCCAGAGCCCTGGCGAAACCGGCGATCAAAGGAAGGTTCTCGGTTCCGGCCCGGATGCCGCCTTCCTGTGGACCACCTGTTATTTGGGGCAATAAGGAGCGTCCCTCTTTGATATAAAGAAGTCCTACGCCCTTGGGTCCGTAGAGTTTATGCCCTGAAACCGAAAGCAGGTCGATGCCGAGTTTCTTAACGTCCAAATCCAGAAAACGGCCCGCCTGCGCGGCGTCGCAATGCAAAGGGATTCCTTTATCTCCGGAGATTTGAGCTACCTTTTCAATGGGTTGAATCGCGCCGGACTCATGGCTGACCAAAAGAAGAGAGATTAAGACCGTGTCTTTTTTAACAGCGTCTTTAATCTCCTCGGGATCAACCCTGCCCTTTGCGTCAACCCCGACCAGGGTTTTCTCGAACCCATAGATATCTGAAAGTTGAGCGAGGGTGTTGAGGACAGCGGGATGTTCGGCAACGCTAGAGACGACGTGATTGCCTTTTCCTTCTCTTCTGGCGTTCCACATGATGCCCCTGATCGCCAGATTGTCGCTCTCGCTTCCCCCTGATGTGAAGATGATCTCCCTGGGTTTTGAGTTTAGGGCGTTAGCTGCCATCTCGCGGTAGCGGCTAAGGGCGGCTTGGCTTTTTTGAGCGATTCGATGGGCACCGGAGGGATTGCCGAAATCTTCTTTAAAAAAAGGAATCATTTCCTCTAAGACTTCCTGATCCATGGGTGTCGTCGCCGCGTGGTCAAAATAGATTCGCTTTGGTGTCGTCATGATATTATAAATCCGTGAGCGAACTTGGAGTTGATCGGAGTCAAGCGGGAAGGTTTTCTTCCTCGAAGCTGATTTGGATATAATCAGGGAGATCGGTTTGGCGCAATTTATCAAATATTTTGGGATCAATGTCGAGTGAAATTTGCCTGCGGTACGAAACCACTTCTTGTTGATGATCTACCGGCATTGGAACGATATAATATGGAAAGCAATGGTTCTTTTTCAGGAAGGACAGGATATGGGCGCAGTAGGTTTCTAATTGCTCCTGGTCCAGGGACGAAAGGTTGATTTTAAGTAGACTTTTGGAATGGAAATGATGGGTCAGATTTTCCCGTTCCAGCGAAATCGGGCGGATTTGCTTGGCCCTGAATTTTTGCTTCCCGGTGCGGATGATACCCGTCAGATCAAGCAGCATCCCCGCGCAAATTTTATTGGTTTGAGGTGGAATCTTCAGGCTGATGATGGTTTCCTCAAGAGAGTACAGGGTCAGCCAGAGGGATTTGTCTTTATCGGATTCAATGGATAAGACGACTCCTTTGGAATGTTTCCGGTTGATTGAAAAACTCAGGTGGCCCTCTAGTTTAAAAGGCAATCTTTCGCTATCCCAAGGCTCTTCCAGTTGAATTTTTATGGTTTTGTCAGCGAGCAACTGGCTTTTTTTAACCAGCATACAGGAATGCAGATGCCATTGATCGTTTATAAAATCGACAACCTGGACGCTTTCAGGCTCCCTTTTTTGATAAATCAGCGTCAGGCTTTGACATATTGGGCAGTATGTTGGGATGATACGTTCTTCTTTGCTCATTAATAAACGATGATTGAAAGAATTTGTTTTTTGGTGGATGATGCTGTTGATCGGACATCTGCTTGAATTATTATAAATATCTTGATTTTGATACCTTGACAATGAGAATCACCACTAAAAAGGGAGATTTTGGGAAAACAAGCCTCCTTGGGGGGCAAATCGTTGACAAGGATCATCCTGTCCTGGAATTGATCGGACAAATCGATGAGCTAAGCGCGGTTTTGGGAATGATAAGGGCCAAGGAGAAAGATGAGGGGAACAAACAGATCATTCTTAGTATCCAAAAGGCCAATTTTCTTTTATCTAAGGAGTTGATGGAGTTGGACTCAAAAGATATTAATAAGGAATCGAAGGATATGAAACCGTATTTCGATTTTATCGAGAAACAGTCGAGCGATTTGGAGGAAATTCTCACGAATGAAGGTGGATGGAAGATACCCGGGGAGACGGAATTAGAGGCGGGCTACGATTTCGCGCGGGTTCATGCGAGAAAGCTTGAGAGAAGGCTGGTCGGATATCTTAAATTGATGCCCACAGACAATAGGTTTTATATCGCTTATCTCAATCGTCTTTCGGATCTGCTCTGGTTGATGGGCCTTAAAAGTCTTCAATTAG
>JAOUME010000015.1 GCA_029881655.1 Deltaproteobacteria bacterium | reverse complement strand
GGAACGCATCGAGGCGGATGACTATCAGGGAATCGATCTGTTCACCCAAAAAGGGCAGACTCTGTTTAAGCGTATTGCCGAATCCAAAAAACCGACGATGGCCTATCTGGACGGGATGGCCCTGGGAGGGGGGCTCGAGTTGGCTTTGGCCTGCCAGTACAGGGCCGCGACCGAGCGTCTTTACATGGCCTTTCCTGAAACCTCGTTGGGAATTTATCCCGCTTTGGGCGGCACCCAAAGGACTGCCAGGCTGATCGGCAAGGCGCGGACCAAGTTCCTGATCGCCACCGCAACCGGGATCGGGGCCGACAAGGCGCTTCAGATGGGGTTGATTGATAAAATCATTCCAAGAACGGCCAGCCTGAGTGAAATCGCCGGTCTGACGTTTCCTGTGGGCAGACCAGAGATCAAGGAGACTGATGAATGGGATTTTTTTGGAGACTTCAAGGGAGTGGTCGCAAACGAGTTGTTTCTGGACGAAAGGTTTAAGCCTTATGAAAAGGCACTGCTTAAAAAAGCGCCCCTGGCCTTAAAAAAGGCGATGGAACTGATCGATCAGGGAGAGTCTCTTTCACTTGAGGAGGCCTTAAAACTTGAGCTTGACTCCCTGATCTGGATGTTTAAAACCCAAGACGCCAAAAGGGGGCTTCAAAGCCTGATCAGCGGTGAAAAACCGGCCTTTGAAGGCAAATAACGTGACATTTTAAAAAAATCCGTTTTATCCGGGGGGAATAAAGCGCCACCCTTTGTATTAAACCGCAACCAGGACAAAAGATGACTTTACAAGTTAAGGGTTTTCATTCCAAAGAAGCTGTCGGAGCCGTCTTTAAGGGAATCGTCATCCTTGAAGGCAAGAGAACTCCTTTTGGCAAGTTCATGGGTTCACTTTCAAGCGTATCGCCTACGGATCTGGGGATCTTCGCCTCAAAGGCCGTGATCAGAGCGGCCGGAATCGACCCCGGGGAGATCGACCAAATCATCGTCAGTAACATCGGTCAGGCTAGCGCGGACTCCTTTTTTATCGCCCGTCATATCGGCCTTTATAGTGGCGCGCCTCTTCAGGCCCCGGCGGTTATGGCCCAAAGAATCTGTGGCAGTGGTATCGAGATCATCGCCCAGGCCGCCGAGCAGATCGCTATGGAGAAATCCAATCTTATCTTAAGCTGCGGCAGCGATTGCATGAGCCGCTATCCCCTGGTTTCCTTCGGTGCCAGACAGGGTTTCCCGCTAGGCAGGCCTGAGTACCTCGATATGCTCTGGGACGCTCTGAACGATACCGCGGCTGTTCCTATGGGAGTTACCGCCGATAATCTGGCCGAACGTTTTTCCACCTCAAGGGAGGAAATCGACCAGTTCGCCTTTCAAAGCCAGACCCGCTACCAAAAGGCCAGGCTGGAGAACTTCTTTTCAGGGGAAATCGAGCCTATCGAGGGGGGGATCTTCGAGAGGGAGGGACTGGCTGCCAGAAAATTCCGCTTAAACAAGATAAAATCACTGGAGCAGGATGAGCATCCCAGAGAAGCGACCCTGGAGAAACTTGGCCAACTTCCTTTCGTTTTCAGTACAAAAGGACCGACCACCGCGGGTTCTTCCAGCGGAATCGTGGACGGAGCGGCCTCTGTCTTGGTCTCATCGGAGGATTTCGCTTCTACAAACGGGATCAAGCCCATCGGACGAGTTCTGGCCCACGCCTCGGTCGGAGTCGAGCCCGCCATCATGGGAATCGGACCTGTTCCCGCGGTTCGGGCCGTCTTAAAGTCCCTGAATATGACGCTTGAGGACGTTGACCTCTTTGAGATCAACGAAGCCTTCGGAGCCCAGTGCCTAACGGTCGCCAAGGAGCTCAAAATCGATCTGGAGAAACTCAATCCCAATGGAGGCGCCATTGCGATCGGCCATCCCCTGGGCGCGACGGGACTCAGATTGGTCACGACCCTTTTGAAATCGCTTAAAGCAAGAGGAAAGACTATCGGAGTCGCCTCAGCCTGTATCGGCGGTGGACAGGGCATCGCCATGGTCGTCGAGGCTCTTTGAGCAGGAATTGGTTTTAACTGAATGATCTAAGAGCGAAATTCAATGACCGAATATGAGAAAGATAAAGTGCTGTTTGTCTGTTTTGGTAATATCTGCCGCTCTCCCGCGGCCGAGGGAATTTTTGTTGAACTGATCAAAAAAACAGGTCTTCAGGTTAGACTTGACGCCGATTCGGCGGGAACCAGCAATATTAACGAAGGACAGGAGCCCAGCCTTAAAATGCGACAGGTCGCGCGGCAAAGAGGCTACGAATTAAGGGGTCGCTCAAGACAGTTTAATCCCGAGAGGGATTTCTCCGATTTTAAATGGATTATCGTGATGGATGATTATAACCTCTCATCTGTCCTCAGCCAGGACCCGGAGAAGAAATACCGCTCCAAAGTCAAAAGAATGAGCGATTATCTCAGCCTTGAAGACATCAGGGAGATTCCCGATCCCTATCAGAGCAGTCTTGAACAGTACGAATACTGCTTCAGCCTGCTGGAAGAAGGATGCTCGAACCTGATTGATGAGATCAAGGCAAACTTAACCCGTGGAGGGTAAAAAACAATGATGACTACGCCAAAGGCGACCGACTGTCTTGATTTTAGGACCAAAAGCGGGAAAGGAGATCTCTTCGCCAGGGTTCAGATCATTGGCCGGGATCTGCTCATCGGTGTCTGGGGAGGAGACTCCCCTCATATCGGAGCGGTTGCCATCTCCCAGCCAAGAGAAAGTCTCAATGATATTAATAAAATATCCGCGAGTTCCTCGGTTTTCTGTTTTTTGGGTCACAAAGAGGACGAACTGGCCAAGATCATGGCCGAGAAATTGACCCGGAGTCTCAACGCCAAAGTGATTTTAAGCATGGGGATTCATTTTAACGAGTTTGAGCAGTCGGTTCTGAATAACATTTATGAAAACGCGGACATCCTTAGCGAGATAATCACAGCCGAGCTTAAAGGCTATCTGGAAACTTGACTTTGACTAACCTTTTACAGCGCGCGACCTGAAAATAAAACCCTGTCGCCGCTTAAGACAGATCCCATGAACAAAAACATCCAACTCGATAAAGCCAGAAAACAAAAAAACGGGGGACTTGCCGATAAAGAGGACTTCGCCAAAGTGCGCCTTGAGATCAACGGCCGACCAATAATCCGCGCGATTTTTCCCGCGACGAGTCTGCTTGAATTTATCAGGGAGGAGTTGGGCCTGACCGGAACCAAAAAGGGCTGCGACTTGGGAGACTGCGGTTTATGCACGGTACTGCTCGACGGGAAACCGGTCTTGTCCTGTCTGATGCTGGCGTTGGACGCCGAGGACCATCAGATCACCACCATCGAGGGACTAACCAATGGCGGGGAGCTTCATCCCATCCAGGAAGCCATGCTAAAACATGGCGCGGTCCAGTGCGGCTACTGTAGTCCGGCGATGGTTCTAAACGGGGTTCATCTGCTTGATACCCATAAAAACCCGGACCAGATGGCCATCAAGGAGGCGATTTCGGGAACCCTGTGCCGCTGTACGGGTTACACCAAGATCGAAAAGGCGTTTTTAGCCGTCACACACCAAAAAGGAGCGAAAGTGTGAGCCTTCAGGACTCAAAAAGATACCAGACGATCGGCAAACCCATACCCATGCTCGGGGCCAGGGACAAGCTGACCGGCACTGCGCGGTTTACCGACGATATCCGTCTGAGCCGTCCCCTTTTCGTGAAAATACTCAGATCGCCTTATCCCAGCGCCCACCTCAAGAGTATCGACATCTCCAAGGCTAAAAAATCAAAGGGGGTAAAAGCCGTCATCACCGGAAAAGACATCCCCAACAGCTTTGGGGTGCTTCCCATCAGCAAGGACGAATGCGCCATGGCGACAGGCAAGGTCCGCTACGTCGGGGAGCCGATAGCAGCGGTGGCCGCCGAGAGCTTAAGAGACGCGGTTGCGGCCTTAAGGCTCATCAAGGTTAAATACGAGGTCCTAAAGCCGGTTCTCAACATCGCCCAGGGATTAAAAAAAACCAAAAACCCCATTCATCCTGAACTCAAAAGGGAGGATAACATCCATAAGTCCGCCCATCAATCTTTCGGAGACCCGGATAAGGGTTTTGATGGAGCCAAGGTCGTCATCGAGCGGGATTTTTCCTTCTTATCACTTTCCCACGGCTTCACCGAGCCCCATTCCGTCCAGGTCGAAATCAAGGATGACGATGAGCTCACGGTTTACTCGGCCACCCAGGTTCCCCACTACGTTCACCTGGCCCTAAGCGAGGTTTTGGAGATACCCCTGCACAAGATCCGGGTGATCAAACCCTATCTGGGCGGAGGTTTCGGAGGCAAGAGCGACCCCTTCCCCCATGAGATGATCGCGGCAAGGCTGGCGTTGATGACAAGGAGAAACATCCGGCTTACTCTAGAGAGAGAGGAGGTGTTTTTCACCCACCACGGCCGCCATGAGACCCAAGTCAAAATGAAGCTGGGTCTTGATCCCGGGAAAGGGATCACCGCGCTGGATGGAAAAATGCTGATCGATGGTGGGGCTTATGGCAGTTTCGGGATCGTCACCAGTTATTATAACGGGGTTTTGCTGCAAGGGCCCTACAAAATCGCCAACTTTCGCTTTGATTGCGACCGGATCTACACCAACAAGCCGGTCTGCGGTGCCATGCGGGGCCACGGCGGGGTCAATCCCAGGTTCGCCTCCGAGAGCCTGCTTGATATGGCCTGTCACGAACTTAAAATCGACCCTTGCGAATTTCGGCTTGAACATTTCCTTGAAAAAAACAGCCTCACCGCCAACCAGTTCAGAATCACCTCGGTATCGATCAAGAAAGGACTGGAAAAGGCCATGACGAAATCCGGCTGGAAAAAGAAACACCGCCAACTCCCCTACGGCAAGGGTATCGGGGTGGCCTGCGGATTTTTCATCAGCGGTAGCGCGCTTCCCATTCACTGGAACAAGATCCCCCAATCAACCGCGCGTCTCACCCTTGATGAGAGCGGTCTGGCGGTGATCTATTCTGGAGCCTCCGACATCGGCCAAGGCTCCGATACGGTCCTGGCTCAAATGGTCGCCGAAGTACTGGGACTGCCGATGGGGATGATCAAAGTGGTCTCAGCGGATACCGCCTTGTGCCCCACCGACATGGGCAGTTACAGCTCAAGGGTGACTTTCATGGCCGGAAACGCCGCCAGAAACGCCAGCATTCAGATGAGACGGACTCTGGTCAAGGCGGCCTGTCAACTCCTGAAAATCGACGAGCCGCCCTACCCCGATCCGGGGAAGCCGATGAGCTTTTTTAGGCAGGGTCAGCGCAAGCCCGATTTTAAAAAGGGTTTTTTAGGGGCCAACCCCGATTATGAGGACGGTTTTAGCTTTTCGGAGAAAAAGATTATCAGCCCGGCTAATGAAGAGCTCGATTACCTGGAGGTCGTCAAAAAGGCGATGGAGGAAAACGGAACCCTTCAGGCCAAAGGCTGCTACCTGTCTCCCAAGATGGGCGGAACCCACAAGGGAGCGGGAGCGGGCTTAAGCCCCAGTTACAGCTTCACCGCCTTTATCACCGAGGTCGATGTCAACCCCTTGACAGGCAAGGTCAAGGTCGAGAAGGTCACCTGCGCACACGACTGCGGCGTGCCTCTGAATCCGCTGGCGGTCGAAGGTCAGTTGGAAGGCTCGATTCACATGGGACTGGGTCAGGTCTTGATGGAAGGACTCCGCTACGAGCATGGTGTCCAGCAAAACGCCTCTTTTTTGGAATACAAGATCCCCTCGCCCTTCGAGCAGCCGGAAATTGAGATCATCCTGCCCGACAGCGATGAGCAAGAGGGGCCCTTCGGAGCCAAGGAAGTGGGCGAAGGCGCACTGGCGCCCTTTAACCCCTCGGTCGCCAATGCCATCTTCGATGCGGTGGCTGTCCGTCTCTTCGATCTGCCGATCACCCCGGACAAGGTTTTGGACGCCATCCACAAAAACAATCAGAAAAAGGATTGATCCGATGCTGCTATCCTCTTTTGATTACCACCGGCCCACCAGCCTGGACGAGCTTTTCGATCTTATCGGGTTGATTAAGTCCCAAAACGAGAGCTTCAGTCTTTACGGAGGGGGCACAGACCTGATCGCCAATTTGAAGTTATCGGGAGAGAGTCCCGATAACCTGATCAGTTGTAGCCGGATCGAGGGACTCGCCGGAGTCCGCCACGACCCGAACAACAACTCGCTTTTCATCGGAGCCATGACCCGCTTGGCCGATCTTTGCGAGGACAGGCAGGTCATAAAGAAATGTCCGGTGATCGCTTTGACGGCAAAAAAGATCGCCAGTCCCCAGATCCGTTTTTTGGCCACATTGGGCGGGAATCTGTTGGTCAATACCCGTTGCGTCTATTTTAACCAGACTGAGCTTAAGCGCGATTCACTGGGCAGCTGTCTTAAGACGGGCGGGGGAAGTTGCCGGTTGGTCAAGAGCGCGGATACATGCAAAGCCCGGTTCGTCTCTGATCTGGCTCCGGTTTTGATTCTTTTGGGCGCGAAGCTTCACCTTAAAAGCGCGGACGAAGAAAGAACCCTGATGCTGGAGGAGTTCTACCGTCCGGACGGGATCCAAAAAAACCATCTCACACTGGGCGAAATATTGAGTTTTATCGAAATCCCCTTGGATCAGCCACCAAAGATCCTTTATGAAAAACTCCGGGTCAGAGACGCGGTCGATTTCGCCTCTCTTGGGGTTGGAGTGGGGTGGAACGGCAAAAAAATGAGCGCGGCGCTTGAAACCATCCTGATTGGGACCGATCCCGCTCCGGTGGTGGCGAGGTTTTATCTGAAGGATTTTAAGGACATCAAGGAAATGATTGAACATGCCTCAAACCAGGCTTCCGCCCTTCTCTCTCCTTTGAAACAGGATTTTTTCCCAGTCGGCTACCGAAAAAAGATGGCGAGGCAATTAGTCGAAAAAATGGCCCGCGAACTGACGGGCAAACCTTAAAGCCGGCCGTTATCATCTGTGGGTTATTCTCACCGGTTGGCCAAATACTCCACCGCTTTCTTGATCCCCTTGAGGCTTAAGTCCTCCATATGGATGATCTGACTGATCTTTTGGATCGTCCAGTTGCCGTATGTGATGTCCCACTCATGTTCGGCAATGGGATTGAGCCAGACCAGATGAGAAAAACGGTTTTTCAGGCGCGTCAGCCAGACGAGACTTGATTCTTCGTCATCGTTCGCGTCCATATAGATCGATCCCTTGGGTCGGTAGAGTTCCTCAGGCGCCATGCTGGCGTCTCCCACGATAAAGACCCGGGTTTCGGGACTCAATAAAAGCAGTTTGTCGGTCGGCAGAGGATTTAGCCTTTGGGGATCTTTATAGAGATTGCCGTAGATACTGTTGTGAAAATAATAGGGCGTGAATTCCCTGAAGCGGTCTTTCATCTTTGAGAATAGCAGGCGGCACAAATCCACCCAGGGCATCATGGAGGAACCCCCATTATCCAAAAGGAGAACGACCTTGATCTTATCTAAGACTTCACGACTGAAGATCAACTCGATCTCACCGCCGTTTCGGGCGGTCTTTCTGATGGTCTCATCAACATCCAACTGACTGTAGGCTCCGGCGGGGAGCATGTTCTTCATCAGGGAGAGCGCCTGGCGGATGTTGTCCCCCTTTAGGCTGTTTGATGACGAGTAATCGACATAACGCCTCTGGCCGATCACCTTTACCGCCGAGCGGTTTTGACTCTCTCCGTACATGCGGATGCCCTTGGTTGCCTGTCCCGAATGGCCAAAGGGCGACGAGCCCCCCGTGCCGATCCATTTTGAGCCTCCGTGATGGGCTTCCATCTGCTTTTTCAAGGTATCCCAGAAACGCCGCGTCAACTCCTCCAGACCGAGTTCCCACTGGGGATGCTTTGGCAACTCACCCTTATCGATGGCCTCTTTTAACCAGTCTCTAAACTGCTGGGTATAAAGCAATTCGGGGTCGCCCTCTTTGACCGCGGGGATGTCGATGCCGTAGAAATGAAAGGCGAAAGCCCGCTCGAAATTATCCGCGTCCTCCACTCTCTTGATAAAAACCAGCTTGGCGTAAAGAAAAAGGCTATCCAGATCATAGGCCAGCCCTTTTTTGATCCCCTGGTAAAACTCCACCACATACTTAAGGCTCAAGGGGAAATCCCGCTCTCTTAAAAGCCGGATAAAATCGTCGAAAGGTCCGCCTAGAGGCTCACCATCCCATCCGTCTGGGGGGATTTGGCTTTTTTTGGCGATATTGGAGGATATCATTGGTTCGTTTTAACAGGGTTCCGATATAAGGGAGTTGATCCGCCTCCAGGGATTCGGGACGATCGATCTTAAGCGCCTCAAGCCAGTTTAGAAATTCGCTGGTCGCGGGGGGTTTTTCAAAACCCTTTTCCCTAAGTTCATAAAAGACCGTCAAGGCCGTCTCCAAAAAATTTAAATCCAGCTCAGGAAAATGAAGATCAACGATTTTTTTCATCTCATCCACGGAAGGAAAGGGAATATGGTGACAAAAGCAGCGCCTTAAAAAGGGATCGGAAAGCTCTCTCTTGGCGTTGGAAGTGATGATGATGACCGGTTTGTTGGCCGCCTTGACCATCTGGTTGACCTCTCTGATCGCGAACTGACATTCCTCCAGCACGTCCAGCAGGTTGTCCTGGACATCCGATTCGGTCTTGTCGATTTCATCCAAAAGCAGGACCACCTTTTTATCCGCGCGAAAAGCACGCCCGATCGGGCCCCAGACGACATAATCGAAAAACCGGCTCACGTCTCGGCCGGTGTCCCCTGTACCAAAACGGGCATCATTGAGCCTTAAGACGGTATCTTGAACATAACAGACTTCCTCTCCCTTAATGGTCGATTTCGCTCTCAGCTCGATCAGCTCCATTTTGAGGTCTCGCGCAATTTCAAAGGCCAACTGGGTCTTTCCGGTTCCAGGCTCTCCGGTTAAAAGCAGGGGCTTTTCCATCGCCAGCGCCATGTTCACGATCGATCTGAGTTCCTCATTCAGATAGTACCGCTCTGTGCCTTCAAACGAGGCCGTGGTTCCCATAAGCTTTTTCTTTGTCAAACTCACTCCTATAGATGAACAAGCCATTCACACCGCGAATGACGGGATAGCCGTATGATGTCCACTATATATCTATCTGTCTTCTGGTCGTTGATGGGATCGGCCGCTAAAAGCTTTAAACGACCAGACCGTTTTTTCTCACTATCGGCCGCCACCCTTCGACCTGGTATAGGATAGCGTATCATTTAAAACATCGCCATTACTGGCTTATGAAACGTAACATTTTAATCAATCCGCTAAGTAAAAGCGCTCAGACCCGTTAAATAACGTCCGATAGTCAAGTGATGGATATTATCGGTTCCCTCGTAGGTGAAAACCGACTCGAGATTGGCCATGTGGCGGATAATATGATAGTCCAGACTGATCCCGTTGGCTCCCAGAAGATTTCTGGCCATGCGGGCAATTTTAAGGGCTTCCTTGCAACCGTTCATCTTGGCCAGAGAAGCCATGACATAATTATCCTTCTTTTCTTCCTTGAGCCTTCCGATACGGTAGTTCAACATCTGAGCTTTGAGTATTTCGTTGAACATCTCGGACAGATCCTTCTGGATCAGTTGAAAGGAGGCCAGGGGACGGCCAAACTGGGTTCGCTCCATCAGGTAACTCAAAGCCCTCTCATAGCAGTCCCGCGCCGCGCCCATCGCGCCCCAGGCAATGCCGTAGCGGGCTTGAGTCAGACAGGACAAGGCGGCCGAAAGCCCTTTGTCTGTTCCGGGCAAAAGCTGATCATCGGAGATAAAACAGTCCTCCATTACCAACTCTCCGGTGGATGAGGCCCTAAGCGACAACTTTCCTTCGATGGGATTTCTAAAAAACCCTTCGGTTGCCTTTTCGATGAGAAAACCCCGGATACCTTCCTCTGTCATGGCCCAGACAATCGCCAGATCGGCGATGGGTGCATTGGTAATCCAGAGCTTACTCCCGTTTAGAAGCCATCCTCCCTTGGCCTTTTTCGCCCTGGTCCGCATGCTGGAGGGATCAGAACCCGAGTCGGGCTCGGTCAGGCCGAAACAACCGATGATCCTTCCCTCGCTCATGGGTTTAAGGTATTTCTGTTTTTGTTCTTCCGAGCCGAAAGCGAAGATGGGAAACATGCAGAGCGAGCTTTGCACCGAGACAAAACTTCTCAATCCGCTATCTCCCCGCTCAAGCTCCTGACAGGCGAGTCCGTAACTGACGTAACCCGCTTCGGCCCCTCCATATTGCGCCGGCAGGGTCATTCCAAAAAGATCGAGTTCCGCCATTCTCATAATCAGCTTTTTGGGGAATTCGCCCCGCTCGAAAGCCGACGGCATCAGAGGCGTTACCTCTTCATCAACGAACTTACGTAAGGTTTCGCGTATGATTTTTTCTTCATCCGTCAAAAGGTCGTTTAAATGTAAGAAATCCTCCAATCTCCCTCCTTGATAAAAAAGACGCTTCAGTTAGTCCTTGCGAATTGAGTATTTTAGGCGTAGCTTACTTATGCCCGGCAATGTTGACATAATACGATAACCTTCTTACTAAATTTACGCTTCAAGATGTTATTTTGCAAGGAAATTCAATTTCTGGAATTCTTGCTTTCCCAAATAATAATTACGCATTGGATTAAAAAGTAAGCCCCCTTTAAATAATTGAGGTTTGATGGATAAACCATGACAGCGAAGAGAAACGAACCCTATCTGGCATTGATCGCCGAGGAAAAATCAGAGGGTTTCACCCAATCGATCCAGACCCGCTCTTTAGACGACTTGCCAGACCACAAGGTCCTGATCCGGGTAAGCTATTCCTCTTTAAACTACAAGGACGCGCTTTCGGCATCGGGAAACCGGGGGGTCACTCGGAATTATCCTCATACTCCTGGCATCGACGCCGCTGGAGTGGTGGTGGAGTCCTGCAGCCCCGAACTAAAAAAAGGCGATGAGGTGATCGTAACGGGATATGGTCTGGGGATGGATACACCCGGCGGATTCGGTCAATACATCCGCGTCCCTACCGAGTGGGTGATCGCTTTGCCGCCCGGGTTTAACCTCAAGCAGAGCATGATAATCGGCACGGCCGGGCTGACCGCGGTGATGTCTCTCGATAAGCTTGAGCGGATGGGGCTGAAGCCTGAAGACGGAGAAGTCCTTGTCACCGGAGCGACCGGCGGGGTCGGATCAATGGCGGTTATGCTGATGGCTTCCGCAGGCTATCAGGTCTGCGCGGTGACAGGGAAAACGGACCGGGAGAATTTTTTAATGGAACTTGGAGCCAGCCGGGTCATCGACCGGGAAATCTGGCTGGAAAATTCCATCAGACCCCTGCTTACGCCCAAGTGGGCCGCCGTCATCGATACGGTCGGGGGACCTTACCTGACCCAGGCCGTCCAAAGCGTGATGCCCTCCGGCAGCGTTGCCTGCTGCGGTATGATAGGCTCGAATGAACTTTATACCTCGATCTTTCCTTTTATCATAAGGGGAATCAATCTGCTGGGGATTTCTTCGGCGGAGTATCCCATCACCGAGAAAATACGGCTTTGGGCCAAGCTTGCGGTTTTGATCAGACCCTGGATGCTGGAAAAACTGGTCACGGAGTTAAGCCTAAAAGCCTTGCCCGACGAAATCCAGAGGATGCTGTGTGGAAAAACCGCCGGTCGGGTAATAGTGAATCTTTGGAAATAAGGCTTTGAATTTAAGAGGTATCTTAAAACTTCCAGTATCTCCTTTGATTATATCCTAATTTTCAATCTTCATAAGAACTCATTTGATTTAAGTCGCCTTTATGAAACATTGAATAAACTTCTTTCCATGCCCTTGATTTTCACCAAACGCTTTTTCGGTTATTTCTCGACTCAGTTTTTAGGCGCCTTTAACGACAATCTTTTTAAGCAGTCGATCGTTTTTATGGTCTCCTTCAAACTGTCCCAGAGCTTACCCAAGGAGACGGCCGATTTTTACGTCAGTCTTGGGGCGGGACTCTTCATTCTGCCGTTCATCCTGTTTTCCAGTTGGGCCGGAACCTGGGCCGATCTGTCGGGTAAATCCAGGGTCATCCTTCGCACCAAACAGCTTGAAATCCTCATCATGCTTTTAGGCGCTACAGCCTACTGGTTTTTAGACCCCCTTGAGCCAGAAACCGCGCTTCATTTTCTGTTGGCGATCCTGTTTTTAATGGGGACCCAGTCGGCTCTGTTTGGCCCCTCCAAGTACGGTATCCTGCCTGAGATCATAAAAAATTCGGAACTCATCGACGGCAACGGCTGGCTGGAGATGGGCACCTTCGTCTCAATCCTGATCGGCAGCTATCTGGGTGGGTGGCTGGTGGAGTGGTTTGGCGATGAACCTCACCTCATGGGCTTTTTCTTTATCACGATCGCTCTTTTGGGGTTTTTAAGCAGCCTGTTAATCCCCAAAACCACCCCCGCCGATCCGGAGAAAACCTTCAACCTTAATTTCCCTCTTCAGGTGTTCAGGGAAGTCAGGCAGTTGATAAAAACGCCCCTGCTTTTTAGGTCGGTATTAAGCATCTCCTTTTTCTGGTTTGCCGGAGCCCTGTTCCTGCAAATTTTGCCCGGACTCGGACTAAAGATCCAAGCCAGTTCGATTCAGACCAATTTCATGATGGTGATTTTCTCGATCGGTATCGGTACCGGTTCGATGCTCTGTGATAGACTATCTAGAAGCCGGGTGGAGATGGGGCTGGTGCTTTTCGGCGCGGTGGGCTTAAGCCTGTTCTCGCTTGACCTTGGATTTTTCGCCCCTCGGGCCATCTCTGAGTGGGCAGAGCTTTCACGGATTTTCATCGACCTGTTCGGGATAGGCTGTTTCGGAGGGTTTTACATTGTTCCTCTAAACGCGCTGATTCAACAACGAACCGGGTCAAAGGAAAGAGCCAGCGTGATGGCCTTAAATAACATTCTCAATGCTCTTTTTATGGTCCTGTCCACCCTTTTTGTGATCTTTACGCGCACGGTCTTGGGAGTGGGAGAACCGGTTTTATTTATTATAGTGGGCTTTTTGACGATCGGGGTTATCTTCTTAACCGCCATGATCCAGCGGGAGTTTTTCAGCCGGTTTTGTTTCTGGTCTTTTACCCGTTTCCGCTTTAAGCTGATCTCAGGAGAAATCAAAAACCTTTTAAGGGACCAGCCACTCTTGCTGATTTTGGATCGCCCGTCTTATCTTTCGATGATCCTGCTTCAAATGTCCATGGAAAGACAAATCCGTTTCTACCATCCTCTCAAAGAGCCAAACTCAAGTTTCTACCGGCTGATCCTTAAGCTTTCAAATCAGTTTTTTCCATTGACCAAGGCGAACCAACCCGATTCTTCAGTGATGGATCAACTCCTTAAATCCGGGGAGACCCTCTGCGTTGTCTCAGATGAAACAAAAGGTTTCATGGAAAAAATAAATGCCCTTTCAGCGAAAGGAAATGATCCCTATCGAGATTTGCGGACTTTAGAAGTCCGTTTCACAGAGACAGGGCAAGGTTTTTTTAGAAATATAATTATTGATTTTCATGATGTTACCAATTAATATATTGTTATATCAATAATTGATATTATCTTATAACCATCCCTTAAGGGGCTATCTTTTAATCTCATTAAATATAATTCCATGAAATTAAAGATTTATGGGTTGATCATCCTCCTGGTTCTTTTTGGCGGCAGGGAGCTTTTTTCAGTGGAGTTGATCTATAAGGACAAAAACGGGGTAAAACATTACGAATGCGAAAAACCAGGCGTTGTCGGCATCGCCAGGGTCGTCAAGGTCAAAAAAGACCAACACCGCGTTCTCGCGCGATATTTCTCGGGCATCATCAATAGCTCCGATCCGCACTATTCGGCGCAGATCGGTTGCGGAGAAATCAAAATCAACCTGGATGCGGATCAGTAATCCGGCTTACTACCCGGTTTAACCTGGAGACTGTTTTGTGAATACGCGCCGATCTCACCTTTGAGAGTCAAAATGACGCCGCTTAATAGATATGATCCGAATCATCCAGATAAAAGGGCTCCAGTTTTTTAACCTGTCCCCCGTTCATCGTAAATTCTTTTATGGCCTGATCGATTTCCTCCTGGGTCGGCTCAGCCATAAGCTTCGTCTTTTTGTTTTGTCTTTTATGACCGTTGGTCATCTTAACCTTGATTCTCACTTCACTGTTCACTTTACTCCTCCTTTTTTTATGACTTTCGACATCTAATTTTTTAAGACAGGCCAGGAGCGATTAAAGCGGAACTTATAAAAAAAGCCCTCCGCAAACGCCTATAGCTCATCCTTTACCAGCCCTGAAATTCTTTTTTTAGCAAATAAGGCTGTTTTTTCCTTTATCGGTATTATAAAATTAAACTTAAACGCTTTTTTATTAATCGTTCCTTTATTGAGACCCGAACCGTTTATCTCTAGATATAGACAAGGATGGCACTTAATCAGATAAGTTCGATGAATGACCTTTTTTTGTCCTTGAGTTTTATAATATCACCGATTAATTTATAAGTTCGGCTTTAAAGGGTCTGCGATCATCTTTAAAAACATTGAGGTAATCTAAAATGAAACAGATCAAACTGGATGTCGCCGTGATTGGTGCCGGTACAGCAGGGCTGGGTGCTTATCGAGCCGCATTAAAGCATACCGATAAAATCGCCATCATCGAAGGCGGCCCCTTTGGAACGACCTGTGCCAGAGTGGGTTGTATGCCTAGTAAACTTTTGATCGCGGCCGCGGACGCGGCTCACGGGATAAAAAAAGCGCCCGGCTTCGGAATCCATCCCCAAGGCGAGACTCGAATTGACGGTGAAAAAGTTATGGGAAGAGTCCGCTCTGAAAGAGACCGTTTTGTGGGGTTTGTCTTGGAGTCGATCGATGGGATCGATAAGGCACATATCATACGGGGTTATGCCCGGTTTGTCGGCCCTTTAAAACTTCAGGTGGACGAGCATACCCTGATCGAGGCCAAATCGGTGGTGATCGCGACCGGCTCAGAACCGATGGTGCCACCCCCTTTCAAGGATCTGGGTAAGAAACTATTGCTCAATGATGACATTTTCGAGATGCGGGATCTGCCTAAATCAATGGCGGTCATTGGTCCCGGCATCATCGGGCTTGAAATCGGTCAGGCGCTTCACCGGCTGGGTGTCCGCGTAACGATCCTGGGTAGAGGCGGCCGCGTGGGCCCCTTAAGCGACCCGGAGGTACAGGATTACGCGACCCGTTGTTTCCAGGAAGAGTTGGACCTTGATCCCGATGCCGCCATCTCCCTGGTAGAAAAAGATCCGGACTGTGTGACAATCCATTTTAAGGGAACCAATGGCAAGAGCCGCAAGGAAAGCTTTGAGTCCGTTTTGGTAGCGACAGGCCGTGTCCCCAAGCTGAAAGGGCTTATGCTCGATCAGACCGGGGTTGAGCTGGACCGTTTCGGCGTGCCTCTGTTTGATCCCTACACGCTGCAATGCGGCGATAGTTCCCTCTTTATCGCGGGTGACGCCAACAACAACCGCCCCCTGCTTCATGAAGCGGCCGACGAGGGCAAAATCGCCGGTGAGGGAGCCGCCCTTTATCCCAACAATCTGGGTGGACAAAGAAGAACCCCGATCGGCGTTATGTTCTCCCAGCCCCAGGTCGCCATGATCGGCAAAAGTTTTTCGGAGTTGAGAGAAGGCGAATATGAAATCGGCACGGTTAATTTCGAGGACCAGGGACGTAGCCGGGTCATGCTGAAAAATAAGGGGATTTTAAGGGTTTACGGCGAAAAAGGCACCGGTATCTTCCTGGGCGCGGAGATGATCGGCCCGGCGGCAGAGCATATCGCGCATCTTTTGGCCTGGGCCAGACAACAAAAAATGACGGTCCCCCGCATGTTGGAGATGCCTTTTTACCACCCGGTTATCGAAGAAGGCGTCCGAACCGCCCTGAGGGATTTAAACAGCAAGCTTCACTTAGGCCCAAAACCGATCAGCCGCTGCATTGATTGCGGTCCTGGCGCTTAGATGGTAATATCAGGCGAATTTATTCATCATTTGCCTTTTGACTGCGGGATTGATGTGTTTTTCGTCCTCGATTTTGGCCAGTAGCTTGCCGTGAAAGAGACTAATACGACACGGGTTCCAAAAAAACTAAAAGGAGTATGAAAAAACACAAGAAACCAAAGCGTTTCGACTACAATCTCGCGGTCATCGGAGGTGGTGCCGCGGGTTTGGTGTCATCTCTGATCGCTGGCACACTTAAGGCGAAAGTCGTCCTGATCGAAAAAGACAAAATGGGGGGAGACTGCCTGAACACGGGATGCGTACCGAGCAAATCCCTTATCCGGGCCGCAAAAATAGCCTCCATGGCAAAAAGAGCAGATGAGTTTGGTTTTGATCAGGTCAAAGTGGATTTCGATTTCGCCAAAGTGATGGGGAAGATCCAAGACCGGATCAAAAAGATCGAACCTCATGATTCGGTCGAGCGTTATCAATCCCTGGGGGTCGATTGCGTTAGAGGGGAAGCGAAAATCATCGATCCCTACCGGATCGAAGTCAATGAGGAGGTGATTTGTACAAAGAATATCATCCTGGCCACGGGAGCGGCTCCCTTGGTTCCCCCTTTTAAGGGACTCGACCAAACCCGGTTCTTCACCAGCGAAAACCTTTGGCAGTTAAGGGAGAGACCTGAACGGTTCCTGGTCCTGGGGGGCGGTCCGATCGGCTGTGAATTGGCCCAATGCTTCAGCCGTCTGGGCTCTAAAGTCACTCTTGTCGAGGCGGCGTCCCATATATTAACCAAAGAAGATGACGATGTCTCAAATCTGATTCAAGACAAACTTGCCGGCGAAGGCATCTCGTTTTTTTTGAACCACAGGGCCAAGGAGTTTATCAGGGAAGGTTCACAAGACTATTTGGTTTGCGATAACAATGGCCAGGAAAAGAAAATCGCTTTTGACGCCGTTTTAATAGCTTTGGGCAGAAAAGCCAGAACAAAGGGTTTTGGACTTCAGGAACTGGAGATCAAGGTTTCAAAAGAGGGAACTATCGCCCATGATTCGCTTATGAGGACGAACTATCCTAACATCTATGTATGCGGGGACGCGGCGGGCCCTTTTCAGTTCACCCATACGGCGGCTCATCAGGCTTGGTATGCCAGCGTCAACGCTCTTTTTCGTCCCTTGGTATCCTTTAAGGTTGATGAAAGAGTCATCCCCTGGGCCAGTTTTACGGACCCCGAGGTCGCGACTGTCGGTTTGAACGAAAAACAGGCCATAAAAGATAAAATCGATTACGAAGTCCACCGCTATGATATTTCCGAGCTTGACCGGGCCATCACCGACAGAGAAGAAACGGGCTTTGTTAAAGTCCTAAACGCGCCGGGAAAGGACCGGATATTGGGAGCGACGATCGTTTCTCCAAATGCCGGGGACATTATCCAGGAATTCGTAATCGCTATGAAGTATGGGTTGGGATTAAACAAGATTCTCAAAACGATTCATATTTACCCGACTCTGGTCGAAGCCAATCGGTTTGTCGCCGGTAACTGGAGAAAATCGCGTGTTTCAATAAGAAGCCTTAACTGGCTTGAAACCTTTCATCGACTAAGGAGATAGTTATGTATAAAGCCGATTTAGGGCAACAGGAGCCAGAATATTCGGAGCTGTTCGCTTCATCCCTCAAGCAGAACGGCATTGTGGTCAAACGCAAGCCACTTAAAACTCTTCAGGTAAATATGGGCTTGCTTTGCAACCAATCCTGCCACCATTGTCACCTCGAATCAGGTCCCAACCGCACAGAAATCATGGAAAAAAATACCGTCGACCGGATATTGGACCTTCTTGACGCGTCACCTGAGATCCAAGCGGTTGACATAACCGGCGGAGCGCCGGAGATGAATCCCGAATTTAGATATTTTGTATCCTCGCTTAAAGACTTAAAGCTTGAGATCACCAACCGCTGCAACCTCAGCATCCTTCAACAGCCTGGACAGGAAGGCACCGCCTTTTTTTTTAAAGATAATCAGGTTAGACTGGTCTGTTCCCTACCCTGCTATACCGCCGAGAACGTGAACAAACAAAGAGGTAGCAATGTTTTTGAAAAAAGCGTAAAATCTCTTAAGGAACTAAACGAACTCGGGTACGGCGCTGACGGTAGCGGACTGACTTTAGATCTGGCATACAATCCTTTGGGAGCCAACCTTCCGCCCGACCAACTGTTGCTGGAAAACGATTACAAAATCGAACTGAGCAAACTGGGCATTCGGTTTAACCGTCTTTTAACGATAACCAATATGCCCATACATCGATTTGCGACTCAACTAAGAAAGCAAGACGATCTAACCGCCTATCAGGATCTTTTAGTGACCAGTTTCAACCAAACCAACCTGCAAAACCTGATGTGCAGGGATCTTCTTTCGGTCAGTTGGGATGGCGGAATTTACGATTGCGATTTTAACCTGTCGCTTCAGATCAGTGTACCTTGGAAGGAAAAGAGCATCTGGGAGATTCGCGCGTTTAAAAATCACGGCGAAAAAATCGCGTTTGGTGATCACTGCTTTGGGTGCACCGCTGGAGCGGGCAGTTCATGTGGCGGGTCGTTGGAGCGTAATTGAGCCTTATTGAAAACCATCTATTGATTTTAACATAAAAATGATATTATCTGACCTAAAGATTACAAGATTTAAAATGACACCGCCATCCATAATTATTTATTCTTTTTTATTGCTTATTGTTTTAACTTCATTTGGAATCCAGCCCACTTTTGCTACAGAGCAAATGAAACAAAGCCCGGGCTTAACCGAAAAAGTCCAGGAGCCGCCGGCTGAAACCACGACTGACAAGAGAGGCTTTTTTCAGCAGGTTATCGAAGATCCCATCAAATTGCTTGTTTTGGTGGCATTTTTTTTTAGTCTGTTCTGGTTTTTTTACAATGCGATAAAAACAGCCATTCAAAACACTGCCCAGAGGAAAAAAGTGGCTGATTATAAGGATCAGGTTCCGGCTGATGAAAACCAGCCGAAATAAAAGATCAAGTTAAACTTGGAAGTCAATAATTGAATTGGGATTATTAATGAAACTTCTTGTTTTAGCCCTGGTTTTTGTTTTGTCTTTGTTTCAGGGAGCCTTTCCAAACAAGGCATTGGGCTTTGATCATCGGCATCTGGCTTTTAATGAGATCCTTAAGCGATCCGTTTTCGAGGAAGAAAATACGAGCTGGGTTCATTACCAACGCTTGAAAGAAGAGCCGGTTTCGTTGGAAGCCTACCTCTCCTCTTTGGAGAATGTCAGTCTTAAGGAATTCGAGGGATTTCCCAAAAACGAGCAGATCGCGTTTTTGATCAACGCCTATAACGCTTATACCCTGAAAAGAATCAAGGATAACTATCCGGTACGCTCCATCAGGGATTTGGGCGGTTTTTTCCTATCTCCCTGGAAGGTTCGTTTCTTTTATCTTTTCGGCGAAAAACGCAACTTGGAATTCATCGAAAAAAAACTCCTTTCCATCGGTGGAAGCCGGGTTGTCTTCGCGCTTACAACCGCCTCGATTGGTTCGCCCTCTTTAAGCCGGGTTGCCTATAGGGCTGATGAACTGGAGCGGCAGTTGGATGCCGCCAGAAAAGCTTTTTTAAGCGACCATGAAAAAAACTTTTATGACTCCGCAGAAAACCGACTGAATCTGTCAGGGATTTTTAAATGGTTTAAAGAGGATTTCGAGCGAGAAAAGGGAAGCCTTAAAGCCTATGTGACCCCGCTGATCGCTCAGGATCAGAAAGAGAGGGACGAGATCATCGCCTCTAACAACGATATTTTTTATACCGAGTATGAATGGGAACTGAATGAATATCCAATAAAAATAAAATGAAGGCATCCGATCTTTTTATTAAATCTCTTGAAAAAGAGGGAGTGCGGTTTATCTTTGGGATTCCGGGTGAGGAAAATCTGGATTTTTTAAACTCTCTAAAAAACTCAAAAATCCGTCTGATATTGACCCGCCATGAGCAGGCCGCCGGTTTCATGGCCGCGACCTACGGCAGATTGACGGGCAAGGCCGGAGTCTGCCTTTCCACGCTGGGGCCTGGCGCGACCAACCTGGTGACGGCCGCGGCTTACGCCCAGTTAGGGGCCATGCCCATGCTGATGATCACGGGTCAAAAGCCCATCAAATCCAGCAAACAGGGACAGTTCCAGATCATTGATGTGGTGGAGATGATGAAACCCCTGACCAAGTGCACCAAACAGATTGTCAGCGGCGACGCCATTCCGTCCCGCGTCCGCGAATCCTTCAGGATAGCAGAGGAAGAAAGGCCTGGAGCGGCTCACCTGGAGTTGCCAGAAGACATAGCCCGGGAAGAGGTGCTTAGCTTGGGGACCATCGCGCCGGCAGAAGTCAGACGGCCTATCGCCGAGGAGAAATCAATCATGAGAGCCGTCGAGCTGATCGAGGAATCCAAGCACCCTCTGTTGCTGATTGGAGCGGGAGCAAACCGCAAAACCACCTGCAAGATGCTGAGGGAATTTCTTCACAAGACCGGCATCATGGCTTTTTGCACCCAAATGGGAAAAGGGGTGATCGATGAACGGGACGAACTCTTTTTAGGCTGCGCGTCCCTGTCCAGCGGGGATTTTTTGCACCGTGCGATCGAAAAAGCCGACCTGATCATCAACGTCGGTCACGATGTGATCGAAAAACCTCCTTTTTTTATGGGCCAATCTGGTCTTAAGGTCATACACGTCAATTTTTTCAACGCGGTCGTTGACCCTGTCTATTTCCCCCAGGTTGGGGTCTTAGGCGACATCGCCAACAGTATCTGGCAGATCAAGGAACATATCAAGCCTCAAAAACACTGGGATCACTCATTTTACAAAAAAGTTAAGCGGAACCTAGAGGAACATTTGCTCGAAAAAACCGATGATAACAGCTTTCCCATTTTGCCGCAAAAACTGGTCAGTGAAGTCCGCCAAGTCATGCCATCAGACGGGATCGTGGCTTTGGATAACGGGGTCTATAAAATCTGGTTTGCCAGAAACTACAAGGCCCACCTGCCCAACACGGTGCTGCTTGATAACGCCTTGGCTTCGATGGGAGCGGGTTTGCCCTCGGCAATGGGCGCGTATCTGGTCTATCCTGATAGAAAAGTCATGGCCATCTGTGGAGACGGGGGCTTCATGATGAATTCTCAGGAACTGGAAACTGCGGTTCGCTTGAAAATGAATCTGGTGATCCTGGTTTTAAGAGATGACGCCTACGGTATGATCAAATGGAAACAGACCGATATGCGTTTTGATTCCTTTGGTCTGGATTTCACTAATCCCGACTTCGTTCTTTATGCCCAGAGTTATGGCGCCTATGGTCATCGGCTGGAGAAAACCGAGGACTTGGCCCCGTTAATCATTGAGTGCTACGATAAAAAAGGAGTTCATCTCATCGAAGTGCCTATTGATTACTCACTCAACGATCAGGTTTTAAACCAGGAAATCAAAGAGAAAAGCCAGAAATTTTAAGTCGGGTTTGTCTGAATATACTCACCTTGTGTTGGATAATAATATAGATTTAAGGAGTTAAGATGCCAGAGCATTTTGAATTGTTGATTCACGGCGCGAAGACTAATGACGGAAAAACGGAAATAAGAGCGCCTTATGACGGAAGCTTGATCGCGACAGTGACCGCGGCCGACGAAATCGCCATGAAAAAAGCGATGGATACGGCCTATGGTCTGTTTTCAAACAAGGACACCTGGCTAAAACCCGCAGAAAGGATCAAAATTTTCGGCAAAGCCATCCATCTGATGACTGATAGAGCCGATGAGTTGGCTCTTGAAGCCGCCAGAGAAGGGGGAAAACCGCTGATGGACTCGAAAGCCGAAGTCACGCGGGCCATCGACGGTATGAAATGCTGCGTTGAAACACTCAGAACCCAGCACGGCGAAGAAATCCCCATGAATCTCAACCCCGCCTCAGAAAACCGGCTGGCGTTGACGCAATATGAACCCATCGGGGTCGTGGTGGCCGTCAGTGCCTTTAATCACCCCTTAAACCTGATCGTTCATCAGGTCGGTCCGGCCGTTATCACCGGTTGTCCGGTCATCGTTAAGCCCGCGAGCGATACACCACTTTCCTGTTTGCGCTTCATCAAGATCCTTTACGAAGCTGGTCTGCCCCCAAGTTGGGCTCAAGTTCTAATCACCAAAAACGTGACCATCGCCACCGAGCTGATACAGGATAGACGGACCGCCTTCCTGTCTTTTATCGGCAGTAGCAACGTGGGCTGGAAACTTCGCTCCAAACTGCCACCTGGGGCTCACTGCGCCATGGAACACGGCGGCGTTGCTCCAGTTATCCTCACAGAGCATGCTGATATCGATGTAGCTTTGCCCCTATTGGTCAAGGGAGGTTTTTATCACGCGGGACAGGTCTGCGTCTCGGTCCAACGGATTTTCGCGCATGAGACGCTGGCCATCAAGCTGGCGGACCTGATCGCCGAAAAAGCCAAGCTGCTCACTGTGGGCGATCCCACTCTGCCTGAGACCGAAGTCGGCCCCTTGATTAGAAATGCCGAACTTGAGAGAGTTGAGCGGTGGGTCAACGAGGCCGTCAACGAAGGCGCTTTGCTTTTGTGCGGAGGAAAAAGGGTGAATGAAACCTGCTACGCGCCCACGGTCCTTTTAAATCCCAGTCCACAATCCAAGGTAAGCCAGGATGAAATTTTCGGGCCTGTGGTCTGCGTTTATTCATACAGCGACTTGGACCAGGCCATTCAACAGGCCAACGAACTACCCTATTCCTTTCAGGCCGCCATTTTCACGCAGGATCTAAATCAGGCAATGAAAGGTTATAGACAGCTCAACGCCACCGCCGTCATGGTCAACGATCATACCGCTTTCAGGGTAGATTGGATGCCCTTTGGCGGTCACCGCGAATCAGGCATGGGTGTCGGGGGAATCCCCTACAGCGTCAGGGATATGCAGGTCAAAAAGATGTTGGTCATCAAATCAAAAGAGCTTTAAGGCAAACGGAATGGCAAAACCCAAAAATGACATCATCATCCAAATCCGCTACTGCGAGGAATGAGGGTATCTTGAAAAAGCCTCCAGTTTGGCCAGGGCGATCTTAAAACACTATAACATCAAGCCGGAACTCATCAAAGGTCATAACCAGATCTTTGAAGTCCTGCTTCAAGGCCAGGTCATTTACAATAATCAGTCGATCTGTGGCCGCTTTCCGGTTCAAGAGAACCTATTTGAAGAAATGGAAAAATATTTGCCACCTCTTTCATGAACTGTTAAACTACGACCGCCTTAAAGACAACCCTGCTCATCGCCATATTAAAAACCCAGGATATTGTCTTCGTTTTGTCTTCTATACTGATTCCCTCCACGGTCATTGATAGTCCAGCTGGGAAAACAAGTTTTATTGTTTTATTTATCAATCGGTTACAATCTTTATTGATTCTGTATTGACGTTGGTTTTAATTTTGGTTATTATTTTATTAGCACTCGTTAAAAAGGAGTGCTGATAAGAATTTAGATTTTCAGTGACAATGACCCTTTCCTACCGACTAAAACGAGCAAGGAGAGGGTATTTTAATTTAACAACCCCACAAGAAGGACTTTGGTTATGAAAATCAGACCTTTACACGATAGAGTGATCGTCAAACGCCGTGAAGCGGAAAACAAGACAGCCAGCGGGATCATCATCCCCGACACAGCCAAAGAAAAGCCCCAAGAGGGTGAGATTATCGCTGTCGGCAGTGGCATTAAACGTGAGGATGGCAAGATCACCCCGCTTGATGTCAAGAAAGGCGACAAGGTACTATTCGGTAAATATTCAGGCACCGAAATCACCATTGACGGCGAGGAATATCTGATGATGAAAGAAGAAGATGTCCTGGCAATCATCGAGTAGGACCCAGTAAAAAATTCAAGTTAAAAATTAACCGTATTTTTAAATTATTTTAATAGAGGAATCTATATGGCAAAACAAATTATATTCGGTAGCGATAACCGAGCCGCCATGCTCCGCGGGATCAACAAACTTGCGGATGTGGTCAAGGTAACCCTGGGACCAAAAGGGCGTAACGTCGTGATTGACAAATCATTCGGCGCGCCCCTGATCACCAAAGACGGTGTCACGGTCGCCAAAGAGATCGAGCTGGAGGACAAGATCGAGAACATGGGGGCCCAGATGGTCAAAGAGGTCGCCAGTAAGACTTCGGATATTGCCGGAGACGGTACGACGACGGCAACGGTTCTGGCGCAGGCCATTTACCGCGAGGGTTCAAAAAATGTCGCGGCGGGCGCCAACCCAATGGAATTAAAAAAGGGCATCGATTTGGCGGTCATCAGCGCGGTTGAAGAGCTTGCCAAGAATTCCAAGAAGATTCAAAACAATAATGAAATCGCTCAAGTCGGCACAATCTCAGCAAATAGCGACGAGACGATCGGAAAGATCATTGCCGAGGCGATGGACAAGGTCGGTAAGGACGGCGTTATCACCGTTGAAGAAGCCAAAGGGCTTGAGACCAACCTGGAAGTTGTCGAGGGGATGCAGTTTGATCGAGGTTATCTTTCTCCCTATTTCGTGACGGATTCAGACCGGATGGAAGTGGTTTTAAAAGACCCCTACATCATCATGGTTGAAAAGAAAATCAGCAACATGAAGGATATTCTTCCTGTGCTTGAGCAGATCGCCAAAGAAGGCAGACCTTTTATTATCATTGCCGAGGACATTGACGGTGAAGCTTTGGCGACCCTGGTGGTCAACAAGTTAAGAGGCACCCTTCAGTGCTGCGCCATGAAAGCTCCGGGATTTGGTGACCGAAGAAAATCCATGCTGGAGGATATCGCGATCTTAACCGGTGGCGAGGTTGTCAGCGAGGACAGGGGCATGAAACCGGAAGACTTGACACTGGCCCAGCTTGGAACGGCCAAGACCGTCACCGTGGATAAGGACAACACCGTGATCGTCGATGGAGCTGGAGCTGCTGACGCCATCAAGGGAAGGGTCAACCAAATCAGGGCTCAGGTTGAAGAAACCACATCTGATTACGACCGTGAGAAACTTCAGGAAAGACTGGCTAAGCTTGTCGGTGGTGTTGCCATCATCAACGTGGGAGCCGCGACCGAAGTTGAAATGAAAGAAAAAAAGGCCCGTGTCGAGGATGCATTGCACGCAACCCGGGCGGCAGTTGAAGAAGGCGTTGTCGCTGGAGGAGGAGTCGCTCTTTTAAGGACACAGCCTAACGTATCCGCTCTGGCCAAAAAACTTTCAGGCGACCAGAAAATTGGAGCCATGATCATCGAAAGGGCCTTGGAAGAGCCGTTAAGACAGATTGCGGCTAACGCCGGTAAAGAGGGCGCCATCGTCGTCAACAAGGTTAAGGAGTCGGCCGGGAACGAAGGTTTCGACGCCAGAACCGAGGAATATGTCGATATGGTAAAAAACGGTATCATCGATCCGACCAAAGTTACCCGAAACGCGCTTCAAAACGCAGCTTCTATCTCCGGTCTCCTTTTAACGACCGAGGCTTCAGTCAGCGACATCCCAAAAGATGAAAGCGACGCTCCGATGCCTGGAGGTGGTGGAATGGGTGGTATGGGTGGTATGGGAGGCATGGGCGGTATGATGTAATCCCCCCTCTGTTTACTTCCAGAAAAAAGCTGACTTCGGTCAGCTTTTTTTTTGGATTGAGTTCTATTTTAACTGATTGTTATCATACAAGCTCCTTAACCCGATCACGGTAAGAACGCCCGATCGGGATAATTTCGGCCTTCTCCTGTGGAACCTTCACCTGGACACATAGATCACGTTGCTTACTTTTTTTAATCAATTCGATCTTTTGCGGGTTGATCAAATAGGATCGATGAACCCTAACGAAGGTTTTACCGTTAAAGTAGCTCTCGATCTTTTGGATCGTGGTTCTAAGTAGAAAACTATCATCAAAAGGTGTATCGAGAACGACTTTACAATAAGGGCTTTCAGATTTGATAAACGCAATATCCTTTTGGTGTTTCATGATACGAAAGATATTTTCCAGATCTTTTTTCTCCGGTATCTCATCTGAGGCTGTTTCACTGGATAATCTGGGCAACGAATTGATCATACGAACCAGATTGCGAAAATACTCCTCCCCA
This sequence comes from Deltaproteobacteria bacterium, assembly GCA_029881655.1. Classification (GTDB taxonomy): domain Bacteria; phylum SAR324; class SAR324; order XYD2-FULL-50-16; family XYD2-FULL-50-16; genus JAOUME01. Next base: position 6,301 of record JAOUME010000015.1, on the reverse strand, counting down.
ACCTCCCTGAGAACAGTGTTTTCCTGAGTAGAGTGAATGGCGATATGATGACCTTTGATTTCCTCGATATTCAAGACCATCAGACAGCCTTGTTTAACCGAGGGTCTCAAAATCCCCGCCTTAACCGGATCGATTTTATTCTTTGTCCCTTCAAGCTTTATAAGAGTGATCTCATCTTCCATCTGATTAAAAAAAGCCAATATCTGTTCAGACGGGGTCTCAGGCAAAAAGGGAGAATCCTTATTTTGCGTCCCGTTGTGATGAATTAGTTCGCCGTTTTGATAGTAGGCGGCCTGACTTAAATAATTGTGACGGCAATGAAGATCAACGATATTTTTAAAAAGGGCTGGGATGTCATCAAAATCCGTAAATTTCTCGGCGAAGGCACGGAGTGAATGAAGATGATCCCTGGTTTGTCTCGCGAAAAGGCATTTTTGAATCCGGTTGATGATTTCGTTTCTGTTAAAAGGTTTAGTGACATAATCGCTCCCTCCCAACGAAAACCCCTCCACTAGGCTTTGGATCTGATCCTTGGCAGTAAGAAAGATAACAGGCAGTTCCGATTCGCTATATTTTTTACGCAAAGCCTTGATAAACTCGAACCCTGAAAGCTTCGGCATCATGATGTCCAGAAGGATCAGATCCGGTTTTTGCTCCTCAAAAACAAAACTTAAGGCTTCTTCGGGGTCCAGAAATTTACTTAAAATCATATTTTCCCCCTCCAGATAATTTTCCAGAACATGATGATTAATCGGATCGTCATCCACCGCGAAAATCCGATACCCTTCCTGGTTTTGCGTTTCCAGGCTCCCCCTTTCCATCTGAATTTCAGGCAAATCCGTCTGTAACTGATTCCGGGTGTCTATGATTGCTGACTCTTTAGGATCTTCGAGTTTTGTATAAAGCGGTATGGTGAAAAAAAACTCGGTCCCCTTACCGACGGTGGATTCAAAAGCGATTTTTCCTCGATGAAGTTCGACAAGAGAGCGACAGATACTCAAACCCAAACCTACACCATGAAACTGACTCTTTTCATCCTTCCCGAGGACAAAGGGATCGAAAATGGAATCTTCTTTGTTGAAATTAATCCCGATACCCGTATCAGAAACCGTTATTTTTAGGTCGCGATTCTGGGTAACGGCCGAGACGACGATCTCTCCTTCTTCGGTGTGCTTAATCGCGTTTGAGATCAGATTATATAAAATCTGTTCGAGCCGGTTTTCATCCGCCTCAATTTTCGGCAATTTCTCAGGAACGTCATTGATGAGCGTTAATTTTTTGTTCATTACCAGCGTCTGGGAAAATGTCAGCACGATATCAACGGTCTTTTTTAGGTCAACGGGTTTTAAATCGAGTCTGACATTACCGAACTTGATGCTTGAAAGATCCAAAAGGCTTTCAACCAGAGTTAATAGACGTCTGCCACTATTTGAGATAAGAGAGATATTTTCTTTTTCCTTGGAATTCAGGTTCGATTTTGATTTGCTCAAAATGGATTCGGAAAGCCCTATGATCCCATGGAGTGGTGTTTTTAGCTCATGGGTGGTGTTAGCTAAAAACTCGTCCTTCATACGGTCGGTTTGTTTTAAATGACTTAAAAGCTCTCCTTGGGTTTTCAATAGATTTTCTTGAACCTGAAGTCTTTCCCTTCTTAAGAAATTCATACGATCCGCCAACCCGAAGAAAAACAGGACCACTTCGAAAACCGAGCCGATCTGCATCCCGTATTCAGTCAATAGAGTTCTTGGCAGAATACCGAACGCCCTAAGAACGCTAACTAATATCCCCAAAGCGATCATCAGCCAGGCTGAAAGATATAATATGGCCGGGCGGTATTTTTTCATGGCGCTTCTGATCCCAGCCCACATGATAATGAAGACACAAGGAGCCGCGTAAAAAACTGCGACTTGAATCATAATATAAAAATCCACGATTAGGGATAAAGGCATGATGAAGACATTGCCGACCATAAATACCTGAATGACCTTGTCCAGCTTGGGTAATTTTTTATGAGTGTTTAAAATAATTTTCGCGAAAAACAAGGCAAAGAAAAATCCAAACCCGATAAAAAAAACACGACTTCTTTTCGCCCACCATGGGTAATCAGACCACAATAGCTCATAGGCGTAACCGTTGAGAATCAGTTGGAACAGAACATAACCGATTAAGTAAAAGAAATAGATCAGGTAGCTTTTATCCCTGATCATATAAAACAAGATCAAACTATAGACGACCAGAACAATCATCAAACCGTAATAAAAACCGAAGACAAATTGATCATTATGCTCCTGATTGATAAAATATTCATTGGCATAAACAATCAGGGGAAACTGAAGGGTATCCTGGGTAGACAGCTGAAAGTAAATAACTCTTTCCTCGAAGGCTTCAATTTCAAAGTGAGTGACGAAATTTCGGTGGTGAAGCTTTCTCTGATTAAAGGGTAGGCTGTCCCCATAACGCTCTATTCGATACTGCCCCTCGTCGCCGAATGGATGAAACAGGTTTAAATGGTCTAGATGGGGATAATCGACTTCAAGATAGACCGTTTTTTTTATGTCGCCTGAATTTTTAACCCTCAGTTTGGCCCATAAGCTCGCTCTGGTAAAACCATAGTTCGGAACAACGCTCTCTGACGCGACAAGCGCGCTCTCGGCTTCCAGTTGCTCAATATCCTTTATGTTTTTTACCCCGGTTTCATCCAAATACAACTCCAGATACTTCCCCGCTCGGATTTTTTGGGCCTCATCACCAAGGACCAAGACTTCGGCGACAAGAATAGTAGAATAACTGAAAATAAAAACAATAATTAATAGCCATCCAACCAAAAACCGGAGAATCTTACCCTTGAGTTTCAGGCCAACACAATCTTTAAATATAACGTTTTCAGGAAATAACATGAAACGACTTAACCTTTGAAGGTTTGACTATCCATTTGGCAGGGTTTATTCATACCTGATTATGCTCTCCATAGCAATCATTTTGTTCTAAACTGCCATTAGAACCACAGCTATAGCTCACTTCATCACATATTGTCATCAAACCGGATGAGGCTTTTCTTAATCGCTCAGTAACTCATCTTAAAAATGAAATGATGTCGGATTATTAAGTTAAGGATAAAGTAAACAAATCCAAATCCGACCAATCGGACAGGGTTTGATCTCCGTTATAAAAGAGTCCCTACTTGGATTTTTACGCTATAAAAAAGGCCAAACAGAAAAAATATAAATTAAATCATTGATTCAGAATCATTTTATCGCTAACCTTAAATCGGTTAGATGATCATAATAACGCAATCCTGCGCCTTCGGCAAAAAACCGGACATCGGCGCCATTATGAACCGTTACGGAAAATCAATAACAATGGAAAATAATCAAAGGCAAGCTGAAAGATCTTATCTATCCGATTTGCTCGAAGTAATGGACGACTCAACTCACCAGATCATAGGACATCTGCAGAATATTTCACTGATAGGGCTCTTGATCATCAGCAATGAACCCATTGAGCTTAACGAGAAACTCAGTTTGAGAATTTCCATCCCCGATGAGGGACTTCCCGATATTCAGGGACCTGTTTTTTTTACTTTCAACGCTACCTGTAAGTGGAACAGGGAAGGCTTCATGAAGGGGCTGGTTGAAAATGGCTTCGAGATTAATTACATCCCGGATGACTCGCAAGAAAAAATCGATTTTTTGATTAACTGCTTTGGAGTCGTTCCGGAATTTTAAAATCAGTTTGTCCGCTAGACAGTTGATAACCCATTTTTAAAAACCAAAAAGTCGCCCTTGCTCATTTGAACCCATTTTTCATTGTTCGTCAGTTGCTCGGTGGCCACTACGCTTACGATGTCTTTGGGTGTGGTTTGGTGACAAAAATTCACTTTCATTTCAACATCCTTTAGCTCGGCTTCTCCGAAAGGCGCCTTTCTGGTAATCCAACATAGCTTCGTCGAGCAGTAGGTATAAAGATAAACCGAATCCGAAAGCAACATGTTAAAAATTCCCCGCTCCGCGAGTTGATCGCTCAGTTGATTAATAAAGCCTTTGAGTTTAACCTTGCTTTCCGGTTTTTTTGGAAACTTGTCTTTGATCTGGTCAAGCATCCAGCAAAACGCATACTCACTGTCGGTCGAGCCGACCGGATGATAATGCGTCAGGGATTTTTTTTTGATCCCTTTAAGTTGACCGTTATGCGCGAAAGACCAGTAGCAACCCCATAGCTCCCTTACGAAGGGATGGGTATTCTCCAGACAAATCCTGCCTCGATTAGCCTTACGAATATGGCTGATGACGATATGACTTTTGATGGGGAACTCCTTAACCAACCCGGCGATCTGGGATTCACACCCAGCATACTGGTCGTGGAAAAACCGACAGCCCCGCCCCTCATAAAAAGCGATTCCCCAACCGTCCCTATGAGGACCAGTAACACCGCCTCTTTGGATCAGTCCCGTAAAACTAAAGCAGATATCGGTTGGAACATTGGCACTCATCCCCATTAACTGGCACATCGTGATATCCTCCTGTTAGCTGAGCTTAATCGTTAAAAGCATTAAATTCCTCCCTCCCGACACCGCAAACCGGACAACACCAATCCTCAGGAAGTTTTTCGAACTTGGTCCCCGGTAAAATTCCACCCTCGGGATCTCCTTCTTCTTCGTAATAAGTATAAGCGCAAACGCTGCAAACATACAATTTTTTCATAAACCACCTTTATCATTTGGTGTTGAATTAATTTGGATTGGCTTTTTGTGCTGTTTTCAAGTAAAATTAGCAATTATAAATGATCCTTCAATCCTTATGGACCCTTTGAAATTTAATTTATTTTATTACGTGTTAACATTTTTTTAAACCTGTTTTAACATATGGATTCAAAAAAAAGGATTGAGGACAAACTCCTAGCAAGCGTTACCGAGGTGATTTTAAAAATCCACCCCCACAAGTCCGAAAACCTAAAGGTAACTCTGGAAAGCCAATTGGAAGGCGAACTGGGTTTTGACAGCCTGGGTAAGATCGAACTATTAAGCCAAATCGAGCAGGTCTTTAACGTTAAACTCCCCGACCATATCCTGGCCACAGCCGACAAGACGAAAGATCTTCTAGAAGCGGTGCTTAACGCCAACCCAGTCCATAAGTTTGCGCCGATTCTTAAAGCGGAGATACCCGATAACAGCCACAAGGAGATTCCCCGCCGACCCAGGCTGAAACTCTCAACGAAGTTTTGGATTGGTTTGACTACTACCACCCTGACAGACCCCATATAACCTATTATGACGAAAAAGACCAAAAAAGCGTCATCACCTACAGGGATCTAAAATCCAACGCCGAAAAGCTCGCCGCCGGTCTGGTTAAAAAGGGACTTAAGCAGGGCGATTCGGTCGCCATCATGTTGCCCACCGGCAAGGAATATTTCTATAGTTTTTTCGGCATATTGTACTCAGGCGGAATCCCTGTGCCCATCTATCCTCCCGCAAAACTTTCGCAAATCGAGGATCACTTGAAAAGACACGCCGCTATCCTGAAAAACGCGGGCAGTCCCTTTTTAATCACCGTTCCAGAAGCCCAAAAATTTTGTTATTTTCTGAAAGCCGAGGTCGAGGAACTCAAAACCATCGTGACTTTTGAGGAGCTTACCGAGCATCAACAGGAACCTACCCGATCTCCGGCAAGAACCGATGACACCGCCTTTTTGCAGTACACTTCCGGGAGCACCGGAAATCCCAAGGGCGTAATTCTTAGCCACCGACAGCTTTTGGCGAACATTCGCATTATGGGCAAGGCGACCCGGATCACCTCAAAAGACGTTTTTATCAGCTGGCTGCCCCTTTACCACGATATGGGCCTCATCGGGGCTTGGCTGGGCTCCCTTTATCACGCCTGCCCTCTGGTGATTTTATCGCCTATCTCTTTTTTACTGAGACCCGAGAGATGGCTCAAGGCGATTCATCAGCACCGGGGCAGCATTTCGGCCGGACCAAACTTCGCTTACGAACTCTGCTGCCAAAAGATTAAAGATGAAGACATAGAGGGTATCGATTTGAGTTCATGGAGATGCGCTTTTAACGGAGCGGAGCAGGTCAGCCGCGAAACCATCGATCACTTTTGCGAGCGCTTTAAGGACTACGGCTTTAAATCACAAAGCATCATGCCGGTTTACGGGTTGGCCGAAGCCTCTTTGGGACTGACTTTCCCACCACACCACAGCGATGTCTTGATCGATGAGATCGACAAGGAGGAATTCCTCAACTACGGCATCGCCATAAAGGCCGCCCCGGACGACCCAGAAAAACTCAGCTTCGTTTCCT
>JAOUME010000283.1 GCA_029881655.1 Deltaproteobacteria bacterium | reverse complement strand
TCCAATCTGGCAAAAATCAAAAGGGCACCTTTAATACCGTCTGCAATCACCCCTGGAACGAAATGGTGATAGGTGTAGATGGCAGAGCTGGGCTTTGCTGGCTGGATTACGACCTCACTGCCGAAATTGGGGATGTAAAACCGGCTTCTCTGACTGAAATCTGGCAGGGCTGAATGATGAATTAATTCAGGTCTCATATTCTAAATTACGATTACCACAAAATTGACTGCTGTAATAATTGTAACGCCTTTATCTACGAAGACAAATCTCTGTGGTCAAAACTCTGGCGAAAAAGCTAGCTTCCTTTTGAACCCAATTTGCCCTGGAGGTTTTTCGTCGCATTTTCATTGACAAGCACGATCGTTCGTTTTATTCTTTAATTATGAAAATTGAAAACGACACAAAAACAAGGATATTAGAGCAAGCCTTAAATCAGGCGAGCCTGTATGGCTTGGAAGCTCTGAGCATCGGCAAACTGGCCCAGGAAGTCAACATGTCCAAAAGTGGTATTTTTGGACATTTCAATTCCAAGGAAAATCTGCAAATCGAGCTTTTGGATTATGCCGCCGAACGGTTTCGCAAGGATGTTTTTAAGCCGGCCCTTTTAAAACCAAAAGGTAAAGAACGGATTTTGACGTTGGCAGAGAATTGGACCCTTTGGACGACTAACAGCCTTCCGGGAGGCTGTCCCATTCTGGCGGCCATCATGGAGTACGACGACCGTCCCGGACCTGTAAGGGATCATTTCCTTAAAATGATCCAGACTTTTCATCTTTCCTTGGTTCACATGTCTGAAATCGCCAAACAAGCGGGTGACTTTTCAGGCGATGTCGACTCTGAACAATTCGCATTTGAATTCTTCTCCTTGATTCTAGGGTTTCACCATGCTTTGAGAATGCTTTCGGCCAAAAATGCCAGAAAACGTTTTCTAAAAGCAATCGATTCACTTATTCACTTGTTTTCTTCCTAAGAAATACAATCTGAAAAAATAACGCCATGCACAACCATTATCAAAAAGTCAATAATCAAAAAAGGTTTCGCACGATCGTTCGTTCTTTTAAATTAAAAGCAACTTCCGCCACGACTAGATGGAGTTGGAGTATCTCTCCGTCCCTAACCAAAAGGTTGGTTCAAAGATCGTTTTTCAAACCAGTTCCCTTTGTTTTGCCTAAGGAACGCTTAAGCCTTTTAGATGACGCTCGTTATTTTACATTGACGATTAAAAGTGGTAAAAAGAGGATCGCTTTTTGGCATTGGGGCAATGGTCCCGCTATTTTATTAATTCATGGCTGGGGAGGCCAAGGAATTCAATTTTACAACCTAATACAAAGACTCCGCCAGGAGGGTTTTAGCGTTATAACTTTCGACAAACCAGCTCACGGTTTTTCAAGTGGGAAGACGACCAATGTTTTTGAATTCATCGAAACCACTCAGGCGGTTTTTCAACATGAACTAAAGATCAAGGGGATATTAGCCCATTCAATGGGGGCGGTGTCGGCTCTATGGATCACTCAGAACAACCCCCTCCCCTTGGTTTTGATCGCGCCGATTTTTAATCTGACCAAGGGTCTGGTTCAATGGTCATCACAATTTGGAATCGAGGAAAAAATTATTTTAAATACCCTAAGGAATCTTGAAAAAAAACATAGCCTGAGTCTGGATGAAATCAGTCCCGACCAAGTAGCCGCCAAATGCAATTCACCCACAATGGTGATTCATGACAAATTCGACAAAGTCACCTCAGCCTCTGACTCTAAAAAGCTAGCCGAGCTTTTAACAAATGGCCAGTTGCTGATCACCGAAGATCTTGGTCATAACCGTATTTTAGAAGATACGCAGGTCATCAGCCACAGCCTGGTTTTTTTCAATAGGTACAGCTTAAATGCCCCCGTTTCTCCTTTAGTTTATGAATAAAATAAAATGAGGATCTGTATTACTATCCCAATACCAATGATTATTGGTCTCTGAAGAGTCGAAGTTCACTTGGAGTCTTCAGACGAATTTTATCCAAGAAACGCAATGATGATTTGGTCTTTAGCGGTTGTGAAGAAGTTACAATAAGGTTTGGCAAACCACACGCTTCATCGGTGGTAGCATCATTTCCACCGAAAGTTCCGCAGACGGTTTGGGTTCCATTGGACGCTAAAAATCGGGGTGGGATATCCCCCGAAACATCATAGACCATCGACCCATCCCAGTTGTTGATAGTAAAGTCGATGGAACCAGTTTGATAGAAAGTATCGCTTCCCAAGACGTTCAACCCGGGGTTAAAAGACAACAGGCTAAAATCGACGGTATTTTCATCAGGCAGGTTATTGCCGTTAAAAAAT
>JAOUME010000118.1 GCA_029881655.1 Deltaproteobacteria bacterium | reverse complement strand
TGGCTTGGACGAATATTCTATCCAGACCTAGTTGATCTTGATTGACAATTGCATCAATGCCTTTATCACCTGACCTTTTTGTTATTTAGTGTTCTCCGTAGCCCATATTGGATAACAACCGTCCTACAATACGTTCAAAGAAGAAGGGATCAACCGATCTTAGTTTATCCAATAATTCTTCAGCCAGATTAGAATGAATCTGTTTGTATCCTTCATCCATCAACTCATCTGGTGTTCGATCATCTGTAGATTGATCGTCTGTTGTATTCTCAACTTTTTTCCCTTTGTGAAACTCCTCGAAGCCGTCAAACTGCTTCAGGAATCTGACATTAATCCTTTCATGGTTCTGCTTTAATACTTCTAATCCGGCTTCAGTTATGTTAAAGAAGCCAGGCCGCTTGCTCTCAAGTAGTCCGGCTTTTTTAAGATATGTGCATGACCAAGCAGTTCTATTGCGAATTACTGTTTGTTTGCCGCTTGGTAGCCGTTCGTTAATCTCTTCTTCAGTTAGGTTGAAATGTTTTGATATGGTATCAATAACATCACCTAGACGATATTCTTTGCCATCTGAGCATGTCTGCAACAAAGGTAAGAATACTGTCTGAAAGTCTGGAATAGCCATGATTATCTCGTTTGTTTATGTATTTCTAATCATTGTAGTTGTTGGCAAAGTGTATTTATTGCATTCAGGACACTTAAACACGGCAGGCTCGTCAAAACCCATTAGTTCCAGTTCCTAGACTAGACCTTGATCCCATTAAAAGGTAGTGTAAACTTTTATGTGTGAAATTGATCTGAGGTAGAAAAAAAGGTATTTCTCCCCTAAGGTTTGATTGCGAGATCAACCCAATAAAGGAGAAATACCCATGAAACTAGATATTACAGTAACGGAAGTACAAGAACTGATCAAGGAAATCAGTAATCCTGAGAGCTTTTTGGAGTCTATTCGTTTTGATGTTCGAGAAGCAGTCGAGGACTTTCTTTCTAAGTTGATGAGCGGTGAGTTAAGCGAGTTTTTAGGTCGTCAACCTTATGAAAGAAAAGGGAATAGAACGAATCATCGCAATGGTAATTTTTGGCCATCCAACGTGATTTCTAGAATCGGACTCAAGCTGCTTATTTCAACCTCAATATAACCGCTCTGTTCATTAACCTTGAGGATTCCCTCGTTATTATGCGAGGTTGAGAAGATAAGGATATCTTTTGCCATGACGGCGGTCGAAACCACGCAGTAAAAGAGCGCCAAGAGTATAACTTTTAAAATTACGAACCGATACTTCAACATAAGGTCACATCTAGCTTTTTAAACTTCTCATGGGAGGGATAAAGTCAATAGGGTTTGTTTGGCCTTTTTCTGGTTTTGACGTTTATCATAATCAAGATCGTTTTGCAACTCTATATTATTATGCGGCGTTATTATAAAGACCTGCCGGTCCAACAATAATCCCCGGGTTTTTCGGACCGGACCATGCGCTCTTGTTTTTGTTTCGAATTTTTTAATGGAATAGGCTTCGAGGTTCTTATGGTTAGTAAGAGGCGAGCGCCATAGCTTTGATATCCGACTGGTTTGCGGCCGCGTCAAGGGCCAGAGCGGTGGGACAAAGATTGCCCATCAGCAGTCAAATGCTTGGGAAATTCTATTGATTCTTGTTTAACATTTATGAGCTTTCCATCAGAAGAATGGATTTCACTTCGAACAACAAATGTGATTGAGCGATTAAATAAGGAGTTTAAACGCAGGACCAGACCAATGGAAATCATGCCTGGCGAGGATGCCTGCTACCGTCTTTTAGCCTTCATCTCACTCAAGATGGAGATTCATTGGCGATCAAGCCCTGTGGGGAAAGTGAAAGAAAACCTGCCTTTCTTTAAGCAGATCAAATAATTATGAATTCACACAATTAACTTTACACTACCAAATCTTCTGTCGCAACTCTTTTACTGAGATGGTCGGGTTTGTTTGGACAACCTGAGATCTGTTTTAATTTTAACTTCTATTTTAAGGACAAATCCCTCATTTAGGAGGCGCCTCTCTCTTTAAAACTCAAATTTACCGCCTTTTTTTGTTAAAACATAACCCGCTTATTGCGAATTCATACTCCAGTTTTCAGGTTCCCAGATACCTGGCCCGAGTCAGACCATCATCCTTTTTAAAAGTACCGAGCCCTCTTTCCACCTTGAATCGAAGCGTGGAGAACAACGGGTTGATCGACTTATCCAATTCGTTTAGCGGTTCGTCTCGGACCGCTTTCATCTGGCTCGCGCAAAGCAGGCTGAAAAGGAATAATCTTGATCTCCTGTTTTTTTCATGATAATTTATACGCAAAACCAAATGTTTTGACCGTGATATGATTTCTTTAAAAGCTGTTAAGGACTCCCCCGCTCAATGAGCCTCATAAGTTAACCGTAATATAATTTTTTCCAGGGAGCGGATGAAATCACCCATACAAATCAAACGGAGAAATTTCATCGCTCACCTCACGGGCCTAGCTTCCCTTTACGCGTTGGGAGGTCTTTCAGCTTGTTCCACCTTTTTGGCGTCTTCTGCGAGTAGACGGTCACCTATCCATCAACCCGATGAAATTCACTCTGAAAAAGGGGTCCTGAGTGTAAATCCGCAAGTTGGATTTCATCCCTTCGAAGTCCTTAGCTGGGATGAGAATGGGAGTCGGCTGCCTTCTATCCATCTGAATAACAGAACCTATCTGGTTAAGGGAAAGCCCATGATCCCCGGGCCGACTCTCAGGGTCAAGCCGGGTGATGAAATCAGGATGAGGATCGATAATCACCTTCCGGGTAACAGAAACCCAGAGCCACCCGATGACCCCAATCAACCCCATCATGAAAACACGACCAACATCCATACCCACGGGCTTCATGTCTCTCCCAACAGTCCGGGTGACAATATTTTTTTAGCCATCTCGCCCAAGGGTGAAAAACCCGCTGATAGGCCCCACTCAGTGGAGGGGCGCTATGATTATGTTTTTAAGATCCCCAAGGATCACCCTCGGGGAACCTTCTGGTATCACCCGCACAAGCACGGCTCAGTTCAACTGCAACTGCAAAACGGAATGGCCGGGGCATTGATCGTTGAGGATGACGATTCTGCGCCAAAAGAAATCCTTCAGGCGACGGACCGGGTTTTTATCATCCAGAAACTTCAGCGGTCTCCCGATAATCTTTTCAACCATATGACCGCCGTAAATGGCATGCTCAACCCGACAATCCAGATCAATCAGGGCGAGACTCAAAGATGGCGGTTCATCAACGCCAGCGCGACCGATTATATCTATTTGGGATTGGATGGATTGGACCTGAACCTGATCGCAGTGGACGGGATCTATTTAAAAAAGATGAAAACCATCGACAAACTGCTGCTGACCCCCGGCAACCGGGCTGATTTCCTGATTCAGGGAAAAGGTAAAGCGAGAACGCTTAAACTCAGAGATCAAAGATCAAATAAGGTTTTAGCCATAGTCCGGCTCAAGGAATCCTCCTTGACGCCGACGCGGCTCCCTGAGCGTCTACCGGAGCTTCCTGTCTCGCTTAGGGATATTTCGGACGGTGAAATCGGCTTTCAAAGGGAAGTGGCTTTCGATGATGTCGACTGCGATGGAAACGACGGCTATTACGTTAACCGAAAGAAATACGATCCAGACAGACTGGACCAAGTCATGAAGCTAGGAGACGCCGAAGAATGGACGATCCGCAATAACACCCCCCGCAGTCACCCTTTCCATATCCACGTCAACCCCTTCCAGATTATCGAAATTAACGGAGAAAAGCTCAAAGAGCCCATCTGGCGCGATACGGTGGATATCCCCAAAAAAGGCTATCTTAAAATGAGGACCCGGCTGCTTGATTTTGAAGGGAGATTTGTTCTTCACTGCCATAACATACCGCATGAAGAAAAAGGGATGATGCAACTCGTGGCAGTCGTGAAAGATAAAGCTTCCAGCGACAGGGCGGGCTGTTTTTCCAAACCTTAAAGCACACCGATAAGCAATTTTTTAAAACGCAAAAACCCGCACTCTTGATTTAAAAGCTCTTGAGGCTTTTTATCCGGTTACCAGTTCTTCCAGTGAGCCGTCCTGGTACATCTGAGTGATAATATCGCAACCGCCCACAAATTTTTGTTTGATAAAAAGCTGGGGCAAGGTGGGCCAGTTACTGTATCTTTTTATCTCTTCCCGCAGGATTTCGTTTTTTAAAATATCAACGGTTTTATACTCAACCTTTAAGAGGTTTAAAATCTGGACGACCTGCGCGCTGAAACCGCACTGCGGAAGCTGGGAATTGCCTTTCATATAAAGCACGACGGCTGACTGACCGATCTGTTTTTCGATCTCGGCATTGACGTTTTCCTTAATCACTTCACCTAACTGAATTTCATTGGACGCGAGCATAGTTTATTTTGGGATAAAAGTTTGAATTGACAAGGCATGCAAGGTTCCCTTGAAATCCTCCTCAAAGATTTGGTTGATTATCTGGTGCTGTTCGACCAATGTCTTGCCCTTGAATTTATCAGAAGACACCTGAACGGAAAAATGATCCCCTCCGCCCGTCATATCCTTGGCCTCGACCTTGGCGTTCGGCAAGGCTTTGATGATCCGGTTTTCGAATTCTTCTTTAGTCATTTAACGCTTCCTGTTTTTATATTTTTTATTCTATTTTATATTATAATCGATCTGTTTTAAAACGGCAAGCCCTCTTAATAAGATAAATTAACGGGGTTGATAAAAGCGAATAATAAATTTGTTTTGATCACTTGCTTCTATACAACAGGCAGTCGCCCCGGTATTTGAATTGAATTTTGGCTGAGGTTTTTAGGATATCGCACGTAATCAAATCTGCTATTTTCTCGATGCTGGCGTCAAACGATGTTTTCTTTTTGTGATGTTTTAACTTTCTGGATGTGACCATTTGTCCGGTTTTGACATCATACAGATGGCTGGTGAATTGATAATTGTCTTCATTTTCATCGGCGATCACCGAAAAGACGATATTATCGAGGCCTAACTGTTCCCCGATGATGATTTTACATTGATCGCCCTCACATCCCGTTAATTTCCGCAATATATCGATATTGACCCGGTTGAGATCTTCGCCTTCGATCACTTCAAACCTGTTGTTTCTTAAAAATATCGAGCGAAACATGAAGTTGTTTGCCTGCGTTTGTTTTGGATCGAGATTATTGGATTCGAAGTCAAACACCCCCAATAGGACCTCTTTTTGTTTCTCCTGAGTATGAAAACTCAGTTGCGACCACGCCAGAGTTTCCCCGCCGTTATTCCCCTTGATCGCCTTGACTCTTAAAACCCCGATCTCATCGATGATATCATAGCTTCCTTGGATCAGTACGGATTCCGGCAGGTCCGATGTCGTGTCGATAAATTGGAGCTTTTGTTTTTGATTATCAAAAGCGAGCCTCAGTCCGATTTCTAGCGATTTCGCCCGCGGGTCGCTCTTGCCCGAATCCCGGTTGACGAAATGCGGGTTGGTGAATTTTAAGTTCGGCCGCATATGCGTTTGTTCGCCGATAGCCTCGGCGACCCGGTTTAAGACCTCCCTTTTTGGAAAAGGTTCCCAGGGAGACCGGTCATCATCAATTGTGATTGTATCGTTTATTTTCTTGTTGGCATCTAAATTTTCCATATCGACCGCGGGCTGCTTATCGATCGTTACCAAGATTTTTTGAATCCCTTTTTCTTTCAGGACCGCGTCAAACTCCTCTAAAAGCGGCTCGATATATCTGGCGTTGACACGAACCTCGTTGCCTCGAACGGTGATTAAATAACCGAAACCCTCAATATCCCGATCATCATCGGATTTTACCATCGTTTTAATGAGAGCGAATCTAAAACTCGTTAAGGCGTTATAGGGTTTATGAAACCAGCTGAAACCGGGATTTTCACCGGAATTTTGTTTGATGTTTGCCGTTGGAAATTTCCGGAGAATCGCCTCAAAAGCGGCGTCAAGCGTGGCCGACTCGCTCGCCGATACCACGTTGACCCTCCCGTCGGTGTCGTCCTCAAAGGAGCTGTAAAAGTCCGATCGCGGTCGTCAAGTGATCCTCAAAAAGACTCGATGAAATCAGGTTCGTGAAGATCTCCCCTTCTAAGGCCCGAGTCTGATAGGGTCTTGACGACCAGGGTTCCCATTCCAACTCCAAAACCCTCAGTCCGATTCCCATCTTGGGATTTTTCCCCCACAGGCTTGGCACCTGATCCAACCTCTCCTTGATCTTTCTAATCCTCAACCCGGTAAAAGAGCCCTGATAGACCCGGGTGTTATCAAACGAAAGATTCAACTTTAACATCGTGACCAGAGAGGCTCTCCCCAAAGCCCTATAAGAGACATCGCTTAATTCCTGCGAGTAGAGGCTCCCCCGCAAATCAAGCAGAGCCTCCGGTTTCTTTTTTTCGCTCACATAGCGACTCCCGACCCCGACCTCCAGATAACCCGTATGGGAACTGCCCTTTTGATCAGACACTTTTTGTCTTTCCAGAGCCCAAAGATCAATTTCCTTTTCAAGGTCAAGGGATTTCATCTCCCCGTTAAATTTTCGATACAACTCCCTCGCGTGAGTTTTCGGTGTTGTCCGAAAGTCGAAGCAGCCTTCCTCATTCCATGCGAAATAAAGCTCCGCCTTTTGAAACATCAGGAGAACCTCCTTAACAAGCGGGGCGCTACCCGGAAAAGACGGTACCCCTTCCGAAAGGTCATAAAGCGCTCTAACCCTGACGGCTTCATCCGCGCTAAACAAATCTCCAGAATCAGGCCAATGGCCTCCGGGGAATTTTATTTTTAGAAGCTTCAGTCTTTGGAGAATCCAGTCTCTGGCATGATAGGCTCCTGACCAGATACTGTGGAAATCCGGGTAGACTCTTTCCAGTAAACCAAGCTCATCCATTTTTTGAATCAGAAGGTTCGGCGGTGTTATCCAGGGCGAAAAATCCTCAAGTTCGCCTAAGGATATACCCCCCGCCAGGATTTTAACCAGAATCCCGCCGCAGTTCTGGGTGAAAAACCGGTATTCCATCTGGTGGTTTAAGTAGGCTCGGACGAGACGCTCTAATAGCGCCGCCTCCCGCTCTTTTGAAAGTTTCAGCCGATAGCGGTGAAGGCTTCTGTTTTCGACGACCGCGTAATGGTATTTAACATACTGCAGCGTATCGACCTGGACCATACTGCTGTAAAATCCCGCCAGTCCTCTCAAGGCGGAAAAGGCGGCCCCAAATCCTTTTTTAAGTTCCTGGAAGAATTCCTTTTCATGTTTTTGACACCCTCCTCCCTCTTTAATTTCCACCGGCAGCATGACAGGCCCCGGCTCGAAATCCCGGCTGTCCGCCAAAAAAGCGACCACCAGGTCATAGGGATTTTCGATCTCCAGGGACTTCGCGAGGGGATTGTTGTTTAACTTAATCCTTAGTAAAAGATGCCCCGCGATTTCGGAGATCTCCCTGTCGCCAGGCGTGGCATAAAGCAACTCGAATCCTAAAAGATTGTCCTGATTGAGCTTCCCGAAATCGATGGCCTCCCCTGTATGAATATCGTTCATCCTTAACCCGGCGATGGCCCCTTCCTGTTCGTAAAAACAGGAGATCCCCCGGCTTTTAAACTCTGGGTTCTCAAGCGGCGGGGGATAGTGGGGAAAAAGACCGCGAACGAAATGATACTTAGCGGGCATGCGGCAGCGAATAGAGTCTTCGTATTGACTTAAGCTTGGCGCGAGGAAACTGGCTATCGCCGAGGCCAAGTCCTGCTTGGGATTTTTCATCCCGCGCGGATCACCAAACGCCCGGGGGCCGATATTTTCAGGTTCCCAGGATTTGGAAAAAGGTATCCAGCTCCAGTCTTTTTTCCAGGGAGTCAGCCTGAGCCAGGACTCGCTTAAATGCTTCGGGTCCAATTCAAGGAAGCGCAAGGCAAGACCTCTGATGATTTCCCGCTCCAGATACCGAAAATAAACATCCCTTTCCCGATAAGGGGTGGCGATGAGGTTCTGTGAAAAAACCAACTCCCACAGCCCTTTTTTCGTCGCGCTCATTCCAAAGAGTTCTTTTTCCTTTTCCTTTATTTCCTCGTCCCTGTAGATCGGCAGATAGTAGATGCCATCCTTGATCCGCCCCCCCATATCTTCCGGATGACCGGGAAGAGAGCTTTCTGTCTTTTGAACCGTTAAAGGTCCGGCTTGATGTAAAAAATCAGCAGGGAGCCCCCTATAAAATCTTTGGAGACTGGCGGTTTCCTCTTCGCTCCACTTCCCCCCTGTTAATCTCAACTGATCCTCCGATCGGCCTTCAGGCGCGAGAACGAACAGAAATACGGCTAATAGAACCGGAAGAACCTTCCACATCAGGGGATTGCTTTTGAAATATCATTTCTCAACTGGGACTGCGCGAGAATCAGGATTTGTTTCATTTCCTCCCTGCTTGGTCTTGAGGGCATCACCCGCAGGATAACTTGGGCTAGCCTTTGAGAGGATACTGCGAAATACAGCGCGTATCGCTCCAAAACCGCTCCTTTCCTGGAATAAGATTCAGCCAAAAGCCGCTCGGCTTGATAAGCGTCCAGCTTATGAGCCTGTCCCATATTAAATATTTTTCCTAAGAACTTGTCCGTTTTTCGGCTGACCTTGAGAGTTCCCTCTCCGCTATCCACGACGAAGTTGGTTGTGCCAGCGGTCGTTCTTTCACTCGTCTCTGTCGTTCCCTCGGAAGTGTTTTGCGTAAACGCGTTCGTTTTCCCAGTGAAATCCGTTGAAGCTCTGCCGGTTACCTGGCTTTTCTCGGAAGCTATTACACTACCTTTTGTCGAAGCCCTGACCGTTGGTCCGCTCGAGTTCTCCCAACTCCAGTTAGAGGCGTTTCCGGTCAGAACCGTCCCGTAGGTACTGCCGTTGGCGGTCAGGACCGTGGTGTTACCGCTCCACTTTCCGGTCGGCGCGGTGGAATTCTCCCAGCT
>JAOUME010000282.1 GCA_029881655.1 Deltaproteobacteria bacterium | reverse complement strand
TTTAATTCATATTTTGTATCATAAAAATTCTTGCGGCCATACACCTTCAACCTATGATTATTAAAGGGAAACATAAGACCGTTACACAATTAAACAACGTCCCCTTTGGGGCCCAAAGGTCAAAGGGAGATTTGACCCCTTTGACCATTTTAAGCGCCTGGTTCGGCATTTTAATTTCAGGATTGATTCATGCTCTTTGGGAAATAATTTTGTGTTATTAGACAAAATTTTACCAGCATCAACATGACTGGAACCTCAATAAGTACGCCGACAACAGTTGCTAGAGCTGCACCTGATGAGAGACCAAAGAGCATTGTTGAAGTAGCGATTGCAACTTCAAAATGATTTGATGCACCGATCATTGCAACCGGGGCAGCATCTTGGTACGGGAGTTTAAATATTTTTGCGGCACCATAACCAAGGCCGAAAATTAGGATTGTCTGGATGAAAAGAGGAATGGCAATCCAAAGAATGGTCAATGGGTTGCGTAGAATAACGTCCCCCTTGAAACTGAACAGGAGAACAAGAGTTGTTAGCAGAGCAATAATGGTCAGTGGGGTGAGTACATGTAAAAACTTTTCCTGAAACCACTCCATGCCCTTTGTCTTGATAATCCACCTTCTTGAGATGTATCCAGCGACAAGTGGCAATGCTACATAAATAGAGATAGAGAGCGCCAAGGCCTGCCAAGGAACAGGAAGTCTGCCAACCCCAAGCAAAAAACCTCCTAAAACACCATAAAGCACAAGCATAGTAAGAGAGTTTATGGCAACCATGACCAATGTCAATCCATCGTTCCCTCTCGCCAGATACCCCCAGACCAAAACCATTGCCGTACAAGGAGCAATTCCCAAAAGAATGCAGCCGGCCAGATAACTGCGCCATAACGGTATTTGCAACATTTTCACGCCTTCAGACAAAACCACCGTTCCGGCTCCATATTGAGCGCCTACCGTTAAGTCTAGTCCAAAAGGCATTTTGACCAAATCAATGGCATCTGGGCCTATAAATTTATTAAGAAGAAATCCCAGGAATAAAAGAGATATGCCGTACATGGTAAATGGTTTGATGGCCCAATTAATAAATAGCGTTAAGAGGACAGGTTTCCCGCTTTTACCGGCCTTAATGACCTCACCAAAATCTATTTTAACCATGATTGGATACATCATGAAGAATAGACAAATGGCGATTGGAATGGAAACGACAGGGGCTCCGTTGACGGAGATAGACATATTGTCGAGTGTTTTTGCTAAATTGGGAGCTATTTCACCCAAGATAATACCGCCAACTATGCATAGCCCAACCCACAATGTGAGGTATCGTTCAAACAGACTGCTCATTTGTCGATTTTGAGTTCTTGAAATTGGTTGTGTCATTGATTGGCCTTTCTGAGATGATTGGTGCCGAACGCTTGAGATAACCGGCTTGCCAACCAGTTGGCTACCAAGTTCAAACGGTTAAAATTGTTGAAGCCAACTCAAGAGAACGCGCGTGCTCGCAAGTCGGGTTGATTGATTTGTTATACTATTTCAAGTACTTAGCCAAGAAAGGCCTGTTTTTTTATATTTTGTTAGGCATAATACTTATAAAGGGGTCAAGTCTGCCTTTGACTTTTGTCCGCCACGCCACATTACAACAAAAGCCAAAGGCAGACTTGACCCCTTTTGTTCTCATGTCTTTCTGTATTCGTCGAGGGTCCGGACAATTTTAGCGTTGATGCGAGCAAGAGCAGTAAGGTACTCGACAAGCCGAATGATTTTATCCTTATTTTTGTGATCTCCCTCACTCATGCCGAATACCTTTGCTGGATAGATGTTGTTTCATTTTGACTGGCGAACGTTGAACTCAGTGGTTTGCGGATTAATAGCAAAATGCTGTTGTCAGAAAGAACTTACTTGATGCCTTGAGCTTTCAAAATACCGCCGACCTCCGCAAATCCACTGGAGTGATTGGTTATAAATTATTTATTCATTCTTGATCTGCGATCTTTTTCTATTTGAATACAAAATTCTTCTAGAGGAAATATTTCATTAAAATCTTTATTAAAAGTTGTTATCATTCGATTAAGTTGGCCAATTAATTTATGAGCATTGTCAGGTTTTTCTCTAATAATAACACCTTCCTCAACACTCTGATCTCCACTTTCACGAACGTATCTTTCAGTAACAACACCTCCGTTATGTTCGTATACGTGCCTTCGCAAGAACATCATTTTTAGAAAATTACGTTCTTGCTCCATACCCTGTAGCAGATTGATACCGAAAAATGACTTTAGCATCTCATCAAATTTTTCCAAATTATGGAAAAGCAGTTGTTCTAATTGGTTTCGGCGAGCCTCTTTCATTGGAA
>JAOUME010000281.1 GCA_029881655.1 Deltaproteobacteria bacterium | reverse complement strand
TAGCGTCCAGCATCAGGTGAAACCCTCCCAGCCCTTTTACTGCGACGATCTTTCCATCCCTCAGGGCCTTTACGGAATTCAAGAGAGCCTCTGTCTCCCCGCAAAGCGCTTTTCCTGAACTCTCCAGAAGGCTCACCCTGGGTCCGCAGTCGGGACAGGCGACCGGCTGGGCGTGAAAGCGCCGGTTCAGCGGATCGTCATACTCCTTTTTACATGCCCGGCACATCTTGAAACTTTTCATGCTGGTGTTTTTACGGTCATAAGGAAGCGCCTCGATGATGCTGTAGCGGGGGCCGCAGTGGGCGCAGTTGTTAAAAGGGTATAGATAGCGGCGGTCTTTGGGATCAAATATTTCCCTTAGGCAATCAGGACAAGTCGCGATATCCGGCATGATCAAGACGGTCTTGTTACCGCTGTCATCGCTTTTTTTGATCTGAAAGTCCCTATAGCCTTTCGGTTCCAGGTAAAAATGCTCCAGGGACTGGATGACGGCCAGCTCGGGCTTTCGCTTCTCTATGGCAAACAGAAACCGGCGGAGGTTATTCGGGGGCCCTTCGGCCTCGATCTGAACGCCTTGGGCTGAGTTTTCGATCCAGCCCTTGATTTTATTTTCATGAGCCAAAAGGTAGATGAACGGACGAAACCCAACCCCCTGAACGATTCCCTGTATGACGATTTTAAGACGAGTCTCCATCTTCCTTTAAGGGATCGGGTTTAATGACGGAATGGATCGGGCCTTGCCCAGCGAGTAGCCTGACTGAGCGGCTTTTTCCACGGTCTGACGCACCAGTTCAATCAACAAAGGCATCTTGTCCGCGATTTTTTCTGAGAGCTCGGTCGTAAAGGCCTGGAATTTTTTGACGGAAACGGTGATCAGATAGATTTTAGGATGGTAGTCCAAAAGAGCCGCGCTTTCGATCAGGTCTTTCAGACCGATATCATGGGAGCTTAGGGATCTGGGATAATCCCTTGAGTATCCGGGCTCGATCAGGCTTAAAGAGCCCTCCTCCAGCTCATCGAGACTCGCGTCGATCAGTATGACAACCTCATACTCCCCGAGCGTCCCCAGCAAAGAAAAGCCGCCCGTACCTCCATCGAGAAGGTGAACCCATCCGGGCAGTTTTTCCCTGGCCAGGGCATTTATGGCGTGAACGCCGACCCCTTCGTCACCCAAAAGATAATTGCCGACTCCCAAAATCAACAACCTAGAAACCCGCGTCATCACCACGATTCAACCCCATTTGGCGAAAAAAACTATAAAACTTGATTGAAAATCTGTTCCATCAATCGGCGATTACGGTTTTTCTTCCGGCGGAGTCGCGTCGGTAATAAACTTCCAACCGCCGATGATCGAGGAAAGCACCCCTTTTCTTTCCACATAATCATGATGGAAGATTAAATACAGATGAACAATCAAAAACAAGATAAAAAACCACATACTCAAGTGATGCCAATAACGGAGACTGCCTTCGCTTTCCATGATCGGCAAAATCCATGTAAAGAAATCAGCCACCCACCAGTCGCTCATGGCCGCGTACATGGCAAATCCCGTCAGCATCTGAAAAAGCGACACCAAAAACAAAAGGAAATAAACCGTCAAAGCCATGTGATTATGGCCTGTCGAAAAAACAGGCTTGTCATTGATCTGAATGATGTCGGTTTTAAAGGCTTCCCAGGCTTTCATCCAGTGCGCTTTGGTAAAAGGCAGATAACACCGCCAACTAGAGTCCGCGTTTCCCATGAAGGACCAAAACAGCCTGTAGATCCATATGAAAAAGAAGATGTAGGCCGCGGAGAAATGTAGAAAGCGGACCCATCCGAACCAGTAGCCCATATAGGCTTCCTGGCTGGTCAGGATTGCCGGCGGATTGCCGATTATAAGACCGGTAACGATCAATACCATCACCGATAAGGCGTTGATCCAATGAAAGATCCTGACCGGAAGCTCCCAGACGTAAACCAGGAGGATTCTCGTTTCCTTAATCATGGTCTCCTCCTTATAAGAGATTCAGCTGGTGAACATGGCTCCCGCTTTTGTCATGCAGATGCACCGCGCAGGCGATACAGGGATCAAAGGAATGAATCGTCCTTAAGATCTCCAAGGGTTGAGCGGGATTTTTCACCGGCGTTCCGATCAGGGCGGCCTCGTAGGCGGATCTCTGGCCTTTTGGATCTCTGGGCGACGCGTTCCAGGTACTGGGAACGACCAGCTGATAGTTATCGATTCTCTCGCCCCGGATTTTAACGAAATGCGCGAGAGCTCCCCTGGGCGCTTCGGTCATGCCGACACCTCTGGCACTGGATGGCCAGGATGAAGGCTCCCATTTCTCGTCGTTAAACATGCGGGTATCCCCCTTTT
>JAOUME010000280.1 GCA_029881655.1 Deltaproteobacteria bacterium | reverse complement strand
ATAGACCAACCCCCGCCGATGGGACCGCCCAATTCCTCGATGGATTTATCGGTGACTTCGCTGTCCTTGAGCAGGACTTCCCCGCATGCCGCCAGAGCGAAAATAATGATCAAAAAGAAAATACGCGTTATTCTCATCGGATTCTCTCTAAAAACGCCACTTAAGACGAAAGGCGGCCTTGTTGGTCGAGACCGCAAAGTCAAAGTCTGGCGTTCTTTTCGTGACGGCCTCTTGCTTCTCCATGGTGATCAGGAGATAAGTCTCCCAGATTACCCCGGCGTAAAACAGCTGATCGAATGTTTTAATCTGATTTCTGATTTCCTTCATCCTCTCCTGATTATGCTCGTAGCTGATTTTATAATTTCGCTGTTTGGCGGCGTCGGTGGAGTTTCTATAATATTCAAGCAGTCTCTCGTTATCACGGACATAGCCGTTGTAGCTGATGGTCAGCAGCAGGGCAATGTAGCCGGCGATACCCGCGGTACTGGAGGCTACGTAATGATAGGTGAGGTCTCTTGGCTGGAACTCTTCACCAGGGGAAATTGCCGGCGGCAGCTTTGGTAAACTCACCAAGGGCTGCTGAGTCTCTCCCAGCTTAAACGCCAACTGTCTTAGGGCTCCCTTAAGCTCATCGATGCCCGCCCTATGCTCGACCGTCTTGCTTTGGATCATCATAGCGTCTTTGATGTCTAAGACTTTGGCCGATAAGATATAATGGGACTCTGAAAGTTTGAATATCTGGGTGGAGAGAGACCGGTCAACGCCCAGCTGTTCTCCGATGATGACCGCGCACTCATCGCGGCTGCAGCCGGTGCTCTCTTGAATCTTATCGGGATTCAGGCGGTTAATCTCCGCGCTGCTGACCAGGGCGAACAGACCCAGATCGGAAAGCTGGGAACGGAAAATCTCCGAAAAGGCCTTGATTTGAACAGGGGTGAGGCCGTCCGCCTGTAAATCCAGAACAGCCATCAAGGTCTTTTTCTTAATATCCTTAAAAACAAAACGTGATTCCGTCTGCGCCAGCACCTCGCCGTCGATGCCCCCTACAGCCTGAAAAAAAACGACGACCTCGCTTCCCTTTTGACGCAAGCGGCCCTTTAAAAAGATCGTTTTGCTTAAAGGGATTCCAACCCTGCTGGATTTGGCGAGAACCAGTTTCGTCCCGGGCATTACTTTTTCCAGCGCCAAATAAAGCTCCGTCTCAAAAAGATTCGTCAGGCTGTCCTTTTCGTTTGAAAAATAATTGGTGACATCGATGACCAGAAACTGATCATTGCTTAGGCGTGTCTTTAAAGGCTCCAGCTGTTCGACCGTCTTCATGGCGGCCTGCTCCAGGTCCTGAGCCCAGACAGGGAGTGACAGTAACATCAAAAAAGCGATCCAGATCAGTCGAGTCATCCTCACCTTAAAAAGAGGGTTTCCTTATGATTTACTATACTATTAATCAGAGTTTTTTGGGAAGCGTGATTAATGGCGCTGATGAGAATCAGGATTATTATTCGACCTCGCTGGAGTGTCGCCAGATTCTCGCGGTCCATCATAAAAAAGCCAGCTTGTCGCCGTACCAGAGGTTACAGGTTCCCTCGCGCGAAACCATGCAAGGTCCGAAGGGGTTCTCGGGACTGCACGGGTCTCTAAACAGCTTACAGTCCGTGGGCAAGAGCTCCCCCAGCATGATACGGTGGCATTGACAGCCGGGAGGATGGGGCCTGGGAGGATAACCCGGGTCGCAGTCGAGTTGGATTTCGGCGTTTAGATGGTCGAACTTCTTTCTGAGATAAAAGGCGGAACCCTCGATCCGATCGATACCCCGCCAGACGCCGGCTCTTTTTTCAAAGACCTCCTCGATTCTTTCAAGGGCGAGCGGATTTCCCATCTCGTTGACCGCACGCGGGTAGGCGTTGACGACTTGGTGCTTGTTTTCGCGGATCATCCCGATCAACTCCAGGACGCCGAGCAGGATATCGACCGGCTCGAATCCGGTGATGACGCAGGGGAGCTTAAATTCGGTCTCCATGAAATCGTAAGCGTGAACCCCGGTGATGGTCGCGGCGTGTCCGGGCAGAATAAAACCCTGGATCGATTCGTCATGCACATCCATGAGTAATCTTAAGACGGGCGGCATGTAGCGGTTGGCGATCAGGAATTTCAGGTTACCGGGCGGCTTGGCTGAAATGATGCCGGCGACTCCGGCCGCGGTGGTTTCAAAGCCCACCGAGAAGAAAACAAAGGTTTCACCCGGACTCTCTAGTGCCAGCTCGACCGCGTCGAAAGGACTGTAGATGATCTTGACGGTCGCTCCCTGATTTCGGGCGTGATAAAGGGACTCCTTTGAACCGGGAACCCGGATCATGTCCCCGAAGCTCAAAAGCGT
>JAOUME010000279.1 GCA_029881655.1 Deltaproteobacteria bacterium | reverse complement strand
TTTTGTGACACCTAGTCACTAGTGCCCTGTTTGGTTAATCCTTTCCTTTTATTGGTGTATGCTGTATAATGCCTGACTATGGCACGCACACACGAAAACTACCAACTGGCAGAGGAAGACCGACAAAATTTGGAAGCAATTTTGCGGTCACCCAAGAGCCCGCAAAGTCTGGTCTTGCGGACTCGGATTGTTCTTCTTTGCGGAGCGGGGCAAACCGCCGAGGAGGTCGCTGCCGCTCTCGGCACATCCCTCCGTTCTGTGTACAAATGGCGCAAACGCTTTAAAGAAAGTCAACTCGATGGCCTTAAGGATTTGCCGCGTTCCGGGCAGCCTAAAAAGCTGACGGAGGAAAAGGTTAAGGAGGTCCTGCGGCTGACGGTAGAGCGCATCCCCCGAGAAGCTACCCATTGGAGCGTTCGCCTTATGGCTAAGGCAGCCGGCATCACCACTTGGCAGGTTCAGCAAATCTGGCAAGCGGCGGACTTGAAGCCTCATCGCCTTAAGACTTTTAAAATTAGCAACGACCCTGAGTTTGCCGAGAAGGTCGTTGACGTAGTCGGCCTGTACATGAATCCGCCGGACAATGCTGTCGTGCTGTCCGTTGACGAAAAAACTCAGATCCAGGCCCTGGATCGGACACAACCCATGTTGCCGCTCAAATCAGGGCAAATTGAACGCCGCACCCATGATTACAAGCGTCATGGCACAACGAATCTGTATGCAGCCTTCAACATTTTGACTGGCGAGGTGATCGGAAGAACAACCACACGACACCGGGCCAAAGAGTTCTTGGATTTCCTTCGGCAAGTTGAACGTTCAACACCGAAAGAGTTGGCTCTACATCTGATCATGGACAACAGCAGCACCCATAAAACTCAGGATGTGCAAAAATGGCTCGAAAAGCATCCCAGAATCACGGTGCATTTTACGCCGACAAGCGCCTCTTGGCTCAATGCCGTGGAAAGCTGGTTTTCGCAGCTGGAACGTCGCTCAATCCATCGCGGTGTTTTTACGAGCGTAAAGGAGTTAAGAGCCGAAATCCACCGCTTCATCGCGGCCCATAACGCCAAGTCGGCCAAACCGTTCAAATGGACAAAAAGTGCGGCTACAATTCTTGATTCTGTCCAGAGAGCCAAACAGGCAATTGATGAACAGAACTAACCAGACAGGACACTAGTAGTAAGTATTGAGTTTGACCGCTTTTCAAATAGCAGTGATCGCTTAGATGTTTTGGCTCTGGATAGATATGGCAACCTAGTAGTTGTTGAGTTAAAGAGAGATTCTGCGGCTGGATATGCTGATTTGCAGGCTATACGCTACGCTGCAATGGTTTCATCTATGACGGTGGAAGTATTAATACCTTATTATATTTCTTACCGTAAAAAATACTATGACGAAAATCTCTCCGAAGGTGAGGCGCAAGATCAAATTGTTGAATTTGTAGAATCTGATTCATTCACGGAGCTTTCCAGTAAACCACGTATTATTTTATGTTCCGAGGGATTTTCTCAAGAAGTCACAGCAACAGTACTTTGGTTAAGAGAGTCAGATATTGACATTAGCTGTGTGAAAATCACACCTTATAAAGTAGATAAGCAGGTTGTTATTGTTCCAAAGGTGGTAATTCCTCTTGAAGAAGCAAGGCAATATCTAATCGATATAAAAAGAAAAGAAGGTGTTAAGGAAAAGTCTGGGCGAAAGTACAGACCAAAGACAATGAAGATACTTATTGGAAATCATCTTGTTCAAGAAGGAGATCAAATATTCTTAAAAAACTGCCTTCCTTCCCATTTGAAATTTGAGGAAAGTAATCCAGTTTTTCAGGCAGAAATAACTGGAAAGTTAGGACAGAGTAATGCGGTAAAATGGGCAAAAGATGGTGAAGAATACTCCATATCAGCTTTAACATGGAAAATATTTAAAGATAGCCACCCTGATAAAAAAGACCCAGGCGGTGTTAACGGTAACTGGCATTGGGTAAATGAAGCAGGTAAGCCTTTATGGGAAGTGGCCGAGGAGTATCTTGCGAAAAACACTTAACAAGGTAATCAGTTTCATCTGAACGGGGTCGAGCCGAGTTAACTCGTTGATAAAACAAGATAAAGCATCGGGAAAAGGCTTCGTGTAGCGCTTAGCAGGCCGATTTCAGCTTCAAAAATGAGCATTTAGGGAAATGCCAAGGGCGAATCTTCATCATTCTGACTGGACTACGACATTTCTCGACAGCATAGTTTTTCTACAGACTCGTTATGATAAATGCAAAACAATAAATGACGTTAGTTTGGACTCCCGAGTGGTGTTGAGATGAAAATACATGAAGTTTTGACAAGGGTTTTTGTGAAATTGTCAGAAAGAGAAGAGCATATTTCATTCTA
>JAOUME010000117.1 GCA_029881655.1 Deltaproteobacteria bacterium | reverse complement strand
AAATAAAGGCCTTTAAAGATACCGTGCTTTTTTAAAGCCTCTTTGGAGTAACATGAGCAAGTCGGCCAATAAATGCAAGACGATGGCAAAAACGGTGAAACGCAAGTCTGGTAGGCTTTTATCAGAAAAATCAAAACGCTAATAAAATATGCTCTCAATTCAAACACTCCTGATAAAATAAATCGCAACATCCTCACTCAGACAAAGAAGAATAAAAGGTGTCTATTAATTCTTTGACTTCACTAAAGGTAGGTTTTGTTCGAGGAGAAACCGCAATATGAATCCCGCAGATGATCGAAACAGACCGCAAATAGCTGGACTGCCTTAAAACTTCCCGGATCAATCGTTTGTATCGGTTTCTGGTCGGGGCGTTTCCAGTTCTCTTAGAAATGGAGATGACGATTTTCGAATAACCCGAATCCCACTGCAAGTAACGAAATCTTAAATAGCCGACCTTCTTAACTTTACCCTCTAAAAAAACCTGATTGACCGTCCCACGTCTGCAAAGGCGGTGTCTCTTGGAAAAGCTGTTTTTGCGCCGGTTATTATCTTCACGCACTTAGTTTGGATCGACCTTTTCTTCGTCTGTTCTTGATTACCGTTCTTCCCGATTGAGTCGACATCCTCTTTCTAAAGCCATGTTTTTTCTTTCTCTTTCGAGTATTCGGCTGAAACGTTCTTTTCATTTTCCTCTTTTAATTTCAATATTCTTTTTACTCAAACATAAAATTTATTGATCTTAATCGGTTTTGTCAATTTAAAGTTCAAAATACCCGTTATTTTATTAGCAATCCGACTTTAATTTTTTGATTTGACAGCAATTAGCTATTGACTAAAAGGTTCGCCATCAGGTTTAATCCTGTCAAAAGACAAGCGATTAAAACCCACACCTGATAGTTAATAATCAAATTTATTCAAAAAATCTAGAAACAAAAGTCGACAACAGGAATTTCAAAATGAAACTATCCTCGATCAAAACCAGAGCATTTATGATATTGGGCGTCATTGTCATCATCAGTATCATTTCCAGCCTAAGTGTCATTTACACCTTGATTTTGGCGCAGGACGATGCCGACATCGTCAATGCTTTAGGCCGGCAGAGAATGCTAACCCAAGCCATGGGAAAATCCGTCCTGGGCTACGCCATGGCCAGAGCCGAGCAAAGCGAACATAAAGAGCAGGTCAGCAACCTGAACGATTACATCACGAAAATGCGTCAGCATTATACTAATGAAGTCGCAGGTAGAGCCAAAAAGGCGAATATACCTCTTTCAATGAACCCCAAAGCCGAAAGAAGAACGGCCTTACCCTACCCGGCGACCATAACTAGAATGGTGAACGAGGATTTCAGCCGCAATGGGGACTTGGTCGTCGATATTTTTTCCAAAAATCCCATCAATCCTGAGAAAAACCTTCAAACCGACAACGACAAGCTGGCCTATGAACACTTAAAAAAGAATCCTAATGAGATTTATTTCAAGTCCCAGATTGAAAACGGCGTAACCTATTTGCTCTTTTATACGTCCGACCTCGCGTCCAGCAAAGCCTGTTCTGACTGTCACAATTCAATCCAAAGAACCAACTATAAGACCGGAGACCTACTCGGCATCCGAAAATTCAAGTTCAATTTCTCTGAAAACGCGGAACTGGCCCAGGCTTTTTTGAATCCGAATCTCAAGGAGTACGATACCGCCCGGGACATCTTCCAGCAAACGATCCAGGCCATGCAAAACGGCGGTGACTACCCCACCGATCTGGCCATGAAAAATTTCAAGACCGTTTCAAGAATCAATGACCGTGAATCGCAAGAAAAAATCATCGAAATCATCGACAAGTTCAACCAGTTTAAAAAAACGGTTGATAAGCTTATAAGCACCGATGTCGGTTCGGAAGAATACCGTGTCGCTCAAAAAGGCGTCTTGACCCAGTCCAACCAATTAAGAAAAGTCAGTGACAATCTGGTTAGTATTTATACAGCTATCGCCAATAAAAACAATCAGCTTATTCAGGCTAACGTGATCATCGCCGGAATCGTCACGCTTTTGATCATCATCGGACTTGGTTTTTATCTGGCCTACGGACTTTTCAGACCCATTCAAAACGTCACCACCATGCTCAGAGATGTGGCTGAAGGCGAGGGCGACCTGACCCAGAGACTGGATGTTAAGTCCGAAAATGAGATCGGCGAGCTTTGCCACTGGTTCGATATGTTTATCTCCAACGTCCAAACCATGGTCAAAGACATCGAATCCAACGCCTCGACAATCGCGTCTTCCGCCGAAGAGCTATCATCAAGCACCATTCAGATGAGCCGTACCGCCGAGGAAATCGCCAACGGACTCGACAAGGAAACATCCGCCTTAAACGACACAAGGGAAATCGTCCAAAAAATGGTGGGGAGCAACAAAGAAAACACTCAGCAGGTTAAAGAAATCCAGGAGATGGCCAACAATGCCGAAAGTGACGCCGAGAAAGGCAACGAAGCGGTCAACAAGGCGAACCTTTCCATGAACAAGATCGAGGAGAGTTCCAAGAGAATCGAAGGCATTATCAACGTGATTACCGAGATCGCCAACCAGACCAATTTACTGTCGCTCAATGCCGCCATTGAAGCCGCAAAGGCCGGTGAATTCGGTAAAGGCTTTGCTGTCGTTGCCGATGAGGTCCGCAATTTGGCCGAAAGAAGCAGCAACGCCGTCATTGAAATCCAAAAGTTGATCGGAACCAGTGTCTCGAACGTCGCCGATGGAAATGTGGTCATTCATGAAACCGCCAAAATCCTAAAACACATCATCAATCAGGTACGGGAGATATCTACCAGAATCACCGAGGTTTCAGGCAAACTGGCATCCCAAAACGAGATCATTTTGACGATCGCCAACGCATCAGACCAAATCTCAGAGGTCAGTGAAAATAACTCCTCCGCGGCCAACGAACTATCGACCACGACCCAGGAAATTTCCATGACCACCAACGAGTTAAGCGAGATCGCCGACAAACTCTCACAACAGGTCAACCGTTTCAAAATCTAGGTTTTTGATGAACAGCGGATTGTAGCCATTATAGATTTGCCGTTTGCCACCCGTTTATCTCTTACGTGAAAGAGGCTGTCTTTAAGCCTCTTTTGTCTGCCATAAAATCTTATCATCTTTCAAAAAGATGAGACAGTACCTAATTCGCCGAATCCTGTTGATTATACCGACTTTGATCGGGATAACTCTTTTGACCTTCATCTTAACCAGGGTTGTCCCCGGAGGACCGATTGAACAGGCCCTGATGGAAAGCCGGTTCCAAAATCAGAATGTGAGTTTTCAGTCCCAAAACGCCGGACCCCGGGACGGTCTTTCCGACGATGATCTGGAGTACCTAAAAAAACTTTACGGGTTCGACAAACCCATCTATCTGGCCTATCTTTCCTGGCTCTACAAGGTCGTCCAACTTGATCTCGGGGATTCGTACCGGTACAACGAGCCAGTCTGGAACCTGATCAAGGAACGCCTTCCGGTCTCGATTTATTACGGCTTGATAACAACGGTCCTGACCTACTTTGCCTGTATTCCCCTGGGTATACTCAAGGCGGTTAAAGATAAAACCTGGATCGACAGTTCCACTTCGATCCTGATCTTTACGGGTTACTCGGTACCGGCCTTTGTGCTGGGACTGATTTTGGTGGTTTATATGGGTGGTCGGCTGGAGTGGTTCCCCATGCAGGGATTCGTTTCAGATGATTTCTCATCCAAGGGATTTTTTGGTCAAGCCTGGGATGTTATCTACCATTCCATCTTGCCTCTTACCTGTTATTTAATCGGTTCTTTTGCCAGTATGACCGTGTTGATGAAAAATTCCCTTTTGGAAAACCTGAGCGCGGACTATATCAGAACCGCTTTTGCAAAAGGACTGCCCTCTAAAACCGTCATCTACAAACACGCTCTGCGCAACTCACTGATTCCCTTGGCCGCCAGTTTTGGAAATAACATCAGTCTGGTTTTTACCGGGTCATATCTGATAGAGACGGTCTTTAACATCGATGGCCTTGGGCTTCTCGGCTACATGGCCGTCACTGAGAGGGATTATCCCGTCGTAATGGGAACGCTTTTTTTGTCGAGCTTCTTTTTTTTATTCGGCAATATTCTTTCGGACATCTGTTTGGCCATCGTTGATCCAAGAATCCGTTTTACGGCTTGATTTTTTCTCCCGCCCCACTTTTAGTATTATTATCCAATGCGATCGACTCAAAAGAAGACGAAGGAATTTATGGCGAGTCATTTCCCTGATGCCAGCTTTAAAGACTGGAATTCCTGGAAGTGGCAGTTGAGTCACCGCGTAAAAAACTTTGATGAATTCCAGCGGATTTTTGATCTGTCACCTGATTTGAAAGAAACCTTTCTAAAAGCTTCCGAAGGCTTTCCTCCTGCCTTGACTCCTTATTACGCCGCTTTGTCCCAGTTTAATGAAAACCTTAAAAAGACCGTTATTCCCGGCTTCGAAGAGTTAAGAGAGGACCTTTTTGAGACGCTTGATCCATTGGAGGACAAAAAATACTCACCCGTAACAGGTTTGATTCACAAATATCCCAACCGCGTTTTATTGTTGATGGGTACAAACTGCGCCGTATTTTGCCGCTACTGCACCCGAAAGGAATTTATCCGCGAAAACAAGGAGATCCTTAAGCCGAGTTTTTGGAAATCGGTTAAAAACCACCTAACCCAGAACCCGCTGATCGATGAAATCATTCTCAGCGGCGGTGATCCCCTCTTTATGGAAGACCGGATTTTAAAAGGGCTGATGGAAAAAATAGAATCGCTTGAGCAGATTAAAATAATCCGAATCAGCAGCAAGATACCGGTGGTCCTGCCCCAAAGAATCACCCGGTCTTTGTTGAAGACGCTAAAAACCAGGATTCCTTTGTATCTTAACATCCATATCAACCATCCCGCCGAGCTGAGCTCGGATTTTAAAAAGGCCGCTGAGGATCTCGTTCGGGCAGGGGTGGTCTTAAGTTCCCAGACTGTTCTTTTAAAAGGGGTCAATGACGACATCAAGCACCTTTTGCCGCTGATGAAGGGGCTTCTCCAGTCCAAGATAAGGCCTTACGCTCTTTTTCAATGCGATCTGGCCCCGGGTACAGCGCATTTCAGAACACCGGTCAAAAAAGGATTGGAACTACTCAGGGAAATTCAAGCGGAATTGGGCGGGATGGCGTCCCCTCATTTTATCGCGGACCCCAAAGGCGGAAAAGTGATCTTAGCTCCGCAAAATATCATCCGCGACAATGATCAGGGGGTCTTTTTAAAAAGCGGCAAGGGAACAGAGGTTTTTTACCCCAACTAAAATCCAAACAAGGGTCAGCCTGTTTTTATTTTAAAATCCGTCCGCATAATGGCTAATTTCTTTTATTAGCTTCTCCTGATCGCTTCTATCCAGGAAAGACCCTATTACTGCGTTGGTGGAAAGAAGGGCTATACTTGCCAAGTCAAGATCATAAAGCGCGCTCATCGTCTCGTATTCCCGGATCAGATCGGTCTGAAACAGTTGGGGATCATCCGAATTAAGCGTGATCGGGTAGTTTCTTTGAAGGTAACTGTTAAAAGGATGCTCCTGAATGCTGCCGAGGGAGCCCGTCGCTACATTACTCCACGGACACAGATCCAATGTGATGTTTTTATTCAGGATCGCCTCTTCAAGTTCACTCGACTCTTTTATCCCGAGACAATGACCGATTCTGGAAACCTTCAAAAGCTTAATCGCCTTTAGCATACTTTCCTCACCATCGGTTTCTCCTGCGTGAGCGATCGTCTTGAGCCCCAAAGAACGGGCATAATCAAACTCCTTGACGAACCAGGCCGCTGGATAGTTTTTTTCGTCTCCTCCCAGCCCAACGCCAATCACCAAGCCCGTCAGGTCCTTTGACGCCAGTTCGAAGGTTTCATAGACCGCGACCGGCCCGAAGTTACGAGCCCCGTCGAAAATCATCCGCATCTCGATACCCAGCTTGTCCTTTTTTTCATCATAAGCCCTCCTGATCGCGCTCATCATCTCGTGAAAAGGAATGCCGCCTCTGACATAAAACCATGGCGTGAACATCACTTCGGTATAACGGATATTCTGTTTGGCCGATTTCTCCAAAAAATCGCAAGTTAAATCGTAAAAGTCTTCCGGCGTTTTCAATAGCTCGACGATCTGACGAAAAACATCCACGAAATCCATAAAATCACGGTAGATGAATTTTCTTTTTACATCATCAACCGTCAAGACAGCTTCTTCCTTTTGATGCCGCGCGGCGATCTTCACCCAAAGCTCGGGAGAAAGGCTGCCCTCCAAATGAACGTGCAGTTCGACTTTTGGAACTCCCTTGATGAATTCCCTTTGGATCTCGGTTGGCTTTGGACTGCCTTCGCTCATTGAGTCACTCCCCATGCTTGATGATCCCGTCGCACAAACCTTCGAAATTCTGGGGATCGGCAGTAAAATGCGGGGTGATGGAATGTTTTTGAAGGCATTGGGTGGTGATCTTGCCGATGGAGGCGATTTTTGGCAGGTTTAACGATGCGGGATTCTCGTCGAGAATCCTAAAGAAATTATCCACTGTCGAAGAACTGGTGAAGGTGATCCAGTCGGGTTTTTGCATTTTTAAGACTTCCAGCAACCTTAGCTTATTCTCCAGAGGGACGACATTTTGATAAACCGGAGCGAGTTCAATTCTGGCACCCATTTTAGTTAAACTTTCCACTAAAACCTCCCGCGCTTCCAAAGCCCTCGGAAACCAGATTGCCTTACCGGATAGATCCATTTTTGAGAAAAGCTCGATCAAGCCTTCGGCTTGGTAATTCTCAGGAATCAAATCCACTTTCCAACCCGCTTCCTTGATCATTTTCGCGGTCTGATTCCCAACTGCCGCGATCATCACACGGCCACCTTGGTCTAAAGAATGCCCAATTTCTAAAAGTCGTTTTCTGGTTTGCTGAACAGCGTGGGCGCTCGTGAAGATGATCCAGTCGAAACCCTGAAGCCTCCTTGAGGTTTCATCGAAAAGTTTCCAGTCGGGGGGGTCTTTGATGGTGATGGTCGGAACCGCGATGACCTCGGCTCCAAGCTGAGTGAGTCGATCATAAAGACCGTCATTTAAGGCGGTAGCCCTCGTTACCAGAATTTTTTTGCCAAAAAGCGGTTTGTCGAAAGCAAGGGCATTCATCTTTAATCACTTTACCTCGATCCCAACTTCTTTAAGTATCTCCCGGCCACCCTTCTCAAGCATCCTTTCAGCCAGGACGACACCTATTTTCCCGGCGTCGTTTATCGCTCCCTGTTCGCTAAAACGGATAACCTGCCGCCCATCCGGTCTGGCGATCAGGCCGCTTAAAATCACCTGTTTATGACTTAGAACTGCGTGCCCCCCCAATGGTACCTGACAACCTCCGTTAAGCCGGGTCAAAAAAGCTCTTTCCGCTTCAACGCAGATGGTCGTTTCCTCATGCTTCAGACAGTCGATCAAATCGAGAACCTCATGGTCGTTTGATCTTGACTCAATGCTGACGACACCTTGTCCGATGGCGGGTAGACACTCATCGTGTGAAAGCAAAGAAGTGATTCTCTCGCCCATCCCAAGGCGGATTAATCCGGCTGCCGCCAGGATGATGGCATCGAACTGCCCCTCATCGAGCTTCCTGAGTCTTGAATTGACGTTTCCCCTTAGCGAAACAAACTCAAGATCAGGCCTGGCTTTTTGAAGCTGGGCGACTCTCCTTAGAGAACTGGTCCCGACTTTGGCGCTTTTTGGCAGGGAACCAAAATCCTTATGCCGGTTGGAAACGAACGCGTCGCTTGGGTTCTCTCTTTTAGTGATGACTGATATCTCCAAACCTTCGGGCAAGTCCACCGGAACATCCTTCATCGAATGCACGGCGATATCCGCCCTTCCCTCCAGCATCTCAACCTCCAGTTCTTTGACGAAAAGACCCTTCCCCCCGATCATGGCCAGAGGCGTGTCCAATATCTTATCACCCTTCGTTTTGATGTGTTTTAATTCCACCTCAAGCTCAGAATGTGTTTTTTCTAGCCGTTCCTTGATCCAGTTCGCCTGCCATAAGGCCAGTTGACTGGAACGGGTGGCAATGACCAGTTTCCTTTTCATTTTATTTTAATTACCTTTTTTGGTTGGGATACGTCCTCGTTAATCTGCAAATCGAACAGATCGTTGAGAATCTGAAGATATTCAAAGCCGATTGCTCCTTCCTTGGCCCTTTGCTTGATAATCACGGTGGGATTGTGCAGTATCTTGTACGCGAAGCTGTTGATAGCCGAACGCATCGCTCTTTCCTGCTTGGCTGTGAGTTCACCCATCTGGCCCATACCTTTTTGGAGTTCCGTGTTGGCGATTTCAAGTACCTTGTCCCTGAAAATTTTGATCGTCGGCAAAACCTCCAGCGTCGCAAGCCAATCGCCGACCTTCTCCAGTTCCTCTTCGATAATGACCTGCGCTGTCTGGGCTTCTTTTTGTCTTTCCTTGAGGTTGTCGTCCACCACCGTCTGAAGGTCATCGATATCGTAGACATAGGCGTTGCTGATTTCATTTATTGCCGGATCGATATCCCTCGGCACGGCAATGTCAATCAGAAACATGGGACGGTGCTTTCTTTTTTTCATGCTTTGTTTGATCGCCAGCTCCTCCAGAATATAGCCTTTGGCTCCCGTCGAGGAGATGATGATATCGGCGACCAGGAGATGCTTGTTCATCTGGTCAAATTGCAAAGCTGAACCATTAAAACGCTCCGCCAGTGATACCGCTCTTGAAAAAGTACGGTTGGTCACCAGTAATTGGGAGCATCCGGCCTTCATTAGATGACTAATCGCCAATTCCGCCATTTCTCCCGCTCCAATCACCAGGATAACCTTATCCTCAAGATTATTAAAGATTTTCTTTGCCAGTTCTGTCGCGGCAAAGCTGATCGAGACCGCAAATCGGGCAATCCCGGTTTCGTTACGCACTCTTTTTGCTGTTACAAAAGCCTTGTTCAATATCTGGTTTAAAAAGAAACCACATCCCCCCGCCTCGACGGACAGATGAAAAAAATTCTTGACCTGACCTGTAATCTGAGGTTCGCCGATTACCATCGCCTCGAGACTTGAGGTCACTCTGAAAATGTGGTTGGCGGCTTCTCGGCCGATCAGTTTGATGAATTCAAATTCCGGATCCTTTTCGATCTTGAGAAATTCAAAAAACCCCTCCTGGACCTTCTCCATGGCC
>JAOUME010000278.1 GCA_029881655.1 Deltaproteobacteria bacterium | reverse complement strand
TGGGAAAAGTGGTTTTAGAGGGAGAAGATATCCCTTTTTACGATCCCAGCATGGAAAATCTGGTGGAACAGGTCAGTATTAAGGAGCCTATCTTCTATGAGAAAGGCAAAAAAAGAGTCATCCTCATCGACACAGGATGTAAAAACAACATTATCCGTAGCTTTTTAAAACGAGGAATTTCGGTTTTAAGGGTTCCCTGGGATTTCGATTTTTCCAAGGAAAAATTCGATGGGATCATGATTTCCAATGGACCGGGTGATCCGACCCGGGTTGAAAAAACCGTCGAAATCATTCAGGCTCAGCTTGAGAAAAACAAGCCCATTTTCGGGATCTGCCTTGGACACCAACTGCTTTCCTTGGCCGCCGGCGCTAAAAGCTACAAGCTGAAATTTGGCCACCGATCCCAAAATCAACCCTGCATCCAGGTCGGCACCAAAAGGTGTTATATAACATCCCAAAATCATGGATACGCCATTGATGACCAGACTCTTCCGGAAAATTGGCAACCCTGGTTTTTCAACGCCAACGACGGTAGCAACGAGGGAATCATTCACACATCCAAGCCTTTTCGAACAGTTCAGTTTCACCCCGAGGCCTACCCGGGTCCTGTAGATACCGGATTTTTATTCGATGAGTTTATCAAACTGTTTTAACACCCAACCGATTCGAAAAATAAAATGAGACATTCAGTAAAAAAAGTGATCGTACTGGGAAGTGCCGCCTTAAAAATCGGGGAAGCCGGAGAATTCGACTACTCGGGAAGCCAGGCGATCAAGGCCTTGAAACAAGAGGGGATCTATACCGTCTTGGTCAACCCGAACATCGCCACGATCCAGACCTCCGATCATCTGGCTGATCAGGTCTACCTACTTCCGGTGACCCCTGAGTACATCGAAGGCGTCATCAAGAAGGAAAAACCAGACGGCATCTTATTATCTTTCGGAGGGCAAACCGCTCTTAACTGCGGCATCGAGTTGGATAAGCGGGGCATCTTACAGAAATACGATGTTAAGGTTCTGGGCACGCCGATTGATGTGATTTTGGCAACTGAAAACCGTCAAGAGTTCGTAGAAAAATTGGCCGAGATCGATGTGCGATGCCCTCAAAGCAAAGCAGCCAGCAATATCGACGAGTTGATGGGGATTGCCTCGGAAATCGGCTATCCAGTCATGATCCGCCTGGGTTTCGCGCTTGGCGGGCTCGGCTCGGGTGTCTGCTGGAACGAGAAACAGGCCGAAAAACTGGCATCGACCGCCTTTGCGCATACCCATCAGGTTCTGGTAGAGGAATATTTGAAAGGTTGGAAGGAAATCGAATATGAAGTAGTCCGCGACTCCTTTGATAACTGCGTCACGGTCTGCAACATGGAGAACTTCGATCCCCTAGGCATCCATACGGGTGAATCCATCGTCATCGCTCCCAGTCAGACGCTTTCCAATCACGAGTATCACATGCTCCGGGAAATCGCCATCAAGACCGTCCGTCACCTTGGCATAATCGGCGAGTGTAATATCCAGTATGCTTTGGACCCTTTATCCGATAAATACCGGGTTATCGAGGTCAACGCCCGGCTATCAAGGAGTTCCGCCTTGGCTTCCAAAGCCACCGGGTATCCCCTGGCCTTCATTGCGGCCAAACTTTCACTTGGCTACGGCCTGACCGAACTTAGAAATTCGATCACTCTGTCCACTATGGCCTGCTTTGAGCCGGCCCTGGATTACGTCGTGGTAAAAATCCCCAGATGGGATTTAAACAAATTTAAGAAAGTCTCTAAAACCATCGGGACCAGCATGAAATCGGTCGGAGAAACCATGGCCATCGGTAAAACTTTTCAGGAAGCATTGCAAAAGGCCATCCGCATGCTGGATATCGGAGCGAACGGCCTGGTCGCCAATACCGATGCCATCGCCAATAAGAAAAGCAAGCAGGAAATCATCCACGAACTTCAAAATCCCACTGATGTCAGGGTCTTCTCCATCCCCTATGCTCTTGAAAATGACATGAGCGTCGATGAAATCTATGAGTTGACTCGCATCGACCGCTGGTTTTTATTTAAAATCGCCAATATCGTGAGGGTGGAAAAACTGGTTAGCAATTTCCATGGGGGGATCTGCCCCAAACCGGTCCTGGAAGAGGCCAAAAAAGTGGGCTTTTCCGATCCCCAACTGGCCTTACTTTTAGGCACCAGCGAGAGAGATATCAGGAGAATGCGCCATAATTTCGGGCTAAAACCTTTCGTTAAACAGATCGACACCCTGGCGGGAGAGTATCCGGCTCAGACCAACTACCTCTACCTGACCTACAACGCTTCCGAAAGTGATATCGTCTTCGGGGATTCACGCAGCATCATCGTGCTTGGTTCGGGAACCTACCGCATCGGCAGTTCAGTGGAGTTCGACTGGTGCTGTGTTAACGCCGTTAAAA
>JAOUME010000277.1 GCA_029881655.1 Deltaproteobacteria bacterium | reverse complement strand
TCGTATTCCCTGGTGATTTGTTCCATATCCTCTTTGAGCTGATCGAGCTCTTTTAGAAAGAACTGCTGGGACTTTTGAAAATTCTCGATTTTTTTAACGATATCCACTTTGAACTCGGCTGATACCTCCCTAAGCTCCTTTAGGGATCTCTGTCTCTCATTTTCAAGCTGAAAAACGCGGCCTTCCAAAATTTCCAACCGCTTTTGGGAATCCACCATGAATAATCTTTGGGTGCAAGATGACGCGAAAATAATCAGAATAATGTATCCCAGAATGATCATCGGGGATACTGACGCGCCTCTATAAAGGAAGCTTTTTATTTTCATATTTAATTATTAATAATTCCAGGTCTCATCTGAGCCTCCGATCCAGGAAGGATTAAACTCATTTACACCATCGGGTTGGTTTGTCAATCGTCTTTTATAACTGCCGTCTTGCCTCATGATATAAAGTTTCTGCTCATAATTATCACTGACCGTATAGATAATCTGTTTTCCATCCGGCGACCAGTTGGGTTGCTCTGAGGAATATTCCTCGTCGGTTAGCTGCTGCGCCCAAATTCCATCCTTGTCCATCACGAAAACCTGATAATGTTTCTCGATGATCCCTGAAAAAACGATTCTGTCTCCATTAGGACTCCATTTCGGATCGACATTATAGTTCCCCGTAAAGGTCATGCGAAAGGTCGTATCCTCTTCCAGATTTTTCTGGTAGATCTGTGCTGACCCCGAGCGGTTTGAAACAAAAAGAACCCTTTTACCGTCTGGTGAAAGACTCGGATTGGATTCAATTGATGAGCGGTAAGTCACCCGCTCCATCAATCGTCCTTCGCGGTTCATCCAGTATAGATCCGAATTGCCTCTCTTGGAAAGTGTCACGATCATCCTCTGAGCATCCCCGGACCAGGTACCCCCGCTGAGCGTCCCTTCGCCTTGAGCCCATATCCGGGATTTGGAGTCAACCATATCCCACTCTATCAATCTGGAGCCCTTACTGGTCAGGTTGGTATAGACAAAAGCCTTCCCATCCGGTCGCCAACGGGGTAGGATATTGACCCCCCCATCATCAAGAACAGTTTTCCGTTTTCCCCCGAAACAGTCGGTCAAAACGATCCGGTAGCGCCCGTCATGATTTTTTTCAACATACAAAATCCTCGATTTAAAAAAGCTTTTTTCTCTCGTGAGAAAAAAAAGAATCTCCTCGATCAGCCGAAGCGAGGCTTCCTGAATAGCCTGATTCTCAATCACGACTTCCGACTGATAGACCGGCTCGGTCTGGGCATTGACGACGATGGCTTCGATTGATTTCGGATCCTTGAGATAAACCATCAGGGTCAAATCGGTTTCGCCTTTGCCCTCAACCAAATCAAAAAAACCCGACCACATTAGGTATTTCTTGAATAGGGCTTCAGTCTCATCCAAATCCTTTCGGTTGAAACTCTTTCCCCTATCGATCTTAAGCGATAGCTGTATTCTGCCGTATTTACCCGAAGTCACATCAATGATATCGCTTTCCTCGTAAGAGTAAACATTTCCCGTTATCATCACCCAGAAAAAGATCCCGGCCAATAAACTATCACCCAAATTCCAGCATTTCCAATGAAAGATAATCATGGACATCCACTAATTTAAAACCTGATCGGGTGTGAAACGGAAAATAGCCCTAAACTGCTTTTGATCCCCAAAGGATGATGGGAAGGAGGGGAAAGGCGTCGAGCCCCTGATCGCTCTTTCTGCGGCGGCATCCAGAATCGCCAGCCCCGAACTCTTTTTCTTGTTGATCTCCAAAATTTCGCCTTTGGGATCGATTAAAACTTCCATAACGATCTGGAACTTTTTTCTGGAAATTGGTGGCAGCACCCAGTTCGATGAAACAATCTTTCCCAGCGTTGTCCGGTAAATCAGAAGATCCCTTTTGGTCATCCAGAGTCCGGCAGTTCCTTTGGATTTGAGCTTTTTAAGACCGTCCCCCGCCTGCAAGGTATCGCTCCCTGCCGTTATTGAAGGGTCCTTTAACGAGGTTTTCCCCAATGACGATTGACCTTGAGATATACTTTCAGTGAAATCCTCCAAAGCCTCCGCCTGATCCAACTCATTCTCGACTTTCTTTTTGCTTAAAGGCGAAAGTGCCCCCGCGAAATCCACCGCGTTTTGCCGCTCAATAGCGGCGGAAAGCTTTGTTTTGCTTCCGTCAACTGGTATGGCGGCCTCGGAAAAGAAAACCAGCGCCTTAAATGAGGTCGGTTGCTGGACGGATCTTAATGAAAAAAAAACCAGTAACCCAAGTAAGATAAAATGAATCAATCCTGAAATTAAAAATATTCTCGAATTGGGAAGGCGCGGTAAGTTCATGGTTTTTTTTGATGGATGTCTTCCACCAAAAGCCCGATCTTATCAATGTCAGCGTTTTTAAGAAGACTCATCAAGC
>JAOUME010000276.1 GCA_029881655.1 Deltaproteobacteria bacterium | reverse complement strand
ATCCTCAAGAGAAAAAGGAAACCGAGGACACGTCTAAGATTGAAACCCAGGCAAAAGAGGTTGATCCTCAAGAGAAAAAGGAAACCGAGGACACGTCTAAGATTGAAACCCAGGCAAAAGAGGTTGATCCTCAAGAGAAAAAGGAAACCGAAGAGGACGTTCCAGGCTAACATGACCTGAAAATCTGATTTTATTTAGACTTTCAGCAATAAAGAGTTAAGATAATGCGTGGTTAAAGCGCATTTTGATCAAAATAAATTTAAGTTAAGAGAATTATGACAATAAGGGTTTTTGAACTTGCCAAGGAACTACGCATCCCCGCGAAAGATGTGATTGATCGAACAGCCAGCTTAGGCTTTAAGGTTCAGGATATTTTTACGGAACTAACCAAAGAGCAAATTTCGCAAATTAAGTTGGATCTCAAAAAGCCGGTCAAAAAAGACGAAAAAGCAACCCAGCCCGCAACCAGCGAAATCCACAAGCCAAGAAGGATCATCTCTACAAAAAAATCCCGCGCCGTCCCTAAAGAAAAAGAACCGGCACAAGAGAACGAAAAACCAGAACCCGGCACAATTAAAGTGGCTAGTTTGAAAAAAAATGAACAAACTTCTGAAAGTGAAGACTCTGGCAAAGTCAGAAAAAGGGTTATTTCCCTCAGGGAAAAACCGGATTCAAAGCAAAAAGATACAAAGCAACCAGATTCAAAGCAAAAAGAGAAAGACCTCACAAAAGAATCCGCAAAGGTATCGGTTAAAAATAAAATAAGCGCAGATAACAAAACGGTCATTAAAGAAAAAGAAGAAAGAAAAAAATCCCCGGTGGAGAAAATAAAAAAAACGATCGCTGTTAATGACTTTGATGATGACGATGATGACGATTCACCGAAAAAGAAAATTGGTTTTATTAAAAAGGAGAAACTACCTCGTAAAATAGATATCAAGTCGGGAAAAATTGCCGTTTTTAACGATGACGATGAAGATGAAGATGTAGTTGAGGATGTAACTGAAGCGGCTCCTCAGACTTTTCACCGGGAGCAGTTTGTTTTTTCTGGGGATACCAAAAAGAAAAAGAGGCACCAAACCAAGAAGCGCCCCGGGAAATGGATGAAACAAAGAGGGGGCTTTGCCGGAGAGGAACCTCCCGAGCAAAAACATCAGTTTTCCCCCAGGAAAAAGGCAATCGTCGTCGGTGAAAGCGTCACAGTCGGCGAATTGGCATCACTAATCGGCGTTAAAGTTTCCGCCATCATCAGAACGCTGATGTCTTTAGATATTATGGCAACCATCACTCAAACAATCGATGGCGAGACTGCCGCGCTTGTGGCGGAGGAGCATAATATCGAAATCAAGATCGAGCGTAAATCGATTGAGGATAGTATCGTGCAGGAAGAGGACCAGGAAAAAGATCTGGTCGCGAGACCGCCAGTCGTGACTATCATGGGTCATGTTGACCACGGCAAGACTTCCCTTTTGGATAAAATCAGAAGCAGTAAGATTTCGGACGCTGAAGCGGGCGGTATTACCCAACATATCGGGGCTTATCAAGTTGACTCGGAACAAGGAAGCTTCACCTTCTTAGATACTCCCGGGCATGAAGCTTTTACTGCGATGAGGGCCAGAGGCGCGAACGTAACCGACATCGTTGTCTTAGTGGTTGCCGCTGACGATGGTCCCAGGCCTCAAACGAAGGAAGCCGTTAACCATGCCAAAGCTGCCGGCGTACCTATCATTGTCGCCATTAATAAATGCGACAAACCCGATGCCAATCCCGACAAGACTATTCAGCAACTTATGGAACTGGAACTTATAGCTGAGTCCTTTGGAGGCGATACGTCAATGATCCAAGTTTCAGCCCACACGGGGGAAGGTGTCGATAAACTGCTGGAAGTCATCCAACTTCAGGCGGAGATCATGGAACTTAAAGCTAACCCGGACTGTCTGGCAGAGGGGGTCGTTATCGAGTCCAGAGTCGATAAAGGCAAAGGAAACGCGTCAACCATCCTGATCCAGCGCGGCACGCTTAAGATTGGTGACTGTTATGTCGTAGGAAATGAGTTCGGAAAGGTTCGGGGTATGTGGAACGAACATGGGAAAAAACTACTCGCGGCTCCACCATCGACACCAGTTGAGATTGTTGGTCTAAACGGCATTCCCCATTCAGGAGATCCGTTTAATGTCGGCTCTGACGAAAAACAAGTCCGCCAGATCGCTTCCCTCAGAGCTGAGAAGGAGAAGGAAAGACTACAGTCAAAGCAGGATAAAGTATCCTTGGAAAACGTGTTTGACGTGGTCAAGCAAAGCGAAAAAGCGGAACTTAAGCTCATCATCAAGGCTGATGTGATCGGCTCTCTTGAAGCCTTAACGGATTCACTGAAAAACCTGGGCAATGATGAGGTCAGTGTCAGAATTATTCACGGAGCGGTCGGAGGAATCTCGATAAC
>JAOUME010000275.1 GCA_029881655.1 Deltaproteobacteria bacterium | reverse complement strand
GACCAGTAACGATTACACCGAATACTGGATCAAGGTTCACCGAGACTTTCTGGAAGAGGGGATCAGGCGTTTTTGTCAGTTTTTACGATTCCCGGCTTTCAGGGATCTGAAAATCGAGAGGAAGGTCATTTCGGAGGAAATCCTCTCGGAATATAACGAAGAAAGGCAAATCATCGATATCGAGAGCTTATCCGCCAGAGGTCTCTGGAATGATCATGCTTTGGGATTGCCGATAATCGGGAATCTGG
The DNA here is from genome assembly GCA_029881655.1 of Deltaproteobacteria bacterium. Classification (GTDB taxonomy): domain Bacteria; phylum SAR324; class SAR324; order XYD2-FULL-50-16; family XYD2-FULL-50-16; genus JAOUME01. The sequence continues at coordinate 2,197 of JAOUME010000275.1, read as the reverse complement.
AAACCATCAATCAGATTGAGTCCGATGAGCTTTACGACTGGTTTAGGAATTATTATCAACCAGGCAATATGATCATGGGGATTGCCGGGGATTTCGATGATAAAAAAGCAGAGGAGATCATCCAATCCGTTTTTGACCAACCCGAGCCATCCACACGGAAAAGATACACCAGCGCTTAGCCTGTCCAAAGCCCGGCCAGCAGTTGCGGTTTGTCTTTGACAAGGATAATCAGTTTCAGATTCAGTGGTCTTTTCCTATCGCGGATTTAAATCCTGAACTGAAATTAAGTCTTCAAGTCATTAATCGGCTTCTCGATGATGGTTCAAGCAGCCGGCTACAACGGATTATCAGAGAGGAGAAGGGGCTGGTCTATGATATTTCGGCATCTTTAAGTTATTACGACATGGGCGCGGTTTTTAACATCAACACCCTGGTCAGTACCGAGAATCTATCCGCCTTGATGGACAGCTTGTGTCACCTTGTTCGTGACCTCTGTGAAAACGGGGTGCTGAAGAGCGAACTGGATCTGGTCAAAAAAAGATATAAAACCTTTCTTGACTGTTACCTGGATAATGCCAGCGGCCATCTCTACGAAGCGGTGGGTCATGAAATATTCCCGTATTTTCAAGACAGCAAGACTATTTTAAGTAGCCTGGACAATCTTCAACTCGGTCAAATCAAAGAAACTTTAAAGACGATCTTTGATCAGGCTCAAACCTATTTCGTCCTGGTCGGTCCCTGTACTGAATCCATTAAAGACGAACTGAGCAAATATTTGGCTCCCTGGATAGAAATCCCCCAAGAAGATTAAAGCTGTTTTTGAAACAGACAGGCCTTAAAACAAGGTAAAAGAATCGTTTTGGAGTCCAATAAAACAAATCCTTTATTCTCCATTCGTCTGTTTAGATCATCAAAAGAAAAAGCGCCGGCCTTAGGAATATTAAAACGGATGAATTTTCTGAAGAATTCGCTGGCATAGGCGTTAGGCTCTTCGATCAAGAGATAACCCCACGGTTTCGTGATCCTGGATATTTCACTGATGGCCATATTAAGATCTTCAAGGTGATGTAAAATACCAAAACCGATCACAAGATCAAACCATTCGTTTTTTATGCCCAGTTTCGTCAGATCGCCTTGAAACAGGCTACCGTATTTGGCAAAGCGGTTTCTTGCCAAGTGAATCTGTCGTGACATGATGTCAAACCCGGCTAAATAAGAGGGTTTAAAGCCCTCTGAAATGAGTTTTAGGCTGTAGCCGGAACCACATGCCAAATCCAGGACGCGTTTGCCGGCTGGATCGATTTGGCGCGTTACTAATAATTTATTGAAGAGGCGAAACTCAACCTGTTTTTGAAGCCATCTCCTGATAGGATTGTTCATGGACCAAAGCTCAAGTCGGTTTAATTCCATTTGATTTTAGCTCAAGGGTTGAACCAGAGGTAAAAAATAATCGAAAAATTCAGGAAAGGTTTTTGAGACACAGGATGGATCTAAAATTTTAACGGACGGAATCTTTAAACCGGCCAAGGAAAGTGACATGGCCATACGGTGATCATCATAGGTTTTAAGACTGGCGCCATGATAATTCCCCATCCCCTGGACGGAGAGACCATCTGGGAATTCTTCGACCTGAGCGTTGAGTTTTCCAAGTTCAGCGACCATCGCGCTGATGCGGTCGCACTCCTTGATTCTCATATTGGCGACGTTTCTGATCCTGGTTTTACCTTCGGCAAAAAGAGCGACGACCGCTAAAGTCTGAGCAACATCGCTCATGCTGTTCATATCGACCTCGATGCCTTTTAGTTTTCCACCGATCAGCCGAACCCCCTCTTTTTCCCACGCGATTTCACAACCCATTTCATCTAAAATATCTATGAGGCCAAAATCGCTTTGTGAGGTATCCTTTGAAATCCCCTTGATGAGGATTTCACCACCTGTAATGGCAGCCATTGCCAGAAAATAAGAAGCAGAGGAAGCATCGCCTTCGACCTCGAAATCCCTGGATTGGTAGGATTGGTTTGCCGGAATTAACAAGGAGTTCCGTTCAAGCCAGTGACTTTTAACCCCGAAATCGGCCATCAGCCGCATGGTCAGCTCGACGTAACCTCGCGATACGAGTTGTCCCTCGATTTGAATCGTGGTATCACCTTGAGAATAGGGCGAGGTCAACAATAGGGCACTGATGTATTGAGAGCTT
>JAOUME010000274.1 GCA_029881655.1 Deltaproteobacteria bacterium | reverse complement strand
GTAAAATAACTGGTAACTGAATTTGCCAAAGGGATAAAACCAAACAGCTCGCTGCCCAAGCGAGAAAGAAGAAAGGGCGTATACCAAAAGCCAATCAATACGCTAAAGATAAAGCTGATACCATTAAACAGAATGTTCCTGGTTGTTTGGCGTAGGCCAAAGGTGTGATGTGATGAAATCATGTTTTCAGAGGCTAACTATCAGAAGAGATGTTTTCAAAGCCCAGTTTATGAAGCTCTTTTTTCATCTTGTAGATAAACTCAAAATGGGCTTGTCTCTGTGCAATTATCTTTGCCTGAATGCCAGGTTTGAAACTACTTTCCCAAGACTTTTCAATTTGGTTTGCGTGGCTGAGCAAGAAATCAACATTGAAATCTTTGTCCGCCGGGTTTTGATAGCAAGTTTCAAGTCCAAAACCAACCAACAAATCTAATGTTTTGCTCTGGCTTTTAGGTAAATGGATGTCTTTTTCGATGCTGACAAACGGGGTTTGATTTAATAGACAAAAAATTGTGCCGTGAAAACGGTCCCCAATGCAAAATGAGAAGTAACGAAAAGCCTCTGCCCACTCAAAGGGCGTTAAGATATGCCCCAGGTTGAAATCGGCTTTTGCATTATACATACTCATTGCCAAAATCTGATAGCCTTTAGACTTATAGTGAGTTAATACTCTGTTTGTTAGCGCATTATTCCCAAATAAAAGCACTCCCAATATCGGTCGGTTGAGGTCTACTCCCAGGGACTTCAATTTAGCGACAACATTCGTATTTCTGAAATCGTACATAAACGTTGGGTCCGGGATTATCTCCACCAATCCATCCCGTCTACTCCTATATTTCTGGACAAGTTGATATGTAAAATGGTCACGGACACCAATGATGTCAAAACCATCGAGATAAGCGCTGACCTGTTTGGCAGAATGTTCAATCAAGTTTAGATCAGAGTTATATGCAGAAACACCATAAGCAAGTTTGGGGACAGGTATATTCTCAGGCAGCCAGTAGATGTTAGGAAATTTGGGGCGCTCAGTACCGTTAGTGATGCACCAGGTGTCCATGCCGACGACAAGCGCATCATATTTATTGAAAAAAGATTCTTGGAGTTTTTTTTCTCCTACAAAATGAGGAATGTCAGAATCCAACTCAAAATATGTCTCGATCTGCTTTCTCCACATGCGGGCGCGCATCATATAAAACAAGGGGGGGTTCTGGAAAAACTTGAATCGCTTTAGATATTCATAGGTAGCAAGACGATTTGACTTGTAATCAAGTATCTTGACATCGAATTCATTAAATTCTTGTTGGAACAATTCTAAAAGTGAGTAAGCAAATAAAAAAGCGCCATTATTTGGAATATGATGAAATGATAAAATACGCATCTTTAGCTGCATGGTGTTATTACCTTTTATTGGAGACATAATTATGCGAATAGGTATTTCAATGCGTGGATTAGAAGGAGGGTCTTACGCGATTTCAACAATTATATTGCAGTTAACACGTAAAACTATTCAGCTTACGGGCACAAAACATGATGTTTATCTATACTTTAACGACCCATCTCATGAGGATTTATTTGCCTTATCCACATTCAAGCGCAGCTTCAAGCTAAAAAATCGTTTCGTATGGGATCATATCTGGTTGCCACAAGCTTTGAAGAAAGACCGTATTGATATAGCTTTATTTATGAAGGGGACGATTCCCTTATTTCTTCCTTGTCGCGCAGGAGTCATATTGCATGACTTAGGGTATTTTGACGATCAGCTACGTCCCTATCGTTTTTTTGAGACCGTGTACATGAAGATCATGATAGCTCGTGCGGTAAAAGAATCTAGCTGCCTGTTTACTGATTCTGAATATACACGCGATGAGACAATTCGTATTCTTAATGCTAACCCAGATAAGATTAGGGTAAGTTATCAAAGTTGCTCGTCAAACTATCAAAGAGTTAGGGATCAAAGTAAAAGAGATGCTATAAGAAGGAAATATGACCTCCCTGAAAACTTCATTTTCTGCCCAACTTCACTATCCCCTCGGAAAAATATTTTTCGAATTTTGGAAGCCTTTGATACCATTAAGAGAGAGATACCTCATGATATTGTAATTACTGGAGGACAGCAATGGGGGACAAAATCTATTGTGCGAGACAAAGATTTCGATTTTTATCAACGTGTACATATTTTGGAGCACATCCCTTACGACGACATGCCAGGGCTGTACTCACTAGCAGATTTTGCGCTATATCCGTCATTACTTGAAGGTTTTGGTTTGCCTGTGTTGGAAGCTTTTCGGTGCGACTGTCCTATATTGACTTCAAACATCACCTCTTTACCAGAAGTAGCCGGGGAAGCTGCTTATCAGGTCGATCCATACAATGTAACACAGATTGCTGATGGAATAATGAGATTAGCCCTGGACCCTGATTTGCGTCAAACGTTAATTTCTAAAGGGCATGAG
>JAOUME010000273.1 GCA_029881655.1 Deltaproteobacteria bacterium | reverse complement strand
TACATTTGTCGAGTAATATGTGTATCTTTTTTGTATGAGTGGCAAATCGTGAGACAACGGTAAAGCCAATCGCACACCATGTAAGTTATAGGAGACTAAAGGGTCGCCCATTTTCACCAACAGAAACCGCGCTTTCTTCAGAATGAAATTTTTCACTCGATTTAAGAGATTGTTTGAACGTTTTTTTAACAATGAATTTAAGATAAATTGGGCTACAAGCTTCTTCACAATATTTATTCCTTACCTTACCATCAACAATGGTATATCATTTGCCGTGCAAATAGACGCCATCGCTTCATTATCTGTCATCAAAAAAAAAAGCTAAGCCGCGTTTCTTAATTCTCATATTCTACTAAATCTTCACAAGGCTTTTCAAAAACTAACCCACAAACTCCCCGACCAGGCATTCCTTCCCAAGATGAGTATTCCCTATAATTTTCGGAAAAATCAACCGGATCATCAACTGTAACTTTATTTCCTTCTCGAAGCCATCTTTTTTCATATTCAGAAAAGTGACCTGCTTTTTTTTCTCCAAACCAGCGTACAGTTGACGGCTCATCACCGATCGCATAGACAAGTCGCTCCCAAATCGCTGCTCTATCGTAATGCCTTTGAAAAAAATATCCTTTTAATCCCTCCTTTTCTTTTTGAATACTATAGTAATTCTCATCACGATATTCATCCCAATCAAAACGATCCACAGGGACAGTAAGGATTAAACGCCCTCCTGGTTTGAGAGCAGCGTACATTTTGCGAACAGCATATCGATCATCATATTCTCCAGAAATATGCTCAATCACAGAAATAGACCATATCGTATCAAAAAAGTCTCGAAAGCCCTCTAAAATACTAACATCGAACGAATCAACCTTGATGCTTGAAACCCCCAACCTTCTTGCTATAGCAGCAGAAAGTTGCATGTCTTCTTGGTCAGGATTTATCATCCAGATGGATGATGGATGTTTTTTTTCGGCAACGTAAAAGCTAAATAATCTGGGAGAACTAACATCAAGACAGTATCCTGGGTTATCGGCAAGAACGGATAATACAAAAGGAAATTCAAAATAACGAAAAGACGAAACCGGATTAATTAAATACGAAAAACCAGACCGGACCTTTTGCCTAAGCAATTTCCAACCAAATTGCCTGCCAAAATAATTGAACATCTTGCCTATGTCATCCAATTCTACTGCCTTGCGGATTGATAACAAGGAACGCAAATATAAAAAAGGGCTGTTAATTAGTTTTCGTAGCATAAAAAAATCTAACAATCATTCATGAGCAAAGAAAAAATCAATCACTTCACTATATCAAGATTTTCTTTGACTTCCACGAGGAAATCAGCCGTGGAATAAAAAAAGTCATTGGCAAAAACACAAATAAAAACCATGAAATCACCGAACCATAAATTGGTCCTGAAACACCTATTTTTTGTACTAAAAAAATTGACAAAGCTATGTTAATAATAACCGCAAAAACAGCGATTACGGTCTGAAAACCAATCACATTAGCACCGTTAAGAAAAGCCGAAAGAGGCCCGGCTATTCCCAACAAAATCACCCATAAACCAAGTCCAAATAAAAAACTCCATTCAAGTTGAATTTCAGGTACCCAAAACCCAATAATCATTTTTCCAAAAAAGACCAAAATCAAAGACATAACGGAGCTTATCCCAAAAGACAGATAAAGAGAACGCTTAAACGTTTTAACCACCCATGATGTATCTCCACGAGCAATAGCATCACCGTAGGCCGGCCAAAGTGGTACTAAGAAAAAGTTTAACAGGGCGGGAACATACATAAACAACTTCATTGGAATAGCATACTGAGGAACCTGATCTGCACCTAAAAAATGTGAAACAACAAGACTATCCGCCTGAAAACCAATAGCGGCTGTAAATTGAAGAATGAAAAATAAAACTCCACTCCGAAAAATATCAATAAAGGCGGTTTTACGGAAATTTTTTATCCTAGGCAGCAAAAAAGGCCGCCGTTCTAAAATCAACCACATAAAACCAAAAAATGACGCCAAAACAGGCGACCCTGCCATAGATAAAACCAACCAAGGCAACCCGGCTTGATAACGCATAGCGACTAGTATGCCAACCAACCCTAGTATACTTCCAATAATTCGCAAGCCCCCGTTGATATAACCTTCTTGATAACTCTCATATATCTTGAACACGAGTCCAAATGGTAGCCCAATCAAGACGCACAAAACAAATACCGAAAGAGCTGGCGCAACTTCGGCAGACGTTTGTGGAGTTATAGTATTAAATAGCCAAGCCCAAGAAATTCGTGGAGCAACAAGAAGCCAAACAAGCCCAAAACATAAGGCTATAATCAACACTAAGTAAAAAGCACTGGCAACATAAATTTTGACTGCTCCGAAATCATCTTTCCCCATAGATTCGGTCAGGCTGTTAAGTAGACCATTTCCTGTACCTAAGTCAACAA
>JAOUME010000116.1 GCA_029881655.1 Deltaproteobacteria bacterium | reverse complement strand
GTAAGTCCGCCCCTCCCAAAGCATGATAATATGGAAAATAACGCTGTAGACGCTTATGAGAACAATAAGGTACAGAAAAAAACGGAGAAGGAGAAAAATATTTCTTTGAGTTGTTTTGTTGCGGAAAAAATAGACAAGTTGAGTAGGCAGATATTTCATGAATGGGTTTAATATTTTTTTATATATAAAGAGGATGGTTATTTATATATAAGGCAGGCCCGGCATGAATTGTCAAGGCAAAGGATTTGACCACACTTTCGGGTTGCTGACTAAATGTCTTTGTCTTGAAAATCAGGCAAGATCTTTAAGCCTGATCAGCGATTCTTTGCTCAAGTGATGAGGGGCAGGTCTTGATATGTCCTTTTTCTTATTTTTCGGGACCTGGCCCCAGGGCTCCTAGGGCTCTTGGTTATCTGTCAAGGATAAAGATTAGCCCCCCTTATCCCCCCTAATTCTTCAGGTGGAAGGCGCTCTTCCTTTATTGACAGAGGCATCAAGACACAGTATATTTTTTTTCGCATGTACACACTCAATCTCCGACCCATTGCCTTCGCGGTTCTGCTCCTTACTTTTCTCTCCATGAGCGGCGCAACCTGTGCTGACGCTGCCCTCTCCTCTCCCGGCCCGGCTGACTCCTGTTGTTTGCCTTCCGGACAGAGCAATGAATTGCCCCAGGCTCCCTGCACATCCCCGGAGTGCCTCTGTCTCTTCTGTTTAAGTCTGCACCTGCCCCTCTTCGCCGATATCTCCTTCCGGCCGGTTTTTTCATCCTGGCCTGTTGGGCATCTGCTTTCGCGTCCCCTTGCCGCCTTTGTGCTCCCCATCGACTATCCCCCAGAACACTCCTGATTTCACCTTTCTTTTAACACAGAACCCTACCCGCCTCTTGGGCACTCCTGCGGAGTCCAAACGGAGTACCCTCTTGCCCAGGGCATCAATTCCGAATCCGCCGGAACCGTTCACAGGCATGAAACCACCGGTTGGGATTTTTGCACTCCACCGATTTTGGAGAACAGTACAAATGAATCATTCAGACAATGCGTCCAATACCAATTGGAACATCATCTTCATATGTTGGCTGGTCGTGACCATTTCAACACTGGGGAGCTTATTTTTTAGTGAAATAATGGAGTTTGCTCCCTGTGTCTTATGCTGGTATCAAAGGATTTTTCTGTTTCCCCTGGTTTTCATTTTTGCAACCGGGCTCTTTTCCTACGATAAAAGCGTGGTGCGATATGCCTTTCCTGTTGCTGCGGCTGGATGGCTTGTCGCCCTGTACCACAATCTTCTCTATACCGGAATTATCCCGGACAAATTACAGCCTTGCAGTAAGGGGGTATCCTGCACCGAGGAATATATAACCCTGCTCGGATTTTTATCGATTCCGATGCTTTCTTTGCTAGCCTTTTCCACCATTTTAGCTCTGTTATTCATGCTCAACAGGAGGTTTTCTCGATGAAAAAACAATATATAGTCATAATTACAGGAATTTTTCTGGTTCTTTTGTTTGTGCTTGGCGGTTATTTATATAAAAGTCAGCAGACAAAAAATATCGGCTTCCTGGCCCAGGAACATGCTGAAATCTTTGTGCGCAAACATTCCCCGACCCTTGGCAGCGAAGAGGCAAAAGTCTATCTTGTCGAATTCATGGACCCTGCCTGCGAAACCTGCAGCGCTTTTTATCCTTTCGTGAAGAAGCTGATGGCTAAGCACCCGGGTAAAATAAAACTTATTCTCAGATATGCGCCGTTCCATGACGGCGCAGATTATTTTGTCAAAATTCTTGAGGCAGCGAAAAAACAAGGGAAATACTGGGAAACTCTGGAGATCATGTATCAAACCCAACCCTATTGGGCGAGCCACCATAACCCGCAACCGAAATTGGCATGGCAATTTCTCCCAAGGGTCGGCCTTGATATAGAAAAACTTAAGAACGATATGAACGACCCGGAGATCGGCAAGATCATCGCCCAGGATCTTGCCGACGCAGAAACCCTCAACGTCAAAAAAACACCTGGCTTTTTTGTCAATGGCAAGCCGCTGGTAAACTTTGGCCACATACAGTTAAAACAGTTGCTCGAAGCTGAAATTGAGGCGCAGTACCCGAGATAGTCCGTCGGGGTTGAAGATTAACGGCTCCCCGGTCTAAGTCTTTTTTATTTTCGCCAGGGGAGAGCCATTTCCCCTGGCGAAACACTGATAGCCCACGCCATAGTGCGTACTTATTTGGAGACCACTAATTATGAAAAAAATATTTTTCCCAGTCGCAATAATTTGCTTCACCTTCCTGCTTGTCGCCTGCGGCCAGCGACAAGATATAGCGGAAGTCGGCAAACCGGCCCCGGAATTCACTCTTGTGGACACCAAGGGAAAGACCTGGAATCTTTCCGAACTTAAGGGGAAAGTGGTTTTTCTCAATTTCTGGGCCACCTGGTGCCCGCCTTGCCGGGAGGAGATGCCTTCCATGCAGATGGTTCACACCTTCATGCCGAACGACACATTCACTATGCTGTCTGTTATCAATAATGAGTCTCCTTCCCTTGCCGATGCCATGGCCGCAAAAATCGGCACCACCTTTCCCATTCTCATTGATCAAAAAAGCATGGTGTCACAAGCTTACGGCGTAACCGGAGTGCCGGAAACCTACATCATTGACAAACAAGGAGTGGTTCGGGAAAAATTCCTCGGTGCGGTCAAGTGGGATTCTACCGAATCCATGCAAATGTTGAAAAAATACATCGCCAAGTGACAGACGCACGGCATTGGCATAAGAGAGAAAGGCAAATGAGTTTAAAAAGTTTGAGTTTGATCAAGAGATAGTTGGCGGTATTGAGGCCTGTGGCTACGAAACACCGACCCCCATTCAGGATCAGGCTATCCCCGAGATTCTTAAAGGTCGTGATATTATGGGGCTGGCCCAGACCGGCACCGGTAAAACGGCCGCCTTTGTCCTGCCGATTCTCCAGAAACTGCTGGAAGGCCATCAGCGTCAGGTCCGGGCCCTGATCGTCGTCCCGACCAGAGAGCTGGTCGAACAGATCCATGACAATATCAGCGTAATGGGTCGAAAGTGATAGGGTCAGGTCTTGAAATATCATTTTCCATATTTTTTTCAAGACCTGACCCTATGAATCTAGAAAGAAAGGTGGAGGAGATTTTTTTAAAGAGATATGGCTATCTGTCAAGGATAAAGATTTGACCCCCTAATCCTAATTTTATTTTTTAGGCTAACGTTTCCCATAACCAGCGGGCCACCAACCTAAACCGTCAGGCCGCAAACGTTCTTCCCGTCTGCGTTAATGGGCTGGTTAGGCCTGCTATTTTCTTAGTCCCACTAGTAACCTGCTTAATGACGCATCAAACTTCCCTGCATCTATATGGCAATCTTTAAAATCAGCAATTACTTTGTCTCGCACAGCCTGCGCTATATCAGGATATGAAGGAGCCCATTCTGTGTATACGTGTTGATCCAGTGTAATTGGAATCAGTATCTCCTTGCCACCTTCGCGAGCTTCTCTTTGGAGTGTCTCTTCAATTTCATTGAGAACGCCGGGCCGATTAAGCGATGCTTCTGAACAAACCAAAACAACTTTTTCGTGCTGGTTTACTCCTTCTCGCATTGTACGATGCAGCTTCTTGCCTGGAATGCTGTGTACAGGGAAAAACCAGCATTCAACTCCTGAAGTAACTAGGGCATCATGCAATTTACTTGTGAACGCTTCGTCTGGCCCCCCATAAGAAATAAATGTATTGTGGTACATGGTCACATCAATTCCAGGTTTTGTAGATGAGGTGATATTTTGAAACGCCTGAAATACTTGCTCTTTCAAGACAGCCTCATCCAAATTTTGTGATTTTGAATCATCTATAAGTTTGTTTATGAAAAGAGCGGATATTACGGTTCTCAACTTACTGCCATGTTGAAACTGGTACTGTGCAGCAAAACGTCCTAATGCTAAGGGAGTAAGAAAATATAATGGCTCACCTTCGGCTGCCATCATTGTTAAAACAAGGTTTGCTGCATCAACTCCATAATGAAATTTAAGGTCGCGTTGGTTTCTTACGTCACGCGTACCACGCGTTTTAATCATAAACTCTAATTGTTTTTCAAATTCTTCAAAAAATCGTTCATCAATACCATGTCCCGTTTCATTCTCCAGACCTTCTAACGTCCCATCTCGTAACAACCTTATGAACTGAGATATCGCTTTGTGACCAGTCTCAAATGCCGGGTCATCTGTAAGTTTTTTTAGTTGCGATAACATCTCTTCAGATGTGATCGTGCTCTCAAAGGGTAGTGAAAAAGCAGTAGCAACTGAGTTGGCAAACATCTTGAGATCACGGTTGCCTCCTTTAAGCATAGCTGCATACCTAGCCGAGTGGCACAATGCATCTAAAAACTCTAAAAAAGAGGCCCTCGAAATACAGAAATGCATCCATGATGGTTTATCAGCTAAAAGCTGTCGAATTGGTTCCTGTTTAATATCATGCCGGTCAAACATGATTGAGAACAGATAAGCAAAATCGATACTATACCGGATGCGACCGTATGTTTGTAATGCCCTTAAATCGTCCCTGGCAAATGTAAGTGATTCAATAATGCCATCAGTCGTAGATATAAATCGGGATAGATTCATTTTTTTGGGGCCTAACGCTAAGGCTCACCGGAAAATTGGCCACAGGCCAAATTTTCCGCGTGAAGCCGTTTGTTATACCATTTTATTTGTCTTACAAATCGGCAGGGATAAAAAACAAATCTGAACTTTCGACATGGGTAATTTGCACATCGTTAATGAGGAATTTTTTTATTCTTTCTTCAATTGCAGCATGAAATCCTGCTGGAAATTGCAAATACACACTGAATAAATTCCCAAAATTACTAAATATAATATCATCAATCTCTCGGTTGAAGTATGGGAATGAATACCCAATTACAACAATATCAGTAACATCTGACAAAATATTTACACCAGCATTCTTGAGTTTATTTTGTGTAGGGTCTTCCCAGGCGAAGTTAATATCTGCGGGGACTGAAGTTTGACCTGCCATGTATTCTTTATATATTTCTACACCTGCTTGAAGTGCTATTGTTTCGTTGTGACCTTTTAGCATTTTATTGAAAGTTTGGCCAATGTGTACTTGCGGATGAGTACCGCAATACCCATTAACTCGATATATGTTTTTATTAAATGTTATATGTTCTGTAACTGAACTTATATTTTCACAAAATCCATAATAAGCTTTGTCGAGTTGAGTATCGTAATTCCAAGTCAAAATGCGAATGTTGTCAGGTAGACTTAAATTTCCGACACTGTCATGATTAAGAATACTTGCAAAAAATGAATCATATCTTTGATCAACATTGTTTTTGGTTTGCTCTATAACTAAATAAGCTGAAAGAACAGCTTTAAGCTTTTTTAAATTGTTATTATCTCTGCGAAAAAACAATTTCTTAGCAAACGTATCAACAGAATAATGCTTTGAAGACTCTTGAGCAAGCCATGTTATAGCTTGAAGGAAGGAATTATGATCTTCATACCAAACTTTTTTGGGGCCGTTATCTTTGGGTTTTTCTGGCCCTATATCTTTTAGGGCTCTTGCACAATCAGCTAAGCGAGCCGAAAAATTAGCAGCCAAAGGCAGAACTTGGCAACTTGCACCTGCGCCAAATATATAAAGAAAAACTCTATCCATTAGCCATATTCCTCAATATCAGGCAATTTTAGGTATAACGTCTAAATCAGCGGAGCAAAAGAGCAGCTCGATTTTGGCAGATAGCACCGTATACGCAAAAGATTTTTACTTTCAAAAAAACCGCCTCTTTTGTTCCGCTGGATTTTATTGTTAGCGCAGTTTGATTTCGATATGAAAATTACAGTAGTATTTTCAACTCATAAACCGACCGAAATTGAGAAAAAATGAGCTTGTTGTCATGATTTCCCAATCCCGGTTAGTGTATTATTTGTAATAAATATCTTGTGATTACAGATCACTAAATAATTTGTCTGCCACTGTTTGTGCGTGAATACGAATCTCCTCTTCTGGCATTTCATTGATACTAAAAAGATTTTGATCAAAAGAATATAGCGAATCGGCGATAATTACTTTTGGATCAAGGCCAGGAATAACTCCTTTCATCATACGGGTTGAGCACTCTAAGAAACAACCCTCAATGGCTATTAATTTGCTGGCTTCCCTAACAAGACTTCTCTGTCCTGTGTCTTTTGTAAATGCACCACCAAGGCAAATACGAACTGTTTTGTCCGATGCAAGTTTATAGCATAAAATATTTGCTGCTTGTCTCGCAATTTCACCTCTTAGGCAAGCTCCCTCGCAACACATGATAGCAACAGGTTTCTGCTCATTGTTTTTTGAATAATCTTCACACATCTGACAGGTATTGGTCGGTTTTTCAATCTTGACTAATTCGTGCCCTGCGTTTCCTTGTTTTTCTTTCGCGGAACTACAACATTTGTTTTCTGTCATTTTCATCTCCGTTTAATGTTAATATTAACTACTCAAAAAGCTCTATTATAGGGCTTATGGGTATGTTAGACGGAGATGAGTCGGCAAAGGATACACCTTAATTTACGTTTGTTTAATATTTTGGTTTTTCAATGTTTTCGATCACAAGCAAACTCATTGTGTTCATCGAAATAAAAATCACAACCGTTCTCTAGACTCTTTTTTAGTTCTGTTCTGGCCCGATGGAGGCGTATCTTTGCTGTAGCTATAGAGATTTGGAGGATATCTGCAATCTCTTTGTTGGTAAAGCCTTCAAATTCACTTAGGACGATAATTGCTCTATAGTCAGAAGGAAGTTTGTCTACAAATTCTCTGATACATTCATTCATTTCACTCTTAATAAGTTTACTGTCAAGTGAGTGTTTATTGTTGGTATTTTCAAATATAGCATGTTCTGTTTCAGCAGTATGTATTGGAAACGGGGCTATAGGACCGGTTGAAGAATATTTGTAGGAGGACGATCTCAATTTGTCCAAACCTGCATTTGTGGCAATTCTGTATAGCCAAGTAGATAATTTCGATTTTTCTTTGAAGCTATCGAGTTTCTGGCTGATTTTTACAAAGACAATCTGAGTTACCTCTTCAGCTTCCTGGTCACCAACAAGCCGATTCAGGTAATTTTGAATCTTTAAATAGTATTGGTCATAAATGTCTGAAAAAACGATACACTTTTCTTGCATTAATAAATTCTCAATATAGTTGGAGCGCTAACGTCTCGCATAACCAGCGGGCCACCAGACTTCCCGCGTCAGCGCCGCGAAAGGTCTTCCCGTCTGCGTTAATGCGCTTGTTTGGCTTTTGATAACTTTAACTTTCCCTAATAAGATGAAAATAAACAGTCAATTATTCGATTCAAAGCATACTTATATAGTTAATTTTCATGAGCCTTCATAACTGTTATCTTCTAACTCCACCATTAGACCTTCTGGTAATATTGCCCCTTGCATGTCTAACTCCTCAAGTTGATCAACCGAAATAGTGTCAACACCTGTTAAGTCTGCGTGACTAAATGAGACAGTTTTGAATGTAGCCAACTCGAATGTTGCATTTTGGAGCTCCGCACCATTAAAGTCTATGTTTTTCAATACAGACCTTTTAAAGTTGGCATAATTCAATATTGCCTCAACAAAATTAACGTTATCAATTGTCATGTCAGTGAAGGATACATACTCTCCACTGCAGTTAGAAAAGTCTGCATTTGTGATTCTGGAAGATGTGAATTCAGTATTGTCAATCGTAGAATAAGAAAAATTTGTATTTACTAAGGATGAATTTTGAAAAGTTGAGTTTTGTAATTGTGATTCGCTGAAATTTGCGCCATTAAGAATAGCTCGGTAAAAACTAACTTCGCTAAGATCAACACCTGACAAGTCTGCTCCTTCCAAATTAGAAAGTGGACCAATATAGTAACCTTTAATTGGCCAACCATGATCATCTGGCCATTTTGTATTTTCATCATAAATAACAGCGTCGAAACTAACATTCTCTAAAGATGCTTCTTTTAGATTAGCACCTCTTAAATCTGCTCGCCTTAGTTTTGCGTTATCGAGAATTGCATCTGAAAAATCAGCTTTTCTTAGAAAAACTCCCCTTAGGTCAAAGGAGGATAAATCAAAGCTCCTAAAAGATATGGAGGTTAACTCTAGAACATTCCAAGGGAAATTCATTATCTGTTTTTTATTATCGATCAAAAAGCTATAAATGAACTTTACAATCTGATCAGTTCCTTTAACGCTGTTTGGCTTATTAAATTTTTTAAAAATTATTCCATATGCTAGTAGAAATTCTTGAATGGAGTAATGCGAAAAACGGTATTCTCCTTGAGAATTTTTATTAATAAACGATCGTCCTCCAATATCCATTAACTGGAGATAATTTACTTTTGGATTAAATTTTATTAAGCCTGAAAGGTTTTTTTCGCTTAAGGCTCCCCCATCTGATTTCTGTATAGCAAATGCAACATCCATTGAAATATCAAGTAAATCATTAATGCCTGGTGTTTTCTGCAATTTGTCCCAAACTGCTTTTCTTCTTTCCCGATGAAGCCATGCTTCCGTTAAAGCTTTATAAACCTTAAATTCTGTCCAACTTTCATTGTTAGATTGAAGTAAGTCTTCCGCATGTGCCAAAAGCATTGGTCTAAATTTCAAATGCCCCATTTCTTTGATTAGCTTACTGATTTGTACAATTTTCAATTTGTCATTAACTGATTTTTGAGGAAATGATTTGTTAAGATACTCTTGAACTTTTTCATTGTTGAAAAGTGACAAGTAAATAACAGGACAAAGATAACCGCCAACTTCTAAATGGCCTAACCTGTTGAATGGATCTTCTCCCCCTGAGAAAAACTGGGTTCTGCAGGTGATTATAACTCTGAAAAAATTTTCAGAAGCCTGCAAGATTTGACGGACTCTACTTTCAACATCCCCCCATGCCATTGGGTCTTCATCTAATGCATCTAATAAAAGTATGCAGTTTTTCTTGACGTTTATTTTTCTGATATCATTTAAAGTTGTGTTGCCAAGTTTTAGCAAGATGCACTTGTGGCTAGAAGGCCAGAACCTCGATAATGAATTTAACCAAATAATAGAAAGAAGGGATGTTTTCCCCATCCCTGCATCGGATAATACAAATAGTTGATTTTTCCCTCCACCAGATCGTATGCCCTTAAAAAACTTAAATTCTATATGTTTAAATATTGGAGTAGTTATCGCGTTTCCATCGTCTTCTTCGTAATCTGCTGGATTGTATTGCTGGCAATCTGGTTCTATATATTGATTTGATAGAGTGTAGGGGTCGCTGAAAACAGAAGCCATCAACTCAATTTCTTTTTTCCGATAATCG